>NZ_CP031416.1:3446230-3759103 GCF_003367375.1 Gallaecimonas mangrovi
CTCGATTCCTGATACCGGCTTTGTTTGTTCTGCTGATGTGCTGGTTGAGGAACTATCGGCCCAAGTGGCGGTGCTTATCCCTAAGCCGAGGGTCACGGCCAGTGCCAAGTGACTCAATTTGGTCATGTGTGTTGTCCTTGCTGATTTTAATAATGACGAGACATGTTACAAATTAGGTACATGTCTGCAAAGAATGACTTCTTTAGCAAATGTTTCAGTCTTTCGGCCTACTATTCCAGTCCAACAGCCACTGCTGCAAGTCAGGCTGTTTCATTGGCCGGGCGTAGTAATAGCCTTGCACTCGGTAACAGCCTAAGGCTAAACATAAATCCAGTTGCTCTTCGGTTTCCACGCCTTCGGCCACCACTTTTAAACTGAGGTTACGGGCAAGATCGACCACAGACCGCACAATAGCAGCATCCGCTTCGCTACGGGTTAAATCGTGTACGAAGGATTTATCGACCTTAAGCTCGTTAACAGCGAACTGCTTAAGGTAAGCCAAAGAAGAGTAGCCAGTGCCAAAGTCATCGACAGCGATGGATACGCCCAGTTTACGCAGCGCTGCCAAATGTTCGCGAGCCGTGCCCACTTCGCGCATTAACGTTGACTCGGTTATCTCAAGGCACAACAGGCCAGGGTTGAGGCCACTTTCTTCCAACAATTGCTGCACCTGTGCCACAAAATTATGCTGCCGGAAATGGGCGGCCGAGATATTGGCATTCAGGGTAAGGGGCTTTCTAAGCTGGGCATTGATCTCTTGAATACCGTGCAACGACTTTCTCAGCACCTGTTCGTCCAATGCCGCAATAAGGCCACAATTTTCAGCCACTTTAATAAAGGTATCGGGATTGACCAGGCCATCTTTCGGGTGCTGCCAACGCACCAGCGCCTCAACAGCCATCACCAGTTCCCCTTCCAGCACATCCACTTGTGGCTGGTACACCACAAAGAATTCATCTCTTTCTAAACCAAGCCGCAGGTCTGATTCGAGCTGAATAAGGCGCATTGCTTCAACATTGCGTTCATGGCTATAGAACTGCATGTTGTTGCGGCCTTCTTCCTTGGCGTGATACATCGCCATATCGGCGTTACGCAGCAGCGCTTCAGGCAGGTTGCCATCATCAGGGTAAAGACTGACACCAATGGAGGTAGAGAGATAAAATTGCCGGCCATACACATCAAAGGGCGTGGCAAGGGCTTCTAATAGCGCCTCACAAACCGGCACAATCTCGGTGGGCCCACTGATGTTTTGGATGATAACCACAAACTCATCGCCACCTAAGCGGGCGACAGTGTCTTTATCGCCCACCACGCCTTGCAGGCGGCTGGCCGCTTCCACCAGCAGCCCATCCCCCACCCGGTGACCGTAGGTATCGTTAACGGTTTTAAAGCGGTCTAGATCCATAAACAGCAGTGCCAGCGAACGGTCAGTGCTTTGAGCATTTTCAATGGCTTGAGAAAGGCGCTTGATAAACATGCCGCGGTTAGGCAGGCCGGTCAGCACGTCATAATTAGCAAGACGCCGTAACTCAAACTCGGCCGCCTTGCGTTCGGTCATATCAGAGAAAACCACCACGAAATGGCCACCCGATGACAGGCTGTCGTCCATTTGCGAGATATTGAGCCACAACGCACAGAGGCTGCCATCACGGCGGCGCAGACTACACTCGCCGGTCCAGGCCCCTTGCTCGGCAACATCGCGCCAAAGTTCGGTATCTAAAAACTCCGGTGGCAGTAAAACGTCTAACGGCTTGTCTTGTAAATATTGGCGATCGAACCCCGATATGCGCTCGACAGCGGGGTTAACCGAAAGCACACATTTGTCGCGACTTAAAATCAGCACCCCTTCGGCGGTATTTTCAAAGGCTCTGGCGTAAAGGTTAATCTCACCTTCCAGCTGCTTACGCTCGGTGATGTCTTGAAAGATGCCAGAAACTCGCTTGGCATTGCCCTTGATGTCGCTATCAACGATACGGCCAACAGCGTGGATCCACCGCCACTGATCGCCAATTAAAATACGATGCTCTACGTCATAGCGGGGGTAATTGCCTGCCAAATGCGCCTGCCATACAGCGCCCACCCGTTCTAACTCCTCAGGGTGAATAGGCAATTTGGCCATCGGAATATTGTGCTGGCGGGCAACGCTACTTTGCTCACCATCAGAAAGCGAAACGGTAAAAAGATTGTTTTCGACCTGCCAAGTCCAAGTGTTGACGTTAGCGCCAAACATAGCCAAACGCAGTTGGTGTTCCGACTCGGCAACGCGGTCGTAGGCTTGTTGCAACTGTTGCCTTTGGCGCCGACGCTGATAGCCAAACATTGCGGCCAGCAGTAGTACCAAAAGCCCAACACCGGCAAAAAAGAAGTAGCTGCGATACCATGGCAGGGCTACATCAAACCGCAACAATTCAGGGTGTTCACGCCAACGCCCCTGCTCAAGATACCAAATCGTAAACTGATGCTTGCCTTGACCAAGGTTGCCAAAAACGATGGGCGACTCTGAATACAAATCAACCAGCTGGCTTTGTTCAGACATTTTGTATCGAAAGTGCGGCAGGCGTTTGGAGGCGTAATTTTGTGAGCCAAGCTGAATCGACAGCAAACTCAAATCAGCTGGAAGTTTAATGCTGTGATGCGTGGTATCCCAAAACCGTTTAGTGCCTTTTGGGGTAGTTGCCTCAACGTACACCACGCCATTGTCTTCACTTTGTAAACGGTGCTTGAGGCTGTCTCTTTTAAAAGCCGCGACCCCCGACGCTGTACCTACCCAAAGGTTGCCTTGAGCATCAATAACGCCGGCCCCTTCATTAAGCTCATCGTCTGGCAGGCCATCTTCTTCAAAGTAGCTGTCCACTTTAACCGGTGACTGGTCAAGTTTTACTCGCACCACTAAATCTTGCATGCCGATATAAAGGCGCTGATTTTTTTGTGCCAGAAAATAAACAGACCGGTTAGGCAGATCCCATGCCTGACTTAACGAGCGCCACTGCGGCTTATCTTGCTGCCAGTCCAGGCGCCAAACGCCCTCTTTGCTAAATCCCACCAGTAAGCTGCCATCGGGCATCGGCTCAATAGCGTTAACGCGATAACCCGGCATATTGGATAGTGAATGCCACTGGTCATTGTCGAGATACAACAAGCCCGCCGCACCAGCAGCCCAGAGTCGCTGTCCTTGCTTGGCAAACACTTTAATAGAATCTAAAGCCCGGCTTTCGCTATTTTGACGCCACCCTTGCACTTCTTTGCCGTTGAAGCGGACTAAGCCGTCTGATTCACCGATAAACAGGTTATTGCCATCGGCGTAAAGCCCAAGGCAAGTGCGGCTATCCCATGAGGTAGCAGCTAAAGGCTTGGTAAAGTGCTGACTTTTGATATCGAAAAGATAGAGGCCATTTATACCGCAAGCGGCCAACTGGCCACGATAAGGCGCCACGGCATAAAAACCGTTATTAAAAGCAGGGTCGCTGGGCTTGAATAATTGGTGTTGGCCATCTTGCAGCCACTCTAGGCCAGCATCGGTTGCTAGCCAGGTAGCGTCTTGATAACGCGTAATACCCCAAACGATATCGGAAGCTAAAGCAGGTTTGGTTTGGCGGCTGTAAGCCACAACCGGCGTTGTGGCTTTCGGAATAATAGCCAGTACGCCCTCACCCAAGGTTGCTGCCCATACCAAGCCATTACTGTCCACCATGATGTGGCTCAGTCCTTCCACTTCGGTCTGGTCGTCTATCAGTTGGTGATAATCCAGAAACTGGCCACTTTTCGGTGACCAATATTGCACACCATAGCGGCCAGTGAGGTAGTAGCCACCGGCGCTGTCTTCGGCAATGTCTCTAATAAAACGGCCATTGAGAAAAGGCGTGAACTGCCACTTTTGTTGTTGGTAGCTAACCCTGAATAAGCCCTTATCTGAGGTCAACCATAGCTGACCTTGGCGATCAACATAGAGGCTTTTGGGGGTGCCAAAACGGCTGCCGTCAATGGCATATCGGCTTTGCTCACCGGTGGCCGGATCAAAGGCAATAAGTTGATGCACCGATAATAGATAAAGATGCTGACCGTCGTTGGCCAAGGCACGCCACTTATCAAGAGTGGTCAGTCGCGAATCAATCTGCACATTACCATCGGCCAAGCGGGCAAGATGCCCTGACCCCAGAGCTAACCACAAGGTACCTTTAAGCTCTGTACTTTCCTGAACACCACCAGGCGTTAGCTGTGAAGTATGCAGTGTTGAAGCAAGAACCTTTAAACCTTGGCCGGGTGACCACTGCATCAGTGCATTGCTGGTACCAACAAAAAAGCCATCGCCATATCGTTGTAGCGTGTTAACAGCAAGGTCTACACCTTCGGGAAAGGTGACAGCAAGGGCTTTACTTTGCGTCAGGCGAAAGAGGCCATCTGAGGTACCCACCCAGATACTGCCGTCTTTGTTCTCCAGCAGCGCATTAACCCAGTCGTTTGGTAAACCTTCCTGGGCCGTCCACTGGCGTATCAGAATATCGTTGGTCGCAGCAGTCGCTGTGGTAGCAAAAAGCCCAACCAGCACTGCCCCGATCAGCCATCGCCACATTGTTTAGGCCCCGGGGGGTTGAAGTTGAAGTAAGTCTATCATTTTTTTCGAATATACCGCACTCGGCAACATAACATTGTCGATATTGTGGTCACAAAACGCTGACATTAGAAACGCCATCTTGGCCGAGCCTTGGCTTTAAAAGGCGGCTTTGGCAAACCAGATCCCAAGCGCACTTAATCCCTAACAAGGCTGGTGTAAGCGTCTTTTTTACCAATCATGGCAAAAGTCGGCGTTTTTTCACAGCTAACAGCACCCAAAGCCCAGGCTGTTACTTATGTAAAAGTAGCCACAACGGGGAAATAAAGAAGACAAGCGAGCAGATGAAAACCAGACAAGGCGGGAGATAATTCAGAATAAAGGCAAAGTCACTAGCGACTTTTAGAGGTAAGGCACAGTCTATTGCCAAAAGAGATTGCCCAACACCGGCTTCGCATTGGGCTGATTTGGCTACGGTAATGTATTTTGAAACTGCGTTAAGCTGCGCTGGCAACAAAGCGCGGTTTCATCCAACCACTGGTAGCGTTTTCGATATTGACTGCGCTTTTTGCTGGCAATATCGCTCATTTCTTTACGCGGCAGTGCCAGGGGTAATAACCACGTTAACTCGTCAACAGCGTGCCCTCCGCACTCATGCCAGAGGCCGTTATAGTCCGTTTTTAGTTTGTTTTTCCGCTTATAGCGCTGGCTGGCAAAAATATGCCCCTGGTTTGAAACCGCTTTAATAAAGCCACATTGCCAATGGCGGGCAACAACACCTAATAGCTCAACCATCAAGGCCTTGGGACGCATGCCAAAAAAATGGTGGGTAAACTGGCGAATATAATCTTCATCCAATACGCTTTGCCGCCCTGGCCCTTGCATGCAACCAACAAGCAGCCCCTTTTGCCCCTGCGGGTTTTGAGTCAGCGAAAAGGTAATGGAATAAAAGCGCTGGCCATCGGCCTCTAAAACTAAGGTTATTTCCCCTTCTCGCTGGAACTGCGGCATGTATGCCAGCCGAATAAAAACATCCTCGCCTTTAGGCCCTTCAAATCGAGCCAAGTCGACACCGTGACGCAAAAAAACGGATAAGGCTTTTTGATCCCAATGCTGCGTTAACAGCCAATAATGACGGGCGAGCAGGGTATAACGCTCCGTTGGCGTCAGCCCCGCTATCAAATAGGGTTTAAAGGTCTTCTCAACCGCTCTTGCGTGCCGGCGCAATACTGGCTGCAAGCTGGGGGGACTAAACAGCGCCAGGGTGTAACGATAAGCACTGCCGTGAAGCAGGCTTCGCCCCAGAAACAGCAGGCGTTTTTTGACAGCGTGTAAGCTGTCACCGGGGTAAATCTTGGCCGCCATATGCCGACGGCTAGGGAAATAAGGCGCGAACTGCATACCCACACTCAAAGTTAAACTTTTAACGAAGTTTTATTTCGCTATAAATTTAATTTGTGACAGTAAAACGGAGCCTGAACAGAGATCAGGTCACGCGTACCAATGGAGGGAAGCACTTCGCCTCATCTCCGGGTATAATGCCGGCCCGCAACCGTTTTCCATGGCTAGAAACTGCTGGAGATCCTATGAAAGTCGCTATCGTGATGGGCTCGCGCTCAGACTGGGAAACCATGAAAGGTGCCTCAGATATGCTGGACCGTTTGGGTGTGCCTCACCATGTTGAAGTGGTATCTGCCCACCGTACCCCGGAAAAACTGGTGGATTTCGCGAAGAGCGCCAAAGATAAGGGTTTCGAGGTGATCATTGGCGGCGCCGGTGGTGCAGCCCACCTCCCCGGCATGATTGCTTCCATGACACCGCTACCGGTATTAGGCGTGCCAGTGCAAAGCAAGGCGTTAAAGGGCTTAGATAGCCTGCTGTCTATTGTGCAAATGCCAAAAGGCGTTGCCGTTGGCACCCTTGCTATTGGCGCCGCAGGAGCAGCTAACGCCGGGCTTTTAGCCGCGCAAATTGTTGCCCTTCATGACGCCAAGGTCGCCGCTCACCTCGATGATTTTCGTAAAGAACAAACCGATGCAGTGCTGGCCAATCCCGATCCGAGGAAACCGGCATGAAAGGCTTAGTGATTGGCGCGGGGCAACTGGGCGCCATGATGGGCGAAGTGGCCTGGCGATTAGGTATTGAGCTTTGGCGTTATTGCCCCGATACCAAGCGTTATTTTTTCGGCACCGAAATGGATGCCCGCGGCGATACCGGCCCCAGCGATTTTGATTGGGTAACGGCTGAGCGTGAGCTGCTGCCGCAAACACCTTTTCATGGCGAGCTGCTCAATCTGTCGACCTACCAACTGGTTAGCGATCGCCTGCCGCAGAAAAAGCTCTACGACCAACTAGGCCTACCCACTGCGCCTTGGGGTGAGCTAGAAACAGGCGCCCTAGCCGACAGCCTGCTTACCAATATCGCCAATAAACTGGTGGTTAAAGCCCGCCAAGGCGGCTATGACGGTAAAGGCCAGTGGCGGGTGAGCGAACCTGGCTTTGTTAGCGAAACGGACTGCATCGCCGAAGCAATGATCCCTTTTCAGCGCGAGGTTTCTATTGTTGGCGTGCGCGGCAAAGACGGTGCCAAGCTCTTTTATCCGGTCGTTGAAAACGTTCATAAAGACGGCATTTTGGTCGAAACCCTGGCCCCCGCGCCTGACGCGGCTAAATGGCAAGTAGAGGCAGAGCGTATTCTTGGCACGTTGATGGACCACCTTAATTATGTTGGGGTGATGGCGGTTGAGCTTTTTGACTGCGGCGACAAACTGCTTATTAACGAAATGGCGCCACGGGTACATAACTCTGGGCACTGGAGCCAAGATGGCGCCAATGTCTGCCAGTTCGAGCTGCATCTGCGCGCGGTGGCGGGCCTGCCGTTGCCCGAAAAGCTCAGCTGGGTTGCCACCCGCATGGATAACCTGATTGGTGTCGAGCTCGACTATCAGTGGCTAAGCGGCACTGGCAAGGTGCATTGGTACAACAAAACCCCAAGGCCCGGCCGCAAGGTAGGCCATATCAACACCTTGCTGTAAAAAAACGGCTGCCATTCAAATGCGCAGCCGTTTTTTTACATTGCACGAATAATAAAAAAGCCGCCCTTGGGCGGCTTTTTTCATTAACAGAAAGCTTATTTTTTCTTCTTGGCTTTGGCGTTCGGCAGGTCAGTAATAGAACCTTCGTACACTTCAGCGGCTAAGCCCACAGACTCATGCAGCGTCGGGTGAGCATGAATGGTCAGCGCCAAGTCTTCGGCATCGCAACCCATTTCAACTGCCAGACCGATTTCGCCCAGCAATTCACCGGCATTGCCACCAACGGTAGCGCCACCAATGATGCGATGGGTTTTCTTATCGAAAATCAGCTTGGTCATACCGTCTGAGGTATCGGAGGCGATGGCGCGGCCAGATGCTGCCCACGGGAAGTTGGCCACTTCGTACTCGATGCCTTTTTCTTTGGCTTCTTTTTCGGTCAAACCAACCCAAGCCAGTTCCGGATCGGTGTAGGCGATGGATGGGATGACTTTCGGGTCAAAGAAGTGTTTGAGGCCGGAAGCCACTTCGGCAGCAACATGACCTTCGTGCACACCTTTGTGCGCCAGCATCGGCTGACCAACGATATCGCCGATAGCGAAGATGTGCGGCACGTTAGTGCGCATTTGCTTGTCGGTGGCGATAAAGCCGCGCTCATCAACGTTAACGCCCGCTTTGTCGGCATCAATCAGCTTACCGTTAGGGGTACGGCCAATGGCAACCAACACGGCGTCGTAACGAACCGGCTCAGCCGGGGCATTCTTGCCTTCCATGGTCACGTAGATACCGTCTTCTTTGGCTTCTACAGCGGTAACCTTGGTTTCCAGCATCAGGTTCATTTTTTTGCTGATGCGCTTGGTGAAGATCTTAACGACGTCTTTGTCGGCAGCCGGTACCAGCTGGTCGAACATTTCAACGACGTCAATTTCTGCACCCAGGGCTTTATAAACGGTACCCATTTCCAGGCCGATAATACCGCCACCCATAACCAGCATTTTCTTGGGTACAAAACGCAGTTGCAGGGCACCGGTGCTGTCCCAAATACGGTCGTCTTCAGGAATAAACGGCAGGCTGATAGGACGAGAGCCGGCAGCAATAATCGCTTGGTCGAAGTTCACCACAGTTTTACCGTCGTCACCTTCTACTTCAATGCTGTTAGGGCCGGTGAATTTACCGTAACCGTTAACCACTTTGACTTTACGCATCTTGGCCATGCCGCCAAGACCGCCGGTCAGCTGACCGATAACCTTGTCTTTGTGAGCACGCAGTTTGTCCAGGTCCACTTCCGGCTTACTGAAACTTACGCCGTGGCTTTCCATGGTGCTGGCTTCGTCAATCACCTTGGCAACGTGCAGCAGGGCTTTAGAAGGAATACAGCCCACGTTCAAACAAACACCACCGAGGGTGCTGTAACGCTCGATGATCACGGTTTCCAAACCGAGATCAGCGGCACGGAAGGCCGCGGAATAACCCGCAGGACCTGAACCCAGCACAACCAGTTGTGCCTTGATTTCGTTGCTCATTATCTACCTCATTATTCTTTGCGCGGCGCCACTTATGTAGGGCCCCGCCAGTGTAACGCTATAAAAACGAGGGGGCAAAGCCCCCTCGATGTTTACAGAATGATTTGACGCAGATCGCCCAGCATGCCGGACAGCGCAGTGACAAACCTGGCACCGTCGGCACCGTCTATCACCCGGTGGTCATAAGACAGCGCCAGCGGGGTCATCAAACGAGGCTCGAATTCCTTACCATTCCATTTCGGCTTCATGTCGGCCTTAGACACACCCAGAATGGCCACATCAGGGGCATTCACGATGGGGGTGAACTGGGTACCACCAATACCACCAAGGCTGGAGATAGTGAAGCTTGAACCCTGCATATCGGCAGCGGTCAGTTTCCCGGCGCGTGCCTTGGCAGAGATCTCACCCAGTTCCTGCGACAGCTCGTAAACGCCTTTTTTATTGACGTCACGTACCACAGGCACTACCAAACCGTTGGGGGTATCAACAGCAATACCGATGTGAACGAATTTCTTCATCACTAAGGTTTCGCCGTCTTCACCGATGGAGCAATTGAACTTGGGATACAGCTCCAAGGCTTTAGCCGCCGCCTTCATAATGAAGATAAGCGGCGAGATCTTGAAGTTCTCTTTCTTCTTAGCCAGCAATTCATTCTGGCTCTTACGGAAAGCTTCCAGATCGGTCATATCGGCTTCATCAAACTGGGTAACATGGGGAATTTGTACCCAGTTACGATGCAGGTTCGGGCCAGAGATTTTTTGGATGCGGCTCATCTTAACCACTTCCACTTCCCCGAACTTGCTCCAGTCAACTTTCGGCCAATCAATCACCGACACATTGCCGCCGCCAGCACTGGCACCGCCAGTTGCTTTCGGACGAGCCAGTTCGGCTTTAACGTAGTTTTGTACGTCTTCTTTAAGAATGCGGCCTTTACGGCCGGTGCCTTTAACCTGAGTCAGATCAACACCAAACTCACGGGCCAGGCGGCGTACCGACGGGCTGGCATGTACCAAACCGGCAGGTGCTGAGGTACCAGCTGAAGGGTGATGCGGAACCGGCGGCGGTTTGGCCGCCTGAGCGGGCGCCGCACTTGGCGCACTGGCAGCCGGGGCGCTAGCAGCAGGCGCTGTTGCTTCGGCTTTCGGCGCACTACCGGCGGTTTCCAGCTTCACAATCAAGGAGCCTTCTTTGATTGAATCGCCGGTTTTTACCAGAATCTCTTTCACGGTGCCGGCAAAAGGTGCTGGCACTTCCATGGCGGCTTTATCGCCTTCCACAGAAATCAGCCCCTGTTCGGCGTCCACGGTGTCACCAACCGCAACGAGGATCTCAACCACTTCAACGTCGCCACCGGCGTCAGGCAGGGCAACCTCTTTAACTTCCTTGGCCGCAGGCGCTTCGGCCTTGGGCGCAGGAGTAGCGGTTTCTGCCGCCGCAGGTGCCGCAGCGGCAGCCGGGGCACTGGCACCGGTTTCAATAATGGCAACCAGGTCACCTTCATTGATTTTGTCGCCAGCTTTAACTTTTACTTCGACGATTTTGCCAGCCAGCGGGCTCGGTACTTCCATGGCGGCTTTATCGCCTTCAACGGATACCAGACCTTGGTCGGCTTCAATGACATCGCCGGGGGCAACCAAAATTTCAACCACTTCAACTTCACCGCCAGCATCCGGCAGGTGAATTTCCTGTTGTTCAGTAGCTCCAGTGGCAGCAGCCGGGGCCGGTTCAGCCGCTTTTGGTGCTTCGGCTTTCGGCGCTTCTTGCGGCGCAGGTTTAGCTTCCTCGGCAGGTGCGGCGGCAGCTTCACCCACTTCAATGGTGCCAATCTTGTCGCCGGTAGACACCTTGTCGCCTTCTTTGACGGTCAGGCTTTTGATAGTACCGGCCAAAGTGGCCGGTACGTCCATGGCGGCTTTATCCCCTTCAACGGAGATAAGGCCATCTTCTACTTCAACACTGTCGCCCACGCTCACCAGCACGTCGGTGACGTCCACCGCGTCGCTGCCGATATCGGGCACGATCAGATCACGAGTCTCTGCCATTGCTCTTTTCCTTATGCGTGCAGCGGGTTGACTTTATCAATGTCGATATCGAAACGCTTAATGGCTTCAGACACCAGTTTCTTGTCGACCTTGCCCGCTTTCGCGAGTTCATAAAGGGCAGCCACGACCACGTAATGGGCATTTACTTCGAAATGACGACGCAGGTTGTCACGGCTATCGGAACGGCCAAAGCCGTCGGTGCCCAGCACCCGGTAAGGGCCAGGAACAAAGCCGCGAATTTGGTCGGCATAGAGTTTGACGTAGTCAGTAGCCGCAACGGTAGGCACGTCTTTGGCCAGCACAGATGTTACAAAAGGCACTTGTTCTTTGGCATCGGGGTGCAGCATGTTGTGGCGCTCGGCTTCTAAGCCGTCGCGGGCCAGTTCGTTGAAACTGGTTGCCGAGAACACGTCGACATCCACACCGAAGTCGTTGGCGAGAATTTGGGCCGCTTCACGGACTTGCAGCAAAATGGTGCCAGAGCCCATCAGCTGTACCTGCGCCTTGCCTTTACCCTTAACGGTTTCGAGTTTGTAGATACCTTTGCGGATACCTTCCTCTGCGCCTTCAGGCATGGCTGGCTGGTGATAGTTTTCGTTCATCACCGTCAGGTAGTAGTAGACGTTTTCCTGGTCCTGGCCGTACATACGGCGAATACCGTCTTGCACAATCACCGCCACTTCGTAGCCGTAAGTCGGGTCGTAAGTAACGCAGTTAGGAATAACGCCAGCCTGGATATGGCTGTGGCCGTCTTCGTGTTGCAGGCCTTCACCGTTAAGGGTGGTCCGGCCGGCGGTACCGCCAATCAAGAAGCCGCGCGCCTGTTGGTCGCCAGCCGCCCAGGCCATATCGCCCACACGCTGGAAGCCGAACATGGAGTAGTACACGTAGAACGGGATCATCGGCTCGCCGTTGGTGCTGTAGCTGGTAGCAGCTGCAACCCAGTCGGACATGGCGCCCAGTTCGTTGATACCTTCTTGCAGCACCTGGCCTTTTTTGTCTTCTTTGTAGAAGGCAACTTGGTCAGCATCCTGCGGGGTATATTTTTGGCCTTCACGGCTGTAAATACCCACCTGACGGAACAAGCCTTCCATACCAAAGGTACGGGCTTCATCAGGAATAATCGGCACGATACGTTTGCCGATTTGCTTGTCTTTGAGCAGTGCAGTTAGCACCCGCACGAACGCCATGGTGGTGGAGATCTCACGGTCGCCACTGCCTTTGGTGACAGACTCAAAGGCGTCAAGGCCAGGAACATCCAGCTCGCCGTTAAAGCGAAGCTGCCGCGCGGGCATAAAGCCGTGCAGTTTAGCGCGCCGTTCCTTGAGGTATTTAACCTCTTCGGAGTCTTCACCGGGGTGATAGTAAGGCAGGTCGGTCAGCTGTTCGTCACTGATCGGAATGTTGAAACGGTCACGGAAGTATTTAATCGCGTCCATGTCCATTTTCTTAACCTGGTGGGCAATGTTTTTGCCTTCACCGGCGTCACCCATACCATAACCTTTAACGGTTTTAGCCAGGATAACAGTGGGGCGACCCTTGGTGTTTACAGCGCGATGATAGGCGGCGTAAACCTTGTATGGGTCGTGGCCACCACGGTTGAGGCGCCAGATGTCGTCGTCAGACATATTGGCCACCATTTCTTTGGTTTCAGGATATTTACCAAAGAAATTGTCGCGGGTGTATTTGCCACCTTTGGCTTTGCAGTTCTGGTATTCACCGTCAACGGTTTCTTCCATCAGCTGCAACAGTTTGCCAGAAGTGTCACGCGCCAACAGCGGATCCCAATAACGGCCCCAAATCACTTTCAGCACTTCCCAGCCTGCGCCGCGGAAGGTGCCTTCAAGCTCTTGGATAATTTTACCGTTGCCACGAACAGGGCCATCAAGGCGCTGCAGGTTACAGTTAATGATGAAAGTGAGGTTATCGAGTTTCTCACGGGCAGCTAGGCTAATGGCACCCAGCGCTTCTGGCTCGTCACATTCACCGTCGCCCAGGAAGCAGTAAACACGCTGCTCGGAGCAATCACGAATACCGCGATCGGTCAGGTATTTGAGGAAACGCGCCTGATAAATTGCCGCAATTGGCCCCAAGCCCATAGAAACGGTAGGGAACTGCCAGTAATCGGGCATTAATTTCGGGTGCGGATAAGATGGCAGGCCTTTACCTTCCACTTCTTGACGGAAGTTATCCAGTTGCTCTTCGGTCAGGCGTCCTTCCAGGAAGGAGCGAGAGTAGATGCCGGGTGAAATATGGCCTTGGAAATAAACCAGATCGCCGCCGTCTTTTTCGTTCGGTGCGCGGAAGAAATGGTTAAAGCCCACATCATAAAGCGTGGCGCTGGAGGCAAATGAAGAAATGTGGCCACCCAGTTCCAGGTTCTTCTTGGAACCGCGTAATACCATGGCCAGGGCGTTCCAGCGAATGATGGAGCGGATACGCCGTTCCATGCCCTGGTCACCGGGAACTTCCGGCTCTTGACCGGCCGGAATGGTATTTACATAGGCAGTGGTGGCTTCGAAAGGCAGGTGGGCGCCATTACGACGAGCCTGATCAGTCAGGGATTCCAGCAGGTAATGGGCGCGTTCAGCACCTTCTTCATCCATAACGGCACGGAGCGCGTCCAGCCATTCACGGGTTTCCTGCGGGTCCACGTCATGCATAACCTTCTCTGACATGGCTTGTTCCTTATCTTGCTCTGATTGTGATTAATAAGTCGTCTGCGCTTAAACCATAGACTAGGTTTTGCTGCGCGACGGTTTGCTTTGTAAGCGCCTTAATGAACGTTGCAAACGGCTTTGTTCGCGGCGGATATCCAACAAAGTTTCCTCCAGGTAAGCCAGGTGCTGCTCACAAGCAACGCGGGCTTCCTGGGGTTTGCCAGAGACGATGCACTCCAGCAAATGCTTGCGATGCTGCCCTACTCTTTCCGGTGCACTTGAGCGCTGATACAGCATCTCTAAGTTCTGTTGCACGTTTAAAATAAGCATCGGCTTCATAATTCTGAACAGGTGCAGGATCACCACATTGTGGCTGGCCTGGGCAACCAATTCATGAAAACGGGTGATGGCCTTGGCTTCTAGCGGCACATCATCAGTGCTATGGGCACTTTCAACATCCACATAGGCGGCCCGGATCTCGGCAAAGTCGGTATCGGTGCCGCGTAGCGCCGCGTAATAAGCGGCCATGGCTTCCAGGGCGTAACGAAACTCAAGGAGATCCAACTGGCCTTCGGGATGTTCGGTGAGCATGTCAAACAGCGGATTAGCCATCTCGCCGTATATGTCTTGGCTGACATAGGTACCGCCACCCTGGCGACGCACTAACATGCCTTTGGTTTCGAGCTTTTGGATCGCTTCTCGAACAGAAGGCCGTGACACATCAAACTGCACAGCCAATTCCCGTTCCGGTGGCAATTTCTGCCCCGGAGCCAAGGTGCCCTCTAAGATGAGGGTTTCCAATTGTTCCTGGATGACATCCGCTATACGCGGCTGTTTTATACGTTGATAACCAGCCATGGTGTCAATTGGTAAGACCAATAGCGCAAAAAGTGCCCTCACATTATCAGATGGAAAGCACCCTGTCTATTCGACCGGAGTCGAAGCCGCGCCAGGGGGATGTCAGCCTTGCAAGACAGCAAGAAAATTGGTCAGACCAAAAATCCCAACAAAATAAGAATGGCTACCAGGCACAGAAAAAACAGCAAATTGCGCTTGGCAAGGGCCACCATCGCCAGCACCGGTTTGTCGCTACAGGCTTCAGAGCAATCCACTTCTTCCGCTGAAAGTGCCACGCTGCCAAGGTAGTCTTCATTGTAAGAAGGTGCCTTTAACAGTCCTTCTAACCAGCGCGGCATGGCTCTTGAAAAATGGCCGACAAACGCAAAACCCAATGCCATGCAGCGCACCGGCAACCATTCCAGCCAAGGGCTAACTTTGCGTGCTTGTGGTAGGTTTTGGTCGTGCCAATAGCGAAGCAAACCGTAGGCTAAAGCGGCGCCGGTACCGGCAATAACAAAGAAAAACAGTACCGCACAGTAATGACGCAGGTTCGCCCAAAGTAGTGCCATTAGAGTGCGCTGACGCCCTTGGTAGGTTGCCGAGGTTAAAGGTTGTTCAAGCTCTAAAGAGGTCAGGTCGGCCGCTTGCAAATCGCCGCGTGAAAAGGCATTCAACATTTGCCGATACCGCTGGCGCACCTCGGTGGTATTTAAGGTCATCCACAGTAATAGCAATGACAACAGCCAGCTAATGGGCCCAGGCAAGAAATAAAGCACCCCATCGACCAATACCGAGATAGCAGCTAATAAAAGCAGCAACAGCGGCCAGCGAAAACTAGGCGTGCGCAAAACAGCAGGTAAACGGCGCAACCAGGTATCTAGCTGCCAAGCGGGCGGCAACATCGTTACCCGGTCAAGCGCCAGCAGAATAAGCAAGGTGATCAGCATCATGCCAATGTCTCCATCAGGCGATAATAAGCCAGCCAGTCAAAACCCGAACCGGGATCGGTTTTACGCATCGGCGCTATGGTCTCATGGGAAAGTACAGATTGAGGTCTTACTTGTGAATGTGCAAAAAGCCAAAGGCTGAGTTTGGCTAGAGCCTGATACTGCTGGCCGGTAAAAGGCAGGTGGTCAGCGCCTTCCAGTTCAATACCAACACTGTTGTCATTAAGGCGCTCACGGCCCTGAAAAGCCGACAACCCGGCATGCCATGCCCGCTTTGATAAGGCGACGAATTGCCAAACCTCACCTTGCCTATCAATAAAGAAATGGGCGGAGACGCGTACCCCTTTGAGCCTTTCAAGCCAAGGGGCTTGCTCGCAATCTAAGCTACCGGCAAAAAAGGCAGGAATAAGCCCAGAGCCAAACGCCTGTGGCGGCAGGCTGATGTTATGCACTACCAAGGTATCGGGCGATAAACTATCAGGCCGCTCGTCAAAGTGGGGGCTAGGATGGCGCCGGGCGCCGGGGTACCAGTCACTGGCCATCAGTGGCTCCAAAACCATCTTTAGGCCACTGTAGCACAAACCATTTATTGACTGAAAAACAGGCTGTTATTCGTAATCGTCAGGTTCGGAAGGCGATTCTTCTTCGGCAGGAATGGCTCTGTCGCCAGAGGCCCATTCACCTAAATCGATCAATTGACAGCGTTTAGAACAGAAAGGGCGAAACGGGCTATTTTCATCCCAGGTGACGTCTTTGCCACAAGTGGGGCAATTAACTACCAAAGCTTTCTCCTATTGCCAGCAGCAATGGCCAAGAACCATGGGCACATCTTCAGCTAAAGGCGTTGCTTCGCCGTCATTACCCAAAACCATTAAACGCACCGTGTAACGGCCACGGTGCCCAGAGACGCTAGGGTAAACATCGGCAGGAAGTCCGGCAAGGTGAAGTAGCACAAGATTTTCACTGGCGGCTTGAAAAAAGCCATTGCGCGCCACCACCTGTTCGCCTCGGCCACCTTCTCGCACCAAACGCAAGAAAAGGCTCAGTGCTCGGGCAAAGGGTTCCACGCTGCCAAGCCAAGCGGCGATGTCGGCCTGGCGCTGCAGCGAGCTGCGTTGTTGCCAGCACGCTAATTGGGGAAGGTCGAAAGGTGCATCACCACCGGCCACGGTAAAACGTGCCCGCAGCCCCATTAACAGTGGGTCGTCACGCCAATTGGGTGGTAACCGCTGTTGGTTTAACAACCACTGGCGGTGGCTTTGCAGCTCGTCACTGAGCCCTTGCAACTGCACCGCATCAACACCCGGCATTTCCGCCCAGCGGCTAAGCTGTTCGGTTGCCCTTTCCAAGTCTTTAATGAGCTCGGCTTTTACATCGCCTCTGTCCAGCACATCCAGAAGATCAAACAGCACGGTAAAAAACGGCCATTCGCCTTCCTCGGCCGCCTTAAACAACCGACAAAGCAGATAATCCAGCCTTAGATAGGCGCGATACTTTTCAGACAGGGGAAATTCGAACTGACAATCCATGGTTCGGCAAATGTTGATTTCGTAGCATCAATCATAGCCTTTTTTGTTGAGCTTCTGACAGATAGAGGTGGTGTAAAAGCTGAACCTGGGCTTTCAAATCGTCAAGATCGCCACTGTTATCGACAATATGGTCGGCATATTTCAGCCGTTCATGACGTGAAAGCTGCCGAGCCATAATGGCATCAGCATCGGCTTTACTATCACGGGCCAAAACGCGGCTACGCTGCTGATGCTCGTGTGCATCCACAACCAACACTCTGTCGCAATCTTCAAAAAGGCCATTTTCAATCAGCAATGGCACCACCCACACAACATATGTGCTGCTGGCCGCCTGAAGCTGCTTTTGCATTTCGCTACGAATAAGTGGGTGTAGCAAGGCATTAACCCACTGCCAGGCCTTTTCGTCATTAAAGATATGAGCCCGCAGTGCGGCCCTATCAAGCTGGCCTTCAGCATTCAAAAGGTCGCGTCCAAAATGTTCAACTAAGGCGCTAAGCCCTTTGGTACCTGGCGCCACGACTTGGCGAGAAACAACATCGGCATCAACCAGCTTTACACCTAACTCGGCAAAAAGATTGGCAACGGTAGTTTTACCCGAACCAATACCGCCAGTCAGCCCTACTACAAACATCAGCTAAAGGTTCCTAAATACCACTGGTTAATACTTTGCCCCCAAAGTAAAGCAACCCACCCAGCCATAGCCAGGAAGGGACCAAAGGGCATGGGGTGGCTACCCCGTTTGTGGCTCACGGCACTCACAATGCCCCAAAGCACACCAAACACCGAAGACAACAATATAATTTGCGGCAGCATCCAAGGGCCGAGCCAAGCGCCCAATGCCGCCAGCAATTTAAAGTCGCCGTAACCCATACCTTCTTTACCGGTGGCAAGTTTAAACAGCCAATAGACGGCCCAAAGCGATAAATAACCACAGGCAGCGCCAACAATGGCTTGCGTCGGTATCACGCCGCCATCAAAACAGCTAACCAATAACCCCGCCCATAGTAGCGGCAAGGTCAGGTCATCCGGCAGTAGCATGGTGTCCGCGTCGATAAAGGTCAGGGCAATAAGCATCCAGGTAAAAAAGAGCGCCGCCAACAGCGTAAAACTGGCACCAAAATGCAGCGCGACCACCGCTGAGCAAACAGCAGTGATCAACTCAATGAGCGGATAGCGTGCCGAGATCTTGGTTTGGCAATGCCGGCAGCGGCCACGCAGCAATAACCAACTTATTAGCGGGATATTGTCGTACCACGCCACTTTGGCATGGCATTTCGGGCAATGGCTACGCGGTACCATTAGGTTAAAAGGAGGAAGGGAATCGTGAAACTCCAGCGCCAATAATTCGCGGCTTTCACGTTTCCAGCGCCGTTCTAGCATCACCGGCAAGCGGTAGATAACCACGTTTAAAAAGCTGCCTACCAGCATGCCCAGCACAAACACAAAAACCGCCAACCACAATGGCTCGCGGCCCAATAAATCCATCCATTGCATCAGCAATCAGCCAACCACTTGTCCCAACTGGAAGATAGGAAGATACATTGCCACGACCAAGCCACCGATGATAGGCCCAAGCACAATCATAATGGCGGGCTCTAGCAGACTCATCAGTCCGTCAACGGCGTCATCCACTTCGCGCTCATAAATTTGCGCCACCTTTGACATCATTTCATCGATAGAGCCTGATTCTTCACCAATAAGCACCATCTGAATAATCATTTCAGGAAACACCTGGGTGGTGCGCATGGCCACATTCATTTGCATGCCGGTTTCCACCTCTCGGCGCACCTTTAATACCGCATCACGATAAAGGGCGTTACCGGAGGCGCCGGCGCTGGACGCCAACCCGTCTATCAACGGCACCCCCGCCGCAAAGGTGGTTGCCAAGGTCCGGGCAAAACGCGCCAACGAGGCCTTATGCAAAATCGAGCCAACAATAGGCAGGCGCAGAATAAATTTGTCTGTTTTATCCCTTACATCTTGCGACTTTCGGTGCGCCGCTCGAAACGCAAAGCCCGCCACAATAAGTACAGCAACGATGACATACCAAGAGTTTTGTACGGCGTGGGAAATACTGATCCAAAGGCGGGTAAAGGCCGGTAATTCAGCGCCAAAAGAATGAAAAATATCTTCAAATTGCGGTACCACAAAAATCAGCAATATTGCCGTTACCACTATCGCCACAAAAACGATGGCGGAAGGATAAAACAGTGCCTTTTTAATCTTGGCTTTTAACTCTTCTTGCTTTTCTTTGTAGGTGGCGATGCGGTCAAACATGGTTTCCATGGCCCCAGAATGTTCACCGGCCGCCACTAAATCGCGATAAAGGGAATCAAACAAAATGGGGTATTTACCTAGCGCTTCTGAAAGTAAGGTGCCGCCTTGCACATCAGAGCTGATTTTTACCATCATCTCCCTGACAGCGTCTTTTTTATAGCCTTTGGCAATAATGTCCAATGACTGCACCAAAGGCACACCGGACGCCAGCATGGTGGCCAGCTGACGTGTTACCGCCGCAATGTCTGCCGCTTCAACTTTTTGACCAAACGAAAAAAGCGACTTGGGTTTTCGCCTTACTTCCTTTGGGGTTATACCCTGGGACCGTAACTGCGCCTTAATATCGTTAATTCGGGCACCTGTCATTTCCCCTTGGACTTTTTCTCCGCGGCGATTGAGTCCTTTCCAGGTGAAAATTTCCAGCTTTTGGGTATCAACCTTTCTTTTTGTTGCAGTTGCCATGGCAACTCCTTAGTAGCTGGTGACACGGTTCACCTCAGCTAACGAGGTAACCCCTTGGCGCGCTTTTTCTAAACCGGTTTGGCGCAAGTTTTTAATGCCTTCTCGCTGCGCTTGGGCGGCAATATCAAGAGAATTCCCCCCTTCCATAATGATTTTAGCCAGCGCTTCGGTCATTGGCATGGTCTCGTAGATCCCAACCCGGCCTTTATAGCCGCCGGTGCACTCGCTGCACCCAACCGGGCGGTACAGGGTAAAACCTTCGTCAATTTGCCGGGGGGTAAAACCTTGGCGTAGTAACTCATCTTTGGGTAAGTGCTCAGGCTGCTTACAGACCGGACACAAACGCCGGCCCAGGCGCTGGGCAATAACCAGGGTAACGCTGGAGGCAATGTTGTAGGGCGGCACCCCCATGTTCACTAATCGAGTCAGGGTTTCAGAGGCCGAGTTGGTGTGTAAGGTAGAAAGTACCAAGTGGCCGGTTTGCGCCGCTTTTATCGAAATTTCAGCGGTTTCTAGGTCGCGAATTTCCCCCACCATGATGATGTCTGGGTCTTGGCGCAAAAAAGCCCGTAGCGCCGAGGCAAAGGTCATACCGGCCTTGGTGTGAATTTGTACTTGGTTAACCCCTGGCAGGTTAATTTCAACCGGATCTTCGGCCGTTGAAATATTGCGCTCTTCGGTATTTAAAATATTAAGGCCGGTGTATAGCGATACCGTTTTCCCGGAACCTGTAGGCCCGGTGACCAATATCATGCCTTGCGGCTTGTGTAGGGCTTCAAGATAAAGACGTTTTTGTTCGGGCTCATACCCCAGCATATCGATACCTAGCTGCGCCGAGCTGGAGTCGAGAATACGCATTACCACCTTTTCGCCCCAAAGGGTGGGTAAGGTTGATACCCGAAAATCGATGGCTTTTTTTCGCGACAGCCTAAGCTTGATACGACCATCTTGGGGAATACGCCGCTCGGCGATGTCGAGCTTGGACATCACCTTGATACGGGCCGACAACCGGTTAGCCACGGAGACTGGCGGCGCGGCAATTTCATGCAAGATGCCATCAATCCGAAACCGCACCCGGTAGGTTTTTTCATAGGGCTCAAAGTGCAGGTCCGATGCGCCTTTACGGATAGCATCCATCAGTAACTTATTGATGTAAATGACAATTGGTGCATCATCATCTTTTGACGAAGTAGCAAGTTCCGGCTCTCTGTCTTCGCTATCTTCAACCGCAAGGTCGGCCAGCTCTGAATCGTTTACATCGCCGATATCCAGGGCGCCGGTTGCCTTTTCAAGCAGTTTATCAATGCCTTTCGCCAGTTCATCGGCGTTGACCAATACTGGCTCGGTGGGTAGGCGCAAATTAAAGCGAAAATCTTCTAATGCGGCTTGGTTGGAAGGGTCAGCGGTGGCAATAAAAATGCGGTTTTGCCTTTTAAACAGCGGCAGCACCGAGTGCTTTTGAATCAACTGCTCGTTTAACAAGGTACTGGGTATGGAATCGAGGTCGAACTTGGTTAAATCAAAAACCGGCAGGCCGTATTGCTCTGACAGAAAATGCACAAAGGCATCGGCAGTTAGTTCAGACTTTTTTAAAACATCAAACAGCGGGATCAACCCGGAATTATTTTCCTTCAGTAATTCCTCAACCGTTGCCTGCGAAATCTTGCCCCGCCTTAACAGCAGGGCAAGCGTACCTTTGGCAACGGGTAGGAATCCTGACATGTTTATATTTTAGGCACACTCAGCCAATCAGCAAAGTCCATTAGTTTTGCAAGTACCAGATATAACCCATGTAACCTGGCTCGTATTCGCATCGACTACGGGACCTAAAATATAAGTACTGCTGTTACTGTCAACAGATGAAGCAATAGTTGCGGTTATACCAGCTACACCAGCATTACTTCCAGGAGTCGTCCAAGTAACACTATCAACGTAACCACTTGCTCCTACGTCAACAAGTCCGCATAAAGTAGAAGTTAACCCTGTAGCTGAGCTTAATCCATTACTCTGTGCGCAGACCTCAGCCTGAGTCTTCATGGACCCCGTGGCCGCAATAACTTCAGAGAACTTCGCTTTTTTGGTATAGGTCTGGTAAGCAGGCAGGGCAATGGCTGCCAGGATGCCGACAATCGCTACCACGATCATCAATTCAATCAAGGTAAAACCTTGCTGTTTATTCATTGTGAATCCCCTCTTAACACATCTTTTGTTTGGCCAGCCCCGCAAGCTGGGCTGAATCAAGTATTAACGCGGCTTTGGTAAAACGCCAAGGTCAATGTCAAATATAGGTTAACCAAAAGTTAAAACCAAAAGCGTTAGCGCGATTTTTGCCTGCCTTAAAGTTGCGCAACCAGGGCATTAGCGAAAGCTAATGCCGCAAAAATGCTAAAAAAATGTTTCTTAAAATTTTATCAGCGTTGCTTGCTCAGGCGCTGCTAGCGCCGTCTTTGTAGCTGAGTGCTGGCAGGGTAGAATGTGGCCATTCGTTCAAGAGATGTCAGAGCAGAAACATGACCTTAGAGCAGCAAATTAGTCAGCAGGTACGTTCAGCACTTGCCGAAGATTTAGGTGGCAAAGCCTTAGCGGAAAACGACATTACTGCCATGCTGGTGCCAGCACAAGAGCAGAAAAGTGCCACCGTGATTACCCGTGAAGACATGGTTTTTTGCGGCAAAGAGTGGGTGCTGGAAACCTTCAAGCAGCTAGATACCCAGGTCGAAGTCAGCTTTTTGGTGGCCGATGGGCAACCAGTGAGCGCAGGCTCGCCGCTTTTTACCCTCAAAGGCCCAGCCCGGGCACTGCTAACAGGGGAGCGCACCGCGCTTAACTTTGTGCAGTTATTGTCAGCCACCGCTACCACCACCCATTTCTACGCGCAGAAATTGGCTGGCACCCAAACCCGTTTATTAGATACCCGAAAAACCATTCCGGGCCTGCGCTTGGCGCAGAAATACGCGGTGAAATGTGGTGGCGGCCAAAACCACCGCATTGGCTTGTTCGATGCGTTTTTGATTAAAGAAAACCATATTATGGCTGCCGGCTCTATCGACAAAGCGATAGTCAACGCCCATAGCATTGCGCCAGGCAAACCGGTTGAAGTGGAAGTTGAGAACCTAGCTGAGCTGGACCAAGCCTTGGCGGCGGGCGCCGATATTGTGATGCTGGATAACTTCAGTTATAGCGACATGGCCGCCGCGGTAGCCAAACGTAATAAAGTGGCGCCAGGCACCAAGCTGGAAGTGTCAGGCAATGTCACCGATGAAGCCTTGGCGGCCATTGCCAAAACCGGTGTGGACTTTGTTTCAAGCGGTGCGCTTACCAAGCACATTCAGGCTATCGACCTGTCGATGCGCTTTAACTGAACCGTTGCTGGGTATAAAAAAACGCGGCCAAGGCCGCGTTTTTTTATCGCATTAACAGCACTGGCACTGGGGTGCTTTGCAACAAAGTGGTGGTGGTTGACCCAAGTAGAAATTGGCGAATACGCGAATGTCCGTAGGCACCCATCACCAGCAAGTCGATATTGTGTTGCTGCTGGTACTGGCACAGCACTTTATCAACTTCACCCGCCATTATCTGGCTATGGCAATCATGCTGTTGCGCTTCCAGCTGCGCCTTGGCCCAGGCAAGTTCACTGCGATGACTCTCGGTTTCTTCACCCACCATCACTAAGTGGCAAGGCAAGCCTTTAAAAATTGGGCTTTTCGCCACTACATCAACGATTTTACGGGTGGTGGCTGAGCCGTCGAAGGCAATCATCACCGATTGCGGCGCTTTAAAAGCCTCAGACACCAGCAATACCGGCTGGTTTAAGGCGCGAATAATGCCTTCAACATGCACGCCAAGCACCGCACTACTGAGGTCGGACGCACCTTTCTTACCTAACACCCAAACCCGGGTATCAGACTCTAATTCTTTAAAGCTCTGCACCACATCGCCGTGACGTTGACGGCATTGCGGCTTATCAAGGCCTTTAGTGACCAACTTGTCAGCGAGGGCATCCAGCATTAAACGGCCCTGCTCCATTGCCAGCTTGCTACGCTGTTCGTCTAACTTGGCCATTTCAGCAATCAGCGCTTCCTGGGCACCTAATCCTAAGGCGCCGCTAAAATCACCGCCATGTAGGCCGTGCTGAACGTCAAGAATATGCAGTAAGGTCAGTGGTGCCGACAACCGGCCCGACAACCAAGCGCCATACTCTGCCACTAAATCGGCTGTTTGTGGCCCGTCAATGCAGGCAACAACTTCGCTACTCATCGGCTTCTTCCTTAATGTCCCATCAGCTTTTCAACATCCTGCTCCTTATCGTGTACCGCGAAGCGGTCCACCAAGGTAGCGCTGGCTTCGTTAAGCCCTATGACTTCAACCTCAGCCCCTTCGCGGCGCAATTTCAGCACCACTTTATCCAAGGCGCTTACCGCGGTTTGGTCCCAAAAGTGGGCACGACTGACATCTATACGGACTTTAGCAACCGCTTCTTTGAAATCAAAACGCTTCACAAAGTTGTTGGCAGAGGCAAAGAACACCTGGCCCACCACCTTGTATTCGGTAACGCCGTCTTTAACTTCCGTACCAACATAAAGCACCCGGGCGACTTTACTGGCAAAGAACAGGGACGACAGCAATACACCAACAATCACGCCGATGGACAGGTTGTGTGTAGCCACTACGGTAACCACGGTGACTATCATCACGATGTTCGTGGTCAGCGGCGTTTTGGGCAGATCGCGAATAGAACTCCAGCTGAAGGTACCGATAGAAACCATGATCATCACCGACACCAAGGCTGCCATCGGGATCTGCGCCACCCATTTATTTAAAAACACCACCAAGATCAGTAAAAACACACCTGCCGTCAGTGTCGAGAGGCGGTTACGGCCACCGGATTTGACGTTAATTACCGACTGGCCAATCATGCCGCAACCTGCCATGCCACCCAAAAAGCCGGTAACGATATTGGCAATGCCTTGGCCACGGCATTCCATGTTTTTATCGCTGTCGGTATCGGTGAATTCATCACAGATGGTGGCGGTCATCATCGATTCCATTAAGCCAACCAGGGAAAGGCCCAAGGCATAAGGCGCGATAATGCTGAAGGTTTCAAAGTTAAAAGGTACGTCAGGCAGTAAAAAGGTTGGCAAGCTGTTGGGCAGCGCGCCCATGTCACCAACGGTATGGATATTAAGCCCTAAGTACATTGAAAGCGCAGTCATCACCAAAATGCACACTAAAGGTGATGGAATGGCTTTGGTGACATAAGGAAACAGGTAAATAATGCCGAGGCCGCCAGCAGTCATGGCATAAACCTGCCAGCTGACATGGGTAAGCTCTGGTAGCTGCGCCATAAAAATCAAAATGGCCAGGGCATTCACAAAGCCGGTTACCACCGCCTTTGAGACAAATCGCATCAGCTCACCGAGGCGTAACACACCAAAAATAAACTGGAACACACCGGTTAAAATGGTGGTGGCCAAGAGATATTGCAGGCCGTGGTCTTTGATGAGATCTGTCATCAGTAGCGCCATGGCGCCCGTAGCCGCGGAAATCATCGCCGGACGCCCACCAACAAAAGCAATAATGGTGGCAATACAGAAGGACGCGTAAAGGCCGACTTTCGGGTCGACACCGGCAATAATAGAAAAGGCAATGGCTTCTGGGATCAGCGCCATCGCGACCACGGAGCCGGAAAGAATGTCTTTAACGGGTTGAGAAAACCACTGCTGGCGCCAGCTCATGGGAAGCATCCTGTAACAACAAACAAAGCCGACTATTGTACAGAGATTGCTTAATCGTGCCCAGACCGGCGCAGCATGCCTCTTTGAAGCTTGTCACCTTTTAGGCGATGCACAATGCTCATGGCGACATGTCCTGCCACCGTTAGCACCAGTGCCCAGGCAAAAAACCGGTGCAAATGCTCCAAGCGGTGGTGAATAGCGCCGCCAAAGCCCGGTAGCGAAAAGCCCCACCACAGTGGAGTAGCACTGGGCCGCGTCAGCACAACACCCAAACCGGCTAACAACACCGCCGCCATCAACAAATACAGCAGTAAATGGCCCCAATGGGCGAGTTTGGCATTTAGGGGAGATAAGCCTTGTTTGGGCAAGGGATTAACGCATCGCCAAACACCGCGCCCAACCAACAGCAATAACGTGAGAACACCCAGGCTGATATGGCCATTTTTTAGCAAAGCGCGCAGCCCGCTGCCTTTTTCCGGTAGGCCCATTGATAGACCAACGGCAAATAGCGCCAATATTAATAATGCCATCAGCCAATGGAACAGATGGGCAAGCAAGCCGTAACGCCAAGAAGTATTTTTCAGCACAAAGCCTCCATGTCTTTGTGCCAGTGTGAAGGCCTTTTATTAAAACAGGCTTAGTGTTGCAGCTGCGCCGCCAACCATTGGCGAAGCTGGCCCTGATTAAGGGCGCCGCTCACTCGGGCAAGCTCTTGGCCTTTATCGAACAAAATCAAAGTGGGGATTGAGCGTATTGCAAAGCTGCCGCTGGCAGCCGGTGCCTGCATGGTATCAACCTTGGCAAAACTGACTTTGCCTTGCCATTGCTGCGCTTCCTTGGCGAAAACAGGCGCCATCATTTTGCATGGCCCGCACCAGTCTGCCCAAAAATCCACGATTAGTGGCAAGCCGTGCCGACTCACAGTTTGGCGCAGATTGCCGTCATCAAGGCTGAGTAAACCGTCCAAAAGGCTACCTTTACAGGCGCCACATTTGGGACTGTCACCAAGTCTTTGCTCGCTAATACGATTTATACGCCCACAATGCGGGCAAACCAATTCCACCGGTTACCTCCAAAACTGTTATTGAAGTGCTTTAACAGTGGCAACGATGGGGGCGTTAGCTTCAGGAAAGGTCAGCGTATCAATGTCTTTTATCGCCACCCATTTGCCTTCTTGGCCTTCAAGCCCTTTGGGCTGCCCTACAAAGCCGCGAACCAGCCAAACATCAAGCTTGACCGCTTTATCGCCGTAGTCGTGTTCCACCACTAATAGCGGCTCGGCCAAGGTGACGTTAATACCGATTTCTTCTTTGAGTTCTCTATCCAGTGCCAGCAGCAGGGTTTCACCCTCTTCAACTTTACCGCCGGGAAATTCCCACTTACCACCCTGATGCTGATGGCTAAGGCGTTTGGTCACGAAAATTTCACCGCGGCCATTTTCAATTACCCCAACCGCCACGTGTATCAGCTTTTTCATTTACTTGGTCCTTAAAACCAAAGTGGCCCTTTCGGGCCACTTGATTAATGCATTAACAACGGATACTTAAGCCAGCTTACCGTGGCACTGCTTGTATTTCTTACCCGAGCCACAGGGGCATGGGTCGTTACGGCCAACTTTTGGGCCGTCTCGCATTACCGTTGCCGGTGTAGCATCCTCAGGTTCGGCGGCTTCAGGCTCACCCATTACACCAGTGGCTTCATGCTGGTATTGATGCGGCACTTGCTCAGCGCGGCGGCGCTGCTCTTCAACCGCTTCCACGTCTTCCTGGGCCTGAATTTGTACCTTACACAATACGCTAACGACGTCATGTTTAAGGGCTTCAAGCATTTGCGTGAATAGCTCGAAAGCCTCGCGCTTGTATTCTTGCTTGGGATTTTTCTGCGCATAACCACGCAGATGAATGCCTTGGCGCAGGTGGTCCATGGCGGCCAGGTGTTCTTTCCACAAGCCGTCCAGGGTTTGCAGCATCACCGCTTTTTCAAAGTGGCGCAGCACTTCTGGGCCCACCGCCTCTTCTTTGGCAGCATAGCTGGCCTCTACCGCATCGTGAATGCGCTGAGTCAGGCCTTCTTCGTCCAGTTTGTGGTCTTCATCAAGCCACTGCTGCAACGGCAGCTCCACTTGGAAGTCGCCACGCAGGCGTTCGGTTAAACCCGGAATATCCCACATTTCTTCCAGCGACTGCGGCGGAATGTAGCTGGCAATAGTCTGGTCAACCACGTCGGTGCGAATGGCATCGATAGTGTCTTTAATCGAGGCACTGTCCATGATCTCGTTACGTTGTTCGTAGATCACGCGGCGTTGGTCGTTGGCCACGTCATCGTATTCCAGCAGCTGCTTACGAATATCAAAGTTACGGCCTTCCACCTTACGCTGGGCATTTTCGATGGCACGGTTAACCCAAGGGTGCTCGATGGCTTCGCCATGCTGCATACCCAGGCGCTTCATCATATTGGTGACGCGGTCTGAGGCGAAAATACGCATCAGGGCATCTTCCATCGACAGGTAGAAACGGCTGGAACCCGGGTCACCTTGACGACCAGAACGGCCACGCAGCTGGTTATCAATACGGCGAGACTCGTGACGTTCGGTACCAATAATGTGCAAACCGCCAGCATCCAGAACCGCTTGGTGGCTTTCTTTCCACTTGGCTTTAATGGCGTCAATTTGCTCTTCGGTCGGCTCTTCGAGCTTGTCGACTTCCGACTGCCAGTTACCACCCAGGATAATGTCGGTACCACGGCCAGCCATGTTGGTGGCAATGGTTACCGCACCTGGCTGACCGGCTTGAGCCACAATATCGGCTTCCATGGCGTGATACTTGGCGTTCAGTACCTGGTGGGTAATACCTTCTTTTTTCAAGAGCCTCGACAGTAATTCAGAGGACTCGATGGAAATGGTACCCACCAAGGTCGGACGGCCCTTGTCAGCCTGAATTTTGATGTCGTTGATAATGGCTTCGTATTTTTCTTCTGCCGACAGATAAACCTGATCAGGCATATCGGCACGTACCATTGGCCTGTTGGTAGGAATAACCACGGTTTCCAAGCTGTAGATGTGGTTAAACTCAAAGGCTTCGGTGTCGGCAGTACCGGTCATCCCGGCTAATTTGTCGTAAAGACGGAAGTAATTTTGGAAGGTGATGGAGGCCAGGGTTTGGTTTTCATTTTGAATATCCACCCCTTCTTTGGCTTCCATGGCCTGGTGCAAACCTTCTGACCAGCGGCGGCCCGGCATGGTACGGCCGGTATGCTCGTCGACGATAACAATTTCACCGTCAGCAACGATGTAATCGACGTCTTTTTGGAACAGGTGATGGGCACGCAAGGCCGCATTCACGTGGTGCAGCAGGCTGATAGAGCTGGCGCTGAACAGGCTGTCTTCTTGGTCCAGCAAGCCTTTTTCTTTAAGGATATCTTCGATATGCACCTGACCACGCTCGGTCAGATAAAGCTGTTTGGCTTTTTCATCGATAGTGAAGTCACCGTCACCAAATTCGCCGTCTTTGTCTTCCTCGGCTTGACGCTTGAGGTTTGGCACTATGGCGTTGATTTGACGATAAAGCTCGGAAGAATCTTCCGCCGGGCCAGAGATAATAAGCGGGGTACGGGCTTCATCAATCAGAATGGAGTCAACTTCATCCACTACCGCGTAGGCCAGTTTGCGCTGTACCCGTTCTTCGGGGCTAAAGGCCATATTATCGCGCAGATAATCAAAGCCGAATTCGTTGTTGGTACCGTAGAGAATATCGGCTTCATAGGCCGTTTTCTTCTCCATAGCACCCATCCCAGGCACGTTTACACCAACGCTCAAGCCCAGAAACTCAAACAGCGGCGCATTGGTAGCGGCGTCACGCTTGGCCAAGTAATCGTTGACGGTAACCACGTGCACAGGGCCGGCCAAACCGTTTAGATATGCAGGCAAAGTCGCGGTTAGCGTTTTACCTTCACCGGTACGCATCTCGGCAATTTTGCCGCTGTGCAGCACCATGCCGCCAATCATCTGTACGTCAAAATGACGCATACCAAATACACGTTTGGAGGCTTCGCGAACAACCGCAAATGCTTCAGGCATTAAATCGTCAACGGATTCGCCCTTTTCCAAACGGCCACGAAATTCTTCGGTTTTAGCGCCAAGTGCGGCGTCATCCAGTGCCTCAAGCTGAGGCTCAAGCGCATTGATCTGAGCCACAACCTTGCTGAGGCGTTTGATAGTGCGATCGTTGCGACTACCGATAATCTTGGTGAGCAGTTGTGTAAACATAATCCTGTCTTTTCTTGTACGTGGCCCGGTTAGGGTGCCGGCTATTATTCCTCAAAGCCCGTCTGTGCGGTAGACAAAATGCAAAGGGCAAAATGGCACAAATACCTCAAAACCTTAAAGGCAGCCGCTTACATCAGTCCGGGCCAAGATTGCCGCTTATTCGCGGCAAAGGTCCAATGCTCGGTTTTCGCTGAGCAATACTACACCCACCATATGGCTGTATCACTTCCATATGGTGACGCTTGGGAACACTTTCAAGTGTGCATCAGGCCGGTACCCAGACTCAGCCATTGCCGTGTCTGCAATTGGCACCGATAATGAAGGCTAACATCCAGCGAAAGCCCATATTATGTCAGACCACCCCAGTTCCCTTGAGAACCTGTTGAACCAAAGCCTGTCAGGCCTGGCTGAGCTGTCTCGCAAAGCGTCTAAATTAGGCGCCTTGCAGCAACATTACCAGCAGCAAGTTCAAGGGCCGCTGGCAGCGCACAGCCGAGTGGCGAACCTACGCGGTGGCGTGTTGGTGATCGATGTCGCAAGTGGTGCTTGGCTGAGCCAATTGCGTTTGCAAAGGTCCAATATCCTGAGCCAAATGCGACAAATTGCCCCAAGCCTAACCAGCCTTGATCTACGGATCAACCCAAGCATGGTTAAAGCTGCCCGTAATCCTATCGAACAAAAGCCTAACCAGCGAGAGATCAGTGCCAATACCGCCGCGCAATTGCGTGAACTGGCCGACAGTACCGATGGAAAGCTGAGCGAGAGCCTGAAAAAACTAGCGGCGCTCAGTGAGCGCCGCCAGAACAAGTAGAGACTGAACTATCTATCAGGCCAGGCTGAACCCCGGCGACAGGTAGGAGATGGGGGAAGCGTCACCTTCGTCTTCGAAAGTCACCATTTCCCATTTCTCTTGGTGGGCTAACAGCTCACGCACCATCATATTGTTAAGGGCATGCCCTGACTTGTAAGAGCGGAATTCGCCAATGATGGAGTAACCGGCCAGGTACAAATCTCCCACAGCATCCAGCAATTTATGCTTAACGAATTCATCTTCGTACCGCAGGCCTTCGCTGTTAAGAATCTTGTACTCATCCAGTACCACGGCATTTTCCATAGAACCACCCAGAGCCAAATTGTTGGCACGTAGTGTTTCGATGTCTTTCATAAAGCCGAAGGTACGGGCACGGCTGACTTCGCGGACGAAGGAAGAGGACGAGAAGTCCATCACCAGGCGCTGATTACGCCCTTCCATCGCCGGATGGTTGAAGTCGATGGCCACATCCATCTTAAAGCCCTTGTATGGGTGGAACTCTGCCCATTTGTCGCCCATTTCCACTCGTACCACATCCTTGATACGAATGAATTTTTTGGCGGCATTCTGTTCTTCCACGCCGGCAGATTGCAGGAGGAACACGAAGGGGCTAGAGCTGCCATCCATGATCGGGATCTCAGGAGAATCAATCTCAACATAAAGATTGTCTATCCCAAGGCCCGCCAGAGCGGCGCACAGATGTTCAATGGTCGCAACCTTAACGCCTTCTTCACCGTGCAAGCAGGTGCAGAGCATGGTGTCTTGAACCAAACGGCCATCGGCCGGGATCCCCACCACCGGGTCAAGGTCAACACGGCGGAAGACGATACCTGTATTCGCGGGCGCTGGTCGCAGGCACAGTGACACTTTATTGCCGCCATGCAAACCAACTCCGGTCGCGCTAATTGCGCTTTTTAAGGTACGTTGCCGAATCATCTGTGGCTAACCTCACAAAGTCGGGTAGTCCCCCAAAAGGTCCTACCAGGGTAAAAAGGGCCAGTAATATATCACTATAGCGACCCCGCTTTCAAAAACTGAAAGGCTAAATCCTCGTCAATTATGCAAAAAACAGGGAAACGCACTGTTTTAAGTACTGACGAGTTAAAGCTGCTTTCAGTCAGCCTGACGTCGCAGGAAAGCCGGAATGTCCAAATAGTCCAAATCGGCCTGGTTCTTCCGCTTCGGCTGGGCTTGCGCAGGTTCTTCAGCTTTACGTACTTCTGGCTGAGCCTGTGCAACGGCCTGGGCCGGTAACGGACGACCATGGGTACCATCACCATTAGGTTGCTGGTACTGCGGACGCGGTGGTTCTGCTTGCATTTTCTGTACCAAAGTGATCTCCGGCTTGCGCTCGGTACCACCGATACCGGTTGCCACTACCGTTACGCGGATATCATCTTCCATCTCAGGATCGATGGTAGTACCCACTACCACGGTGGCATGTTCAGAAGCAAAGCCCTGCACCGCGTTACCGACGGTTTCAAACTCTTCAATGGTCAGGTTCATGCCGGCAGTGATGTTAACCAAAATGCCGCGGGCACCCGCCAGGTCGACGTCTTCCAAAAGCGGGCTGGAAATGGCCAGCTCGGCGGCTTCTTGCGCGCGGTCTTCACCGCTGGCAATGCCGGAGCCCATCATGGCTTTACCCATTTCGCTCATCACAGTGCGCACGTCGGCGAAGTCGACGTTGATCATGCCAGGCTGGGTAATAAGCTCTGCAATACCTTTAACGGCCCCCAGCAGCACATCATTAGCGGATTTAAATGCCGCCAGCAGGCTGGTGGATTTACCCAACACTTTGAGCAGTTTCTCGTTAGGAATGGTGATCAGCGAATCAACGTGTTGTTCCAGCTGGTTGATACCTTCCTGGGCATAAGCCATACGCTTTTTGCCTTCGAACGGGAACGGCTTGGTCACCACAGCTACGGTCAGCACGCCCAGCTCTTTGGCGACTTCAGCAACCACAGGAGCGGCACCAGTACCGGTACCACCGCCCATGCCAGCAGCGATAAAGACCATGTCGGCCCCTTCCAGCACTTCACGGATCTGTTCGCGGTCTTCCTCGGCGCTTTGGCGACCGATTTGCGGATTCGCACCGGCACCCAAGCCCTTAGTTACGCTGGCACCCAGTTGGATGGTGACGTGGGCTTTGGAGTTTTTCAGCGCCTGCGCGTCGGTATTTGCGGCAATAAACTCAACGCCTTCAATGGTTTGTTCAACCATGTGCTGCACGGCGTTACCACCGCCACCACCAACGCCGATCACTTTAATTACGGCCTCATCGGTATGGCCATCTACAAATTCAAACATGATTCAGTCTCCAGTCTTCTGCCTGTATATCCTTAAAAATTTCCCTTGAACCAGCTTTGTAACTTGGTCCAAAGGCTACTGACCCCTTCCCCGACGGATATCCGCTCTACTCGGCGCCCGGCACTGTCATCCTTGCCGTAGTGCAACAGGCCCATAGCGGTCGCGAAACGGGGGTCGGCCACGTAGTCGTTAAGCCCTTTCACCGGCAGTGGCACACCAAGGCGTACCGGCATTTGGAAGATCTCTTCAGCAAACTGAATGGCACCTTCCATTTGGGCGGTGCCGCCGGTCAGTACAATACCGGCGGCAATTTGTTCTTCAAGGCCGCTTTTGCGAAGCTCTTCTTGAACTAATTCAAAGAGTTCCTGATAACGCGGTTCTACCACTTCCGCCAAGGTATGACGGCTCATGGTGCGAGAAGGCCGACCACCTACGGACGGCACTTCAATATTCTCTTCCTTGCTCACCAAGTTCTTGATGGCACAGGCGTAACGGGTTTTGATTTCTTCGGCGTGGCTCAGCGGCGTGCGGAAGATTTTGGCAATATCGGAGGTCACCTGATTGCCGGCCGCCGGAATCACCGCGGTGTGGCGAATAGCGCCGTTGGTGTACACCACCATATCCATGGTGCCCGCGCCCATATCGACCACGCACACACCCAGTTCTTTTTCGTCATCGGTCAGCACCGCGTAGCTTGAGGCCAGCGCCGAGAAGATCAATTGGTCAGCCCGCAAGTCGCAGCGCTCCACGCATTTAATGATGTTGCGCGCCATATCGTTGGCGCAGGTCACCAAATGCACACTGGCCGTTAACCGCACACCACTCATGCCAATCGGGCTTTTAATGCCTTCTTGGGTGTCGATGCTAAATTCCTGCGGCAAAACGTGCAGAATGCGCCGCCCTTCCGGAATTTGTACCGACTTAGCGGTGTGAATAACGGCGTCCACATCGTCTTGCGACACTTCAGCGTCGTTGATGGGCACCATCCCCGATTCGTTACGGCAATCGACATGGCGGCCAGAAATTGCCAGGTAGACGGCACTAACTTGACAGTCAGCCATCATTTCCGCTTCATCAACGGCGCGCTGCACCGATTGGGCCACCGAATCGAGATCGTTGACGCCACCCTTATCCATACCGCGGGAAGCATGATTACCTACCCCCAGTACATTGATGTCGCCATCAGGCAAGGCTTCCCCTACCACGGCAACAATCTTGGATGTGCCGATATCCAGTCCGACGATCAACTTTCTGTCCAATGCCTTGGTCATGGCGTCTCTTTCTTTTCCTCGTCCTTCCAGCCCACGGCAAAGCCGATGTCATACCGCATGTCCAGGTAGGCTGGTTTTTTGTCGCTGCCCTGCAAGTAAGGGAAGCAATCGATAAAACGTTGCACCCTTCGAAGGGTGTCTTCTCTGCCCAAAATGATTTTCAAACCACTTTTGAGCTGCAAATCCCAGCTGTTACGGTCTGAAAGCCAGGCCGCCGCCAGGTGAAAACCACTGCCCTTAAGCAGCGTATCCAGGCGCTTGAAGCCGCTCAGTGCATCCGCACTGTTGCCATCTTTGCCGTAGAGCTTTGGCAAGTCGGCTTCTTGCTTGGTGGGCTTGGCGTTAAACACCTGGCCCTGGTCATTCAAAAACGCCTTGTCGTTCCAAATCGCCACCGGTTGCTGCTCCACCAAAAACACTTGCAGCTTGCGGGGCCAGGCTTTGCGTACCGAAGCCTGATAAATCCAGGGCAGCGCCTCCAGCCGTTTTTGCACGTCATTGACGTTGACCGTGAAAAAACTGCCAAGGGGCTTAGCATTCAATGCCGCCTTAATCTCGGCTGCCGGTACATGGGGGTGCGCCCCTTTTACCTCTATTTCGGTTACCGGCTGCTGGCCTTCGTCTTTCATGGTTCCCCACAGCGAAAAGCCTGTGGCGATAAAGCCAATCAACACCAGCGAAAAAAAACTCACCCCTAACCAGAACCGCCAACCTCTCACTACCCGGCCTCGTTACCTGGCCGCAGCCAGGATGCGACAAACCAAACTTGAGAAGTCCATTCCCATGGCTTTAGCCGCTTTCGGTACCAGGCTCTTTTCCGTCATGCCCGGTACCGTGTTGACTTCAAGCAACTGGAAGTTGCCGGCGTTATCGAGCATGGCGTCCACCCGGCCCCAGCCTTCAGCGCCGACAGCGCTAAACGCTTTCATCGCCAGCGCTTTTAGCGCTTCTTCTTGCTCGCTTGGCAAACCACAAGGAATTAAATATTCCGTGGTATTGGACTGATACTTGGCCTCGTAGTCGTAAAAGCCATTCGGGGTTTTCATTTGGATAACCGGCAATGGCTGGTTGTCCAAAATACCGATGGTAAATTCCGGCCCGCTTATCCAGCGCTCCACCAGCACAACGCTGTCTAACGCCAGCGCTTCGGCCACAGCCTCTTTTAGCTCGGCGACAGTGGTCGCCTTTTTCATGCCAAGGCTGGAGCCTTCCCGCGAGGGTTTAACCATGACCGCATCGGTCATGATGCTGGCCGCCAATGGGTCATCAAGGCCGTTGCCTTCAATGATCCAAAAGTCGGCGGTGGGCAGCCCCAGGCTTTGCCAAATCTGTTTGGTACGTACCTTGTCCATAGCCAGCGCCGAGCCCAGCACCCGTGAACCGGTATAAGGAATACCCAGCCATTCCAGGGCGCCTTGTACGGTCCCGTCTTCACCACCGCGGCCATGTAAGGCAATAAAGACCTTGTCGAAACCTTCGCGGTGCAAATCTTCCAGCGGTTTTTCGGCCGGGTCGAAGGCATGAGCATCAACACCACCGGCTATCAGGCCACGCAGCACCGCCTGCCCTGAAAGCAGTGAGATATTCCGTTCTGCCGAATGGCCACCAAGCAGCACAGCCACTTTGCTCATGCTTTGATCTCCAAACCGGCCTGGGCCAAGCCCCGCGCCAGCGAACCGACATTACCGGCGCCTTGGGTTATCACCAGGTCGCCCTCTTTCATTAAGTCAAACAGTGCCTTAGGCACATCATCGATGCTGGATACAAACACCGGTTCAAGCTTTGAGCGTGAACGAATGGTGCGGCACAACGAGCGGCTGTCGGCACCAGCGATAGGTGTTTCACCGGCGCTATACACATCCAGCATGATCAATACGTCGACCTGGCTCAGTACCTCGGCAAAATCCTCATAAAGGTCGCGGGTACGGGTGTAGCGGTGCGGCTGGAACACCATCACTAGCCGCTTGTCAGGCCAACCGGCCCGGGCGGCCTGAATAGTGACATCCACTTCCGAAGGGTGATGGCCGTAGTCGTCTACCAGCATCACCTTGCCTTTGCTGGTGGCAAACTCGCCGTAATGCTGAAAGCGCCGGCCAATACCCTGGAATTTGGCCAAAGCTGCCTGGATAGCGGCGTCGCTAATACCCAGGTCGGTGGCAATGGCAATGGCGGCCAGCGCATTTTGGGCGTTGTGCTTGCCTGGCAAATTCAAGGTGACCTTCAAGGGCTCGTGGCCGCTACGCTCCACCACAAACCGGCTTTGGTTAGCGCTTTGGGTAAAGTCGTGGCCGCGCACGTCGGCATCTTCATGAAAGCCGTAAGTGAGGTACTGGCGGCCCAGCACCGGCGCCGCCAGTTCACGCACCACGTCGTTGTCGATACAAAGCACCGCCAAGCCGTAGAACGGCAAGTTATGCAGGAAGTCGACAAAGGTGGACTTGAGCTTTTCAAAGTCGCCACCGTAGGTGTCCATGTGGTCTGGCTCGATGTTAGTGACCACTGACATCAACGGCTGCAGATGCAAGAAGGAGGCGTCCGACTCGTCGGCTTCCGCCACCAAGTAGGTACCCGTGCCCAAACGGGCATTGGTGCCATGGGAATTAAGCAGACCACCAATCACAAAGGTCGGGTCCAGGCCGCCTTCAAACAGCAGGCTGGAAACCAAGCTGGTGGTGGTGGTTTTGCCATGGGTACCGGCCACGGCGATACCTTGGCGAAAACGCATTAGCTCAGCCAGCATCTCGGCGCGGCGCACTACCGGAATGCGGCGCTCGCGGGCTTCTGCGACTTCGGGGTTGTCGCCTTTAATGGCACTGGATACCACCACCACCGAGGCACCCTGCACGTTTTCGGCTTTGTGCTCGGTGAAAATGGTTGCGCCCAGGCCGCTTAGCCGCTCAGTAACGGCATTGCGGCTAAGGTCAGAACCAGTGATGTGGTAGCCTTCGCCCAGCAACACTTCGGCAATACCGCCCATGCCGGCACCACCGATGCCAACAAAGTGGATTTGCTCAACGCGGCGCATAGGGCCTGTTCTGGTCATACTTGGTCACTCTTTTCTACGCCGGCTAATTGCCGACACACCGAAGCTACCGCCTCGGTTGCATTGGGTTGTGCTTGGCGATGGGCGGCTTTGCCCATTTCCAGCAGCTGTGCGGGGTCGTCGTGCCACTCTTTTAATAAGGACGCTACGCGCTGGGCGTTTAGCTCCGGTTGTGGCAATAACACGGCCCCATGATGTTCAGTAAGAAAGCGGGCATTCTGGGTCTGGTGGTCATCCACTGCAATAGGTAGCGGCACCAAAATTGACGGCAAACCCACCGCCGCTAATTCCGACACAGTAAGCGCCCCGGCGCGGCAAACCATCACGTCTGCCCAGCCATAAGCCGATGCCATGTCATCAACAAAGTCTGCCACCTGGGCATTAAACCCAAGCTGGTCGTAGCGCGCTTGTACGGCCTGGCTGCGACCTTTGCCGGTCTGGTGAAACACATCCAGCGGCATGCCCGCCTTCGCAAAAGCTTCTGGCAGCACGTCGTTAAAAACTTGCGCCCCCAGGCTGCCACCAATAACCAACACCCGAAGCGGCCCTTGGTGACTTTCGCGCTTGATATGAAACAGCCGCTCACGAATGGGGTTGCCCACCACTGGCGCACCAGCAAAAGCACCGGGGAAGGCTTGCATCACTTGGCTTGCAAATTTGGCTAGGTAGCGATTGGTTACGCCGCTGACGGCATTTTGTTCATGCAGCACCAGCGGAATACCACGCAACTTGGCGGCAATACCGCCAGGGCCTGAGGCAAAACCGCCCATGCCCAGCACCACATCCGGCTTTAACTGGCCAAAGAGCCGCCAGGCATCCCAAATGGCTTTCGCCAATTTGAAGGGAGTAACCAATAAACGTTTGATGCCGTTGCCACGCACACCCTGGATATTGATGAAATGCAGCGGAATATCGTACTTAGGCACAATATCGGCTTCCATCCGGGTGGGGGTGCCGAGCCAATCAATCAACCAGCCTTCTTTTTGCAGGTGCTGCGCCACCGCCAGGGCCGGGAAGATGTGCCCGCCGGTGCCACCCGCCATGACCATTAATCGCTTCATGAACGGCCTCCGGTAGCATGCATGTCCGCCACGCGCCCTTCATGGTCGATGCGCACCAACACCATTAGTGCAATGGTCATTATCCAAAGGCTGGAGCCGCCGTAGGAAACCAGCGGCATGGTAAGGCCCTTGGTTGGGAAAGCGCCAGCAGCCACCCCGAGGTTAACCGCCGCTTGAAAGGCCACCCAAATGGCAATCGAATAAGCGAAGAAACCTTCAAAGAAACGTTCATTGGCCATGGCATGGCGGCCAATTTTCAAGGCTCGAAGCACTATCCAAAACACCACCACCATCACCAACGCCACGGCAATAAAGCCTAGCTCTTCAGCGATAATGGCCATGATGAAGTCGGTATGCGCCTCGGGCAGGTATTCAAGTTTCAAAATCGAGTTGCCCAAGCCCTGGCCGGTTAAACCGCCACGGCCAAAAGCCATTAATGACTGGGTTAGCTGGTAACCGGTGCCAAAAGGGTCGGCCCAAGGGTCCAAGAAGCCGGTCACCCGTTTCATCCGGTAAGGCTCTGTCACCACCAGCAGCACCAGCGCCGCTACCCCCATGATGATCATGCCAATAAACTGCCAAACCCGAGCGCCGGCCAAAAACAACAGGCCAAGGGTCGTTACCAGCATTACCACCACGGTGCCAAGGTCGGGCTGAGCCAGCAGCATCAGCGCCATCAAAAAGAACACCCCCAGCGGCTTAATAAAGCCCACCAGGTTTTCCCGCACTTCCTGGTGACGGCGCACCAGATAGCCAGACAAATACGCAAACAAGAACAATTTGGCGGGCTCTGCTGCCTGCACGTTGATGGGGCCCAAGCGGAACCAGCGGGTGGCGCCGTTAACGTTATGGCCAACAACCAACACCGCCAGCAATAATAACAGCGCCAACAGCAGCAAATAGCCGTTGTATTTCGCCCAGACACTAATGGGTGTTTGCAGCGTTACCACGGCAAGAATGAGCGCACCGACAATAAAGAAGCTTTCTTTATCGAGGATGTAGAAGGGGTTACCGGTCAGCCGGTTTGCCTCTGGCATTGAGGCAGAGGCAATCATCACCCAGCCAAAACCCATCAGGCCAAGGATGACCGCAATCAAGGTGCGGTCATACAAGGCCGTATCGGCTTGGCGGGTGAAAAAGCGCTCTTTAAGGCTGACCAGGGTTATCATTTCAGCCCCTTAACCAACAGCCGGAAACGCTCACCGCGCTCTTCGAAGTTCTTGAACTGATCCAGGCTGGCACAAGCCGGTGATAACAACACCAAGTCCCCCGGTTTTGCCAAGGAAGCGGCCAGTTTTACGGCATCATCCAAAGTTTCAACCCGGTGTGGGTTGTCTTTCATCACCGCCACCTGCTCGGCGTCACGACCAAAGCAAATCAGTTCACGCACTTTTGCCATCTTGGCTTTTAGCGGCGTAAATTCGGCGCCTTTAGCGTCGCCGCCAGCCAGCAAGATGATGTCGCCTTCGATATCGGCAAAGCCGTCGAGCGCCGCCTCAAGCGAACCAAGGTTGGTGGCTTTGGAATCATTGATGTAGCGCACGCCGTCTTTCTCGGCAATGACTTCGCAGCGATGCTCCAAGCCGCCAAAGCTTTTTAGGCTTTTTATCATGCCATCAAGTGGCAATCCGGCCGCATCGCCTAACGCCAAGGCCGCCAAGGCATTGAGATGGTTATGGCGGCCGATAAGCTTGACGTCTTTGGTGGCGATGATGGGCTCTTCACCCTTCATCAAAAAGCCGTCGCTGATGTGATAATCACCAGTGCTGCCAAAGCTGACGACTGCGTCGTCGTCTTCATCTTCATCTTTGCGGTCTGCATTGGGCGGCCGTGTTGCCGGGTCATCAATGTTGTAGATGCAATGCTTGGCACCTTGATAAACCCGCTGCTTGGCGGCGGTGTATTCAGCCATGCTGGCGTACCGGTCGAGGTGATCCGGCGTCACATTGAGAATGGTGGCCGCCACCGGTTTGAGGCTGGAGGTGGTTTCCAGTTGGAAACTGGACAACTCCAGCACAAACAGCTTGGCGTCGGGCGCTAAGGCCAATACCGGCACACCGATATTGCCGCCAACAGCCACTCGTTTGCCGGACTTCTTTGCCATGTCGCCCACCAGGCTGGTGACGGTGCTTTTGCCGTTCGAGCCGGTGATAGCAATGACAGGCGCCCGGTAGTTACGGGCAAAAAGCTCCACATCACCAATGACTTCAATACCGGCTTTAACAATCGCCGGGTCGTCTTTGGGAATGCCGGGGCTGACCACCAGATACAAACATTGCGACAGCTCCATGGGGTCTAGCGGCCCCAGGCTAACATCAACCCCAGCTGGGATCTCATCAAGCCCCGGTGGCGCTTTGCGGGTGTCAAAGCCATGCACGGCGACACCCCGGTCCATCAGCCAGTTAATAGTGGCAATGCCACTGATACCTAATCCCACTACGCCGATCATCACCGCACCTTTAAGGTTGCCAGGCCAACCAGCACCAGGATCAGCGAGATTATCCAGAAACGGACAATAACCCGCGGCTCAGGCCAGCCTTTGAGTTCATAGTGATGGTGAATGGGCGCCATTCTGAAAATGCGCTGTCCGCGCAATTTGTAGGAGCCGACTTGCAGGATCACTGACACCGTTTCCATCACAAAAACGCCGCCCATGATCACCAGCAAGATCTCCTGACGCACCAATACCGCGATAATACCCAGGGTTCCCCCCAGGGCCAGCGAACCTACATCACCCATAAACACCTGAGCCGGATAGGTGTTAAACCATAAAAAGCCCAGCCCCGCGCCGACCAGCGCAGTGCAGAGGATCACCAGCTCAGAGGCGTGACGAACGTAGGGAATATGCAGGTATTCGGCAAACTTAACGTTGCCGGTCAGGTAGGCAATTAAGGCAAAGGCCGCCGCGACCATCACCGTTGGCATAATGGCCAAGCCATCAAGACCGTCGGTGAGGTTTACGGCATTAGAGGTGCCTACCATAACAAAGTAAGTCAGTAGGATGTAAAACAGCCCTAATTGCGGCATCACATCCTTCAAGAACGGCAGTACCAGCTGCGTTTCTTCTGGTTTGGCCTGCCAATACAGGAACACCGCAACCACCAAGGCAATTACCGATTGCCAAAAGTATTTCCAGCGGGCAATAAGGCCTTTGGGATCTTTACGCACCACCTTGCGGTAATCATCCACAAAGCCAATGGCGCCATAAGACAACAGCACAAACAGCACCACCCACACATAGGGGTTACTGAGGTTAGCCCACAACAAGGTGGCCACCGAGACCGACAGCAAAATCATGATGCCGCCCATGGTAGGGGTGCCAGATTTAGACAAGTGACTTTGCGGGCCATCGTCACGCACGGTTTGCCCAACTTGCAGGCGCACCAGCGCTTTAATCAGCCGCGGCCCCATGTAAACCGACATAATCAGTGCCGTCAGGGAACTCAAAATGGCCCTGAAGGTAAGGTAAGAAAACACATGAAACCCATTAATGTAATGGGTTAGGTATTCCGCCAGCCAAACTAACATGCGGCCTCCTTTGAGGCCGCTAGGCGGCTTGCTGCAATTAATTCAACAACCAATTCCATACGAGAACTTCGCGCTCCCTTCACAAGGATGCTGATGTCGGCTTGTTCGTCCGCCAACGCCAACACGAGGCTGTCTACCAGCCCTTCTTTGTTATCAAAATGCCTGGCACCAAGGCCAAAAGCGTCCGTTGCCGCTTGGCTGAGTACGCCCAGAGTAAAGAGGTTGTCGATACCCGCCGCTTTGGCATATTGGCCAAGTTCGGCATGGTAATGACGCGCCTTTTCACCCAACTCACCCAAATCTCCAAGCACCAACACCCGCCGGCCGGAGAAATTCTTCAGGGTGTCTATTGCGGCACGAACTGCACCTACTGAGGCGTTGTAGGTATCGTCGATAAGGCGGCCGCGCGTACCAAGGGCACGGATATTCAGGCGACCCGGAACCGGCTGGACCTGAGCGAGCCCCTTCGCAACCAGACTAAGGTCTACCCCGAGCGCGATAGCGCAGGCCGCTGCGGCCATGGCATTAGCGACGTTATGGCGCCCTGGCAGCGGCATTTGCACGGCCACCTTTTCTTCCCCAACACCAAGGGTGAAGCGGCAGCCGGCTTCTAAACTGTCCACCACGTCGGTAGCGGTGATATCAGCCCCGGCCTGGTAACCAAAGGTCAGGGTTTTCTGATTTTTAAGTTGTGCTAGCCAGTCAGGGGCAAAGTCGTCATCAAGGTTGACCACGGCGGTGCCACCGGCTTTAAGGCCACCGTAAATTTCGCCCTTAGCACGCGCGATACCTTCCAAGGTGCCAAAGCCCGCCAAATGTGTCGGCGCAACATTGTTGATAAGTGCTACATCCGGCTCGACCAACGAGACGGTATAGGCAATTTCACCTTCGTGGTTGGCACCCAGTTCAAAGACACCGAACTGTTCATCACCTTCAAGGCGCAGCAGCGTCAACGGCACGCCAATGTCGTTGTTAAAGTTGCCTTTTGTCGCCAGCACTTTGCCGCTTTCGGCCAAGATACAGCTGAGCATTTCCTTGACCGTGGTTTTGCCGCATGAGCCGGTTAACGCCGCGCTAAGGGGCGCCACTTTCGCTTTCACATAACGGCCCAATTGGCCAAGCGCCAAACGGGTGTCTTCAACCAACAGCTGTGGCTGCAGGCTATCGACCTTTCGGCTTACGACCAAGGCCGCAGCCTTGGCAGCATTTTCAATAAAATCATGAGCATCGAAATGTTCGCCTTTTAAGGCGATAAAAAGCTCACCGCCACTTAAGGAACGGGTATCGGTGCTCACCGCCTTAATGCTGATGTCATCGCCCAACAGCTCGGCATCAATGGCCTTGGCGATTTCAGATAAGGTCATATTCAGCATGACGGCTCCTGGTCCAGCGCCTGCTGGACTTCCTCAATGTCACTAAAGTGCAAGCGTTGCCCGTTGATTTCTTGGTAGTCCTCATGGCCTTTACCGGCGATAAGCACGACATCAAGAGGGCTTGCCTGAGAGATGGCATGGAAAATGGCTTCTTTGCGGTTAGCCACTACCTGCATGGCGTCACCATAAGAGTTACCAGCCAACATCTGCTGAATAATGTCCATTACCTTTTCGCTGCGCGGGTTATCAGCGGTAACGATGCCGATGTCGGCACATTTGGCTACCGCCGCAGTCATTAACGGGCGCTTACCGGGGTCACGGTCGCCACCGCAACCAAAGACACACCACAGCTTGCCTTTGGTATGAGGGCGAAGCGCCGTTAACGCCGCTTCCAACGCATCTGGCGTGTGGGCGTAATCCACTACCACTTGCGGTTTGCCAGCCCGTTCAAAGGCCTGCATCCGCCCTGCCACTGGCTGCACACTGCTGGCCGCAGCGCACAGCGCGTTAAGGTCAAAACCAAGGGCCAGGCCACCGGCGATGGCGGCTAATAAGTTAGAGAGGTTGAAAATACCCAGCAGCGGCGACGACAACTCCGCCTCACCAAAGCTGCCGGTGACTTTGGCGCGAACGCCAGCTAAATGCGGGCGCACGTCAGTGACATACAGCACCTGCGAGGCAAGGCCGCTATCAATGGGCTCCAGACCATAGGCAATGGTGTGTTGGCGCTCAAAACGATCACGCAGCCACGATTCGCCAAGGGGGTCATCGGCATTAATGATGCTGGCCTCAAGGCTAGGCCAGTCAAAAAGCTGGGCCTTGGCGGCCGCATAGGCGCCAAGGGTGCCGTGGTAATCTAGGTGGTCGCGGCTGAGATTGGTAAAAATGGCCACCTTAAATGGCACTGCGCTCACCCGCCCCTGACTTAAGGCATGGCTGGACACTTCCATAGCCGCGATTTTGCAGCCCGACGCGTCAAGGCCCGCTAAGGTGCGTGCCACAGTGATCGCATCAGGGGTGGTATTAATGGCAGGTACCAGCTCACCGAAACGCCCGGCCCCCAAGGTGCCGACAATACCGGCGTTGGTACCTAACTTATCGCAAAGCTGCGCCAACAGCTGCGAGGTGGTGGTTTTGCCGTTAGTGCCAGTGATACCGACGGGTACGATGCCCGGCTCGCCATAAAAACGCCAAGCCAGGGCTGACAAGCGGCGGCGAAGATCAGGAAAGGCCACCAACGGCACCTTGCCACGCAGCTCAATACCGCTTTGCTCGGATTCGACCAATACAGCGCTGGCACCTTGCTCGATGGCCTCATCAATAAAGTGCCGGCCGTCAACCTTGTGGCCGGGAATGGCCACAAAAAGCCCGCCTTGACGCACTGCTCGGGAGTCCAGCACCAAGGTGTTCACCTTGGCATCAACGGTCAGTGCCAGCCAAGGCGCTAAAAGCTGTTTAAGATGCCAATCAACCACGCGGCACCTCCTTGTCAACTGCTGCCACGCGCATATCAGGGGTGATTGCGTCAGGCATGACATTCAAAAGTGACAGCGCCCCGCCCATCACCGACGAAAACACCGGTGCGGCAACTTGCGAACCATAATACTGGTCGCCTTGGGGCTCGTTAATCATCACCACCACCGCCAGTTGCGGGTTGGATACCGGCGCAACCCCGGCAAAACTGGCGACATATTGGTTACCGTAACCACCAGCAACCGCCTTACGAGCGGTACCTGTTTTACCGGCAACGCGGTAACCCGGCACTGCCGCCCTAACCCCGGTACCACCGGGCGCCACCACAGACTCCATCATGTGCAGTACTTCACGGGCGGTTTTGGGCTTAATAATTTGCTCGGCCGGCAGGTGCGGCATGCCTTTAATGATGGTCAGCGGGTTAGCCAGGCCATCATTGCCCAAGGTGGCATAAGCCCTGGCGAGCTGCGCTGGTGTCACGCTAATGGAATAACCAAAGGCCAGTGTTGCCAGCTCAAAGTCGGACCAACGCGGGCGGTCGTAATGGAAAATGCCGTCGGACTCACCGACTAAATCAATGCCGGTAGGTGAGCCAAAGCCAAACTTGGTGTAAGTCCCCAACAGCTGCTCTTTAGAGATAGACAGCGCCAGTTTAGCGATGCCCATGTTGGAGGACTTTTGCAAGATGGTGGACAGCGGAATAATGCCCAAGTCATGCTCGTCAGAGACCAAACGACCACCCAAGCGCATCCAGCCCGGATTGGTATCTACCTTATCGCCCGGCTTAACAATGCCAGCTTCCAGCGCTGCCACCATAGCCAGCGGCTTACAGGTTGAGCCCGGCTCGAACACGTCAGTAATGGCGCGGTTACGAAGCTCGTAGGGTTTCAGGGTGGCTCTGTTGTTCGGGTTGTAAGACGGGACGCTGGCCATGGCCAGCACCTCGCCGCTATGCACATCAACCACCACCACCGAGCCGCTGGTAGCGTCGAAGTAGTCCACCGCCTTTTTCAGTTCGCGATAGGCAAGGGACTGCACGCGCTGGTCAATGGTTAGCTGAATATTCTTGGGCTTTTCAGCCACTTGCAGTGTGCCTAACGACTCAACCACCCGACCAAGGCCGTCTTTACGTACCCGCCGCTTACCGGGCTGGCCGGTCAGCAAGTCATCATAAGTGCGCTCAATGCCTTCCAGGCCATGGTCATCAATGCTGGTAAAACCAATAAGGTGCGCGTCCACTTCGCCGGTGGGGTAATAACGTTTGGACTCACGCCGCAGCCCAATGCCGGGGATTTTTAACTCTTTTACATAGTGCGCCATGGCCGGTGTCACTTGCCGCTGCAAGTACACAAAGCGGCGCGTTGGGTCAGAACTGATTTTGTTCATCAGCTCTTTTTCATTGGCGCCAAGTACTTGCGCCAATGCCTGCCAACGGCGTTTATCGGCAAGGCCGCCTTTTTCCAACACCACTTTCGGGTCGGCAAAGATGGCGTCCACCGGCACTGATATTGCCAATTCCTCGCCATTGCGGTCGGTGATTTCACCGCGCGGCATCTGGGTGGACGTGACCCGCAGCGAGCGCAGGTCGCCTTGTTGGCGCAGACGATCAGGGGAAATAACCTGAATGTAGGCAGCACGCAGCACCAGCGCCGCAAAAACGGCACCCATCAAGGCGATGGCAAACAAGTGGCGCCAATTAATCACGCCAGGCTTGATGCGGTTGCGAGCATGCTTGCTCATTTCAGTTCAATAACCTTTTCGTCTTCGCGGGAAACCCGCTTCATGTGCAATTGTTTTCTGGCGATACGGTCAACCCGGCTATCCTCACCCAGAGTGCTTTCTTCCAAATTCAGATGTCGCCATTCCACGTCGAGGTTTTCGCGCTCTTGCATCAGCTTTTCTTTGTTGGCGGTCAACAATCGATTGCTCTGGGCCAGATAAACCACAGCAAACGCCGAACCTATCACCAGAAAAGACAGTAAAAGCAGCCACTTGGACTGCCATAAATCTTCACCAATCAGTGCGGCTAACTTCGGCTGCCTGTCAGCCATAAGCGGCCTCCGTTCTGACAGCAACCCGCAGTACGGAACTGCGGGCGCGGGGGTTAGCCTGAGTTTCCTCTTCACTGGGGAAAATGGGTTTACCCAAACTTTTCAGCTTCATGTGGTGCTTAAGCTGGTCTTGGGTAACCGGTAATCCCGGTGGTAATTCCGGGCCTTTTTCCTGGACACGGATAAACTGCTTCACCAACCGGTCTTCCAGGCTGTGAAAGCTAATCACCGCTAAATGGCCACCAGGAGCCAGTGCTTTTAAGGCGCCATCAAGGGCCTGTTTGACCTCATCCAGTTCACTGTTGATATAAATGCGCACCGCTTGAAAAGAACGGGTGGCTGGATGTTTGTGTTTTTCTTTTACCGGTACCGCTTTGGCAATCAAGTCAGCCAGTTCGCCAGTACGGCTAAGGGGGGCCTGCTCGCGGCGCTCAACGATGGCCCGCGCAATACGTTTGGCGAAACGCTCTTCGCCAAAGGTTTTCAGCACAAAAGCAATATCGTTAGCGTCGGCGCGGTTCAGCCAATCTGCGGCACTTTGACCGGAGGTAGGGTCCATGCGCATATCCAGCGGGCCGTCGCGCATAAAGCTAAAGCCGCGCTCGGCATCATCCAGTTGCGGCGAGGAAACCCCTAAATCGAGCAGCAAGCCGTCCACTTTGCCCGCCAGTCCCAGCTCAGTTAAATACTCGGCCAGGCCGGAAAATGGCCCCTGCACAATGGAAAAACGCGGATCGGTAATGGTTTTTGCTTCGGCAATAGCCGCCGGATCCCGGTCAATGGCTACCAAGCGGCCATTAGGGCCGAGCTGCTCGAGGATGGCTCTGGAATGGCCACCGCGGCCAAAGGTGCCGTCCACGTACAGGCCGTCCGGCGCTATGGCCAGGGCCTTAATACTCTCGTTTAGCAGTACGCTGACGTGCACGGTCACAATGAAAAATCCTTTAACGCATCGGTCAGTTCTAGGTCTTGGCTTACCGCTTCCATATCCACGGCAATTTGAGTTTGCCAAGCCACGTCTGACCAAATTTCAAATTTATTGAATTGCCCAACCAGCATCACCTTGCCTTCAAGGCCAGCGTGGTTGCGCAAAGGCCCGGCGAGTAACACCCGGCCCTGATTATCCAATTCCAACTCGGTGGCATGCCCCAGCAGCATTCGCTGCATACGCCTCTCGGCAGGCTTCATCGAGGAAAGGCGGCTGAGCTTGCGCTCAATGACTTCCCATTCCGCCAAGGGATAAAGCAACAGACAGGGCTGATGAATATCAATGGTGCAAACCAATTGGCCGTCGCAGTCAGCAACGAGCCGATCACGATACCGCTTCGGTATCGCGAGCCGACCTTTGCTGTCGAGACTGACCTCGTTTGCACCACGAAACATCGCTATTTGCCCCTTCGGTTAGCAAATTAACCACAATTTCCCACAATTCCCCACGATGCCAAGTCTAGGGGTTCGCATTCAACCTTGTCAAGAATGGTAAAAGTCAGTTGTGACGGGGGCTACAGCGACATCGTAACTGGCGCAGATGTAGGTGAGAAAAGGGCTGCAGAGACTTTCGCTAGCTGCCTGAAAAGACAGGAAAAATGAACAATACTCCAACACAGTGGCAAAAAGTGGGGGCGAACCACGAAGCCAAAGCACAGCTTTGGCGCTGGTTCGCGCGAGCCCCAGGATGGGCGAAGCCCGAAGTCCAAGCGGTGCTTGGACGCGGCTGAGCGCCGGTACAAAGGATGTACCGGCCGGGTGCCTTGCCAGGGATGGCTTCTCAACACCTCGGCCAAACCAGTCTCGAAGACAATATATTCGTTGCCGGTAACCTTCACGCGCTAGAGAGAAAGCAACTCACACTCAAAGACCTGAGCCTCGGCCACTAACGCGGTTAAATATTTGCCGCCATGGCCAGCGGCGCGATAAAGAGCCCGCTCATTCATCCCAGCCAATAAAAAAGCCGCCCAAAGGCGGCTTTTTTATTTTTAAATTAAGTCCGCAGAGCCGGCCTGTAAGCCGGGTTCTGTCGTGAACGGCCATTCGTCTAGGCCAGCAATCGCTCACTGGCTCAAGCAACCTACCCGCCCCCCGCGCGGGCAACGCTTAACGGGGGCCTATTTGGTCTTGCTCCGGGTGGAGTTTACCGTGCCACGAACTGTTGCCAGTCGCGCGGTGCGCTCTTACCGCACCCTTTCACCCTTACCTGTACCCGAAGGCCATCGGCGGTTTACTCTCTGCTGCACTGGTCGTCGGCTTGCGCCGCCCAGGCGTTACCTGGCACCCTGCCCTTTGGAGCCCGGACTTTCCTCTCCCCACAATGTGGGCAGCAACCGTCCAGCCGACTCTGCGGACGCGCAGTATACCTGCGCCGGGCTCAGCCCTCCAGTCCTAGGTTATAAAGGGCGTTTTTCTTTATGCCAAAAGCATCGGCAACCAGGCTTGCGGCCTTTTTACGGGGCAAATCTTCAGCCAACGCCAAAAACAAGGTAACGGCCGCCTTGGGTAGGGCATCCGTTTTCGGTGCGGGTGCCACCATCAACACCATTTCCCCTCGTTGCCGATCGCTATCTTCTTTCAGCCAAGTAATGAGGTCGGCCACCGGCGCACCATGAATGGTTTCAAAGGTTTTGGTGAGTTCCTTGGCCAGCACCACTTGCCGGTCGGGCCCGAAAACCGCCTGCATGTCATCCAGGGTATCCAGCACCCGCCGCGGCGCTTCATAAAACACCAAGGTGCGAGGCTCTTCGCTTAGTGCTTCAAGGCTACTGAGCCTGGCACTTTGCTTGGCGGGCAAAAAGCCTTCGAAAGCAAACCGGTCGGTGGCTAAACCAGAAGCACTTAACGCGGTAATAGCCGCGCAGGGGCCTGGCAGGGGAACCACTTTAATGCCGGACTGGCGGCAAAGGTTTACCAAGCTGTAGCCGGGGTCAGAGATAAGCGGCGTGCCCGCATCTGAAACCAACGCAATATCAGTACCCGCTGCTAATTTGCTGACAATAAAAGCCGCCTTTTGCTTTTCGTTATGGTCATGCAGCGACTGGGTGGGCGTGCGAATAGAAAAATGGTGCAACAGCTGGCCGGTGTGACGGGTATCTTCAGCGCAAATCAATGAAACTTCTGCCAAAACGTTCAGGGCGCGTTGGCTGATATCCCCCAAATTACCTAATGGGGTTGGTACGATATATAAAGTGCCGTGATTTTCATTCATGAGAGTGGGCCCTCTGTTTGTGTCGCTATGGCCCCTCGCATACACTAGGCACAGTTTCAGCGAGGACTAGACGGTAAATGACCAGGATTCTATCACGGAGCGCAGGCCTGCTGTGCTTGGCGTTGTTGCTAAGTAGTTGTGCAACAACCGCTCAGAAAGACAATTGGACAGCGCGTTTAACTAGCCCAGTTTCCCTAAAAGCCAATCAATACCTGGACAAAGCCCGTCAGTCTGAAGGTGAAGACAAACTACTGTGGCAACTACAAGCTGCGCGGGCCTACGCCCAGGCCGGTGATTGGGCCCGCACTAACGATGTGTTGCAAGCCCTCAAAGGGCAGCTAACCTCGCCTGCGGCCCAGCACGCTTACACGCTGTTAGCCGCCGAGTCGGCGCTGGCCCATGAAAACTACGACAAAGCCGCTGCCCTACTTAAAACGCCAATGACCGGCCGCTTTGAAATTCAGCGTTTACGCCTTGCCGCTCAGCTTGCCGAACTGGCAGGCAATACCGAAGATGAGCTCAACGCCTTAGCGAAATTGGCGGCGTTAACCGACGACCAAACCTTAAAAGCGCGTACCTCCGACCGTATTTGGGCGCTTTTAGCACAGGCCGACACCGACAACTTGGGCCCAGATTGGGCGCCTTGGGTAACACTGCAACAATTGGCCCGTGAAAAACGCGGCCCGGCCCTTGAAACCGCCATCGGTAATTGGCGCGAGCTCTATCCGCAATCGCTACCGGCCCAATATTTGCCGCAATCCTTGGAAAAACTCACCAAGGTTGTGGACTACACACCAACCAAAGTGGCCTTGCTGTTACCACTAACCGGTGATTATTCCGCCCAAGGCCGAGCCATTCGCGACGGTTTTGTTTCGGCCTGGGTTGCCAGTGGCCAAAGCGCGCAGTTGGTGGTGCTCGACAGTGCCAAGGGCGCCGTCGCCGCATGGCAGCAGGCACAAGCGCAGGGCGCCGATATGTTGGTAGGCCCACTGCTGCGCCCACAGATAGAAGCGCTACAGCAAGCCAACAGTGTAAAAGTGCCCTGGCTGGCGTTAAACCGCGTTTACCGGCCCGGCTTTGGCGACGATTATTTCTTTGCCCTGGCCCCGGAAGATGAAGCTGCACAAGCGGCAGAAGAAGCCGTTGACCGCCACGCCCGCCACCCGATGTTGCTGGGCCTTGATACCAACACCAACAACCGCCAGGCCCAGGCCTTTATTCAGCGTTGGCGCCAATACGGCCACGATGAACCGGTAGACATGCGGCTATTTGCCAATCAGCAGCAACTGGAAGCCGGCATTCGCAGCCAACTGCAAATTGATGACTCCAAAGCCCGCATTCGCCAGGTGGAAGCCGTGCTGGGCCGCAAAGTGGTGGCCGAAGCCCGTTCCCGCCGTGACGTCGACTTTATGTACCTGATGGGTGACCGTGAAGAAGTGGGCCTGATGAAGGCGTTTATCGACGTAACCATCAGCCCCTTTGCCGACCCCATTGCCTCTTTTACCTCTTCTCGCGGCCATCCTGATTTGGATAGCCCGGCAGGCCTTCGCGACTTTAACGGCCTGAGTTTCAGCGAGATGCCCTATTTTGTGAGCAAACATGGCCAAGCGGCGATGATGCGCAACTTAATGACCAAACTACGCCCACAATGGCCAGCCGCCTTGGAGCGTCTCTTTGCCATGGGCTATGATGCAGCCGACTTGTTGCCGCATATGGCAACACTGAGGGTTGCCAGTACCGAGCCACTGCAAGGGCTCTCCGGCAATATTGGCGTTGATGCCAATGGCGTGATTTACCGACGTCTGAAGTGGGTCAGCATAAAAGGTGACAAAACTCAGGTGAAGGACCATGTCATTCCGCCTCTTCCCGAACAAGACGGCCAAGGGCAGACATTTTGAGAAAAATGCCGAGACTTGGCTAAAACATCAAGGCCTTAAAGCCGTTGCACACAATGTCCGTTACCGTGGAGGTGAACTGGATTTAGTGATGCGCGACGGCGCCTTATGGGTCTTTGTGGAAGTAAAATACCGCCAACACCAAGGCTTTGGTGGCGCCAGCTACGCCATCAGCCACGCCCAACAACAACGCCTTTGGCGATGCGCTCGGCGCTTTCTGGCAGAACAAGGTCTTAATGAATGGGACTGCCAGTGTCGCTTTGACGTAATGATTTATGAAGGTGATCAAGCGCCCTTATGGATAAAGGGTGCCTTTGTCACTTAGCGGAGCATCCATGCTGGACAGGATCAAAGACAGTTTTACCGAAAGTATCCAAACCAAAATCGTTGCCAGTGAAGCCTTACCAGACAATATCGTCCAAGGCGCAATGATGCTGGTTAACTGCCTGCTCTCAGGTAATAAAATTCTGGCTTGTGGCAACGGCGGCAGCGCTTTACAAGCCCAGCATTTCGTTAACTTGCTGATCCATCGCTTCGAAACCGAAAGGCCCAGTTTACCGGCGCTGGTTTTAGGTAATACCGCTGGCATGTTAACGGCGGTGAGCAACGACGACAGTTTCGCTGAGGTATTTAGCAAGGAAGTGAGGGCCTTGGGCCAGGCAGGAGATGTGCTGCTCGTCATCTCTACGTCAGGCAATTCCCGTAACCTCATTAAGACCATGGAAGCGGCCTTGTCCAGAGACATGACCATTCTCGCCCTTACCGGTATGGACGGTGGCGAAATGGCGGGCCTGTTAGGACCAGGAGATGTGGAAGTTCGCGTGCCAGGCTACCGGCCAGCCAGAACCCACGAAGTACATCTGTTGGTATTACATGCCTTATGTGATGCCATCGATTCCACCCTTTTTAGCCAGGAAGACTGAGCATGAAAGCAACAATCAAAATCGCCAGCCTAATGGCCGCCCTTCTTATGCTGCAGGGCTGTGTCGCAGCTGTTGTTGCCGGCGCTGCCGGTACTGCCGTGGTGGCGAATGATAGGCGTACCTTAGGCGCTTATATTGACGACCAAAGTATTGAACTGAAGATCACCGGCTTTATCAGCAGTGATGAAGAGCTGCGAACCAAAACCCATATCAGCGCCGTGTCGGTGAACGGCAATGTGCTGCTGGTAGGCCAAGCCCCAAGCGAAGAAATGCGCGACAAGGTGGTTGATGCCGCCCAGAAAGTGCCTGGTGTACAGAAGATAAACAACCAGATTCGCCTGATGAACCCCACCAGCCTTTCAACCCGTACCCACGACAGCTGGCTGACCTCGGTTATCAAAGGCAAACTGCTGACCTCGGACGTTGATTCTTCGGCCATCAAAGTCACCACCGAGAATTCGGAGGTGTTTTTAATGGGTTTGGTGAGCCATAAAGAAGGCAATGAAGCGGCAGAAGTGGCCCGCAACGTCGCCGGCGTAACCCGGGTGATAAAAGTCTTTCAGTACGAATAAACCAATAAAAAAACCGGCCTAGGCCGGTTTTTTTATTTCACCACTTTCAGGAAAGGTGCCTTGCGGCCACCGCCTGGTTTCGGTGGTTCCGGATCGTCATCCGGGCCTTCACCTTCCAAAGCGATTTTCCCTTCCCGAAGCGCCTCATAATAAGGCTCATCTTCAAAGACGGTACCGGCGCCGTTTTCACGGGCATAAATAGCAACCAAGGCTGCCATGGGTGCCACAATGCGCCGAGGCACACCGCCAAAACGGGCACTAAAGACAACGTCTTCACTGCCCAGTGCCAGGTTACCTACGGCACTTGGGCCAATGTTCAGCACAATCTGCCCGTCCCGAACATGCTCCTGAGGCACTTCTACACCGTCCTGGGTTGCATCAACAACCAGGTGCGGAGTGAGGTCATTTTCCAACAGCCACTCATAAAAGGCGCGCAGTAAATGCGGCCGGTGGGGTGTTAGTAGGCGCTCAGGCGCCATGACTCATCTCCCGCTCGGCGTCAGACAGGGAAGCCTGGAATGATTCGCGCTCAAAGATACGTGCCATATAGGTACGGATCTCTTTGGAACCACGGCCACTGATCTCGATGCCAAGGTGGTTTAAACGCCACAGCAATGGCGCTAAAACGCAGTCAACCAAACCAAATTCCTCACTCATAAAGTAAGGGGTGTCGGCAAACAGCGGTGCCAAGGCCAGCAAACCTTCGCGCAGTTCTTGACGCGCTTCGCTAACTTTTTCGCCCTTCTCAATGCGTTCGGCCAGCACATACCAGTCACGCTGAATGCGGTACATGGTTTGGCGAGCATTACCACGCATAACGGGGTAAACAGGCATCAGAGGCGGGTGAGGGAAACGCTCGTCTAAGTACTCGTTGATGATATCAGCGCGGTACAGGGTAACCTCGCGGTCAACCAAAGTGGGCACGCTGACATAGGGATTCAGCTCGACCAAATCTTCAGGTGGGTTGCTCAGTTCCACTTCAACGATATCGTATGTCACACCTTTTTCGGCCAGTACAATACGGACCTGGTGGCTGTACATATCAGAACCGCCACAAAAAAGTGTCATCACAGAGCGTTTGTTGGCTGCCAAAGCCATCTTAAGCCTCCAGAAAAAAACGCAAAAACAACAACGGAGGCCAGCGCCCCCATTTGCTGCGATAAGTCTTTAGTGGACGTCACGCCAAAATTCTCTTTTCAAGAGATAGGCGCAGCCAAAGAAGATGGCCAGGAAAACCAGTACCTTCCAACCAAGGCTTTGAGCCTTAAGGCGTGTCGGTTCCCCGGCGTAAACGAGGAAGTTGACCAAATCCAGCACGGCCTTGTTGTATTCTTCTTCGTTCATTTCACCGGTGCCGTCGGTCTTTATACCGGCGTAAACCTGCTTTTCTTCGCCGTCCACCAGACGGGTTTCATAGGTTTTGCGTGGCATGCCCTGCAATGGTTGCAGAACATCCGGCATACCTACATCTTTAAACACCTCGTTGTTGACCCCCCAAGGACGAGAATCGTCCTCATAGAAAGACCGCAGAAAGGTGTAGATCCAATCCGCACCTCGTACACGGGCTACCAGAGTCAAATCTGGAGGTATTTTACCAAACCATGCCGCTGCTTGCTCGGCTGGCATTGCATTGTTCATATGATCGCCGATCTTAGCACCGGTGAAAATCAGATTTTTCACCATCAAGTCGGGCGGAATGCCCAGATCGTCAGCGGTGCGACTATAGCGTTGATACTGCATTTGGTGGCAACCAGCGCAGTAATTCATAAAAAGCTTAGCACCCCGCTGCAGTGAGGCTTGGTCTTGGAGGTTGTAATTCGCCTTATCAAGCTGCACCGCATCACTGGCGATAGCAAAACCGGAAAAAGCCGACAGAAATAGCGCCAACAGCAAGCTTTTCATCACTTACCCACCCTTTCAGGCAGCGGTTGGGTCCGCTCATTTTTGCTGTAAAGCCAAAGCAGCACGAAATAGCCAAAGTAGGTAAAAGCAAAGATGCGTGCCAACAAGGTGTATAGGTCACTGGCAGGTTGCGTACCCAGGTATAACAACACTAAAAATGACAGCGCAAACTGGCCCAAATTGAGACGATGCAGGGTGCTGCGATACCGAACTGAGCGCACCTTGCAGCGGTCTAGCCACGGCAGTAAGAACAAGCAACCGATAGACGCAAACATGAACACAATGCCCGCCAATTTGTTGGGGATCGCCCGCAAAATGGCGTAATAGGGCGCAAAATACCAAACCGGCGCGATATGTTCCGGGGTATTTAGCGGGTCTGCGGGCTGAAAGTTTGGCGCCTCCAAGAAAAAGCCACCGCCGGTAGGCATGAAAAACACCACATACGCAAAGATAAACAAAAATGCGGCCGCGCCCATGATGTCTTTAACGGTGTAGTAAGGATGAAAAGGAATGGCGTCCCGAGGCCAGCCGTTTTCATCTTTATGTTTTTTGATATCAATGCCGTCAGGATTATTAGAACCGACGTGATGCAGCGCAACGATATGAAGATACACCAGCACTAACAGCACCAACGGCAAACCAATTACATGCAGGGCAAAGAAGCGGTTAAGGGTAGCCCCGCTTATCACGTAGTCACCGCGCAGCCATAGGGTGATGTCGTCACCGACAAAAGGAATGGCGCCAAACAGTGAAATAATCACCTGCGCTCCCCAGTACGACATTTGCCCCCACGGCAGCAGGTAGCCCATAAAAGCCTCGGCCATCAGCGCCAGGAACAACAACATTCCTAGCAGCCAAACCAGCTCTCTTGGCTTTTGGTAGGAGCCATAAATAAGCCCGCGATACATGTGCAGATAAATAATGATGAAAAACGCTGAAGCGCCGGTTGAATGTAAATACTGCAGCAGCCAGCCGTAGCTCACGTCACGGCGGATATATTCAACCGACGCAAAAGCGCCTTCGGCGCTGGGGGTGTAGTACATGGTCAGCCAAAGACCGGTCACAATCTGGTTAGCAAGCACCAACATTGCCAGCGAACCAAAGAAATACCACAGGTTGAAATTTTTAGGGGTGGGATAGCGGCCAATATGCTTTTGCCAGGTTTGGCTAAGAGGAATACGTTCATCAAGCCAGTTAAGTAGCCGACTCATGATGCTTGCTCCTCTTTACTCACTCCTACCAGCAAGGTGTGCTCATCTTGGTAATAATGCGGCGGCACCACCAAATTTAAAGGCGCTGGCACATCTTTGAATACACGCCCGGCCATATCGAATTTAGAGCCATGACAGGGACAGAAAAAACCAAAATCGACGCCTTTGGCATGCTCGGCAAAATTACCATTGAGGTAAGTTGGCGAGCAGCCCAAATGGGTGCAGATACCAATAGCGACAAAGAGGTCAGGTTTAATAGAACGGGTCAGATTGTTGGCATAAGCCGGCTGCTGCGGCTCTTTTGAATCGGGGTCGCGAAGTCTGCCGTCGAGGCTGGGTAATTGTGCCAGCACCTTCTCGCTGCGCTTAACCAGCCACACCGGCTTACCCCGCCATTTTACCAGCAGTAATTGCCCGGTTTGCAGCTTGGAAATATCGACGGTAACGGGGGCACCGGCGACCCGCGCCTTAGCACTGGGGTTCCATGACGCCACAAAAGGCACCGCTGAAAAGCCTACGCCCACAGCTCCTACTACCGCCGTGGTCCATGTCAGAAAACGGCGACGCCCTTCATCGACAGGCGCATTGCTCATCCATTGTTCTCCCGTCCTGGAACCCACCACCGCTTGGCTATCTTCTGCGGCGTTACTGGCTCACAGTCCCCTTTTTATCGGTGTAGCTTTTATTGGTGTGGGTGACCTGGAAAAGCGTTGAAAGTCTCACCAGAATAAAAAGAACCCCTAGAAAAAACAAGGACAAGGAGCACAGTTCAGGGGAGTAACAGCCATAAAAAAGCCCGGCGTAAAGCCGGGCTTTTGCATCTTGCCGATGAGGCCAGATTAACGTTTGGAGAACTGAGGACGACGGCGTGCTTTACGCAGACCGACTTTCTTACGTTCAACCTTACGAGCGTCACGGGTAACGAAGCCTGCTTTACGCAGAGCCGGACGCAGAGACTCATCGTACTCCATCAGAGCGCGAGTGATGCCGTGGCGAATAGCGCCAGCTTGGCCAGAGATACCACCGCCAGAAACGGTGATGTGCAGGTCAAGCTTTTCGATCATCTCAACCAGCTCCAGCGGCTGACGAACTACCATGCGGGCAGTTTCGCGGCCGAAGTACTCTTCAAGAGTGCGCTTGTTGATGGTGATAGCACCAGTGCCTTGCTTGATGAAGACACGAGCAGTGGAGCTTTTGCGACGGCCAGTGCCGTAGTATTGATTGTCTGCCATTTCTTCAATTCCGTATTAGATGTCGAGGACCTGAGGTTGTTGTGCAGCGTGCTTGTGTTCAGCACCGGCATAAACCTTCAGCTTACGGAACATGGCGCGACCAAGGGGACCACGCGGAAGCATGCCTTTAACAGCAGCTTCAATGATCATTTCCGGCTTCTTGGCTTGCAGCTTTTCGAAGCTGATGGACTTCAGACCACCCGGAAAACCGGAGTGAGCATGATACATTTTGTCCTTGCTCTTGGCACCAGTCACAACCACTTTCTCAGCGTTGATAACAACGATGTAATCACCGGTGTCAACGTGAGGAGTGTATTCAGGCTTGTGCTTGCCGCGCAGACGCGTGGCAATTTCGGTGGCGATACGACCCAAGGTTTTTCCTTCGGCGTCAACCACATACCAGTCACGTTTTACGGTTTCTGGTTTAGCTACGAAAGTTTTCATCAAATCAACCCAAAATCAATTTGTTACATACCCGTGCGGGCTAGTTTAACGCCCGCACAATGTGCAAAAACCTACCAACGTATCCCTTCGAATACTGGTAAGTGACATATGCGCTGCCCCTGTTGGGCAGGTTGTAACGTGGGGCTGCGCGGATTATACGCATGTCTTTTGCCAAGATCACGCCCAAATTTCACTCATTTTACGGTTTATGGGGGCGAGCAAGGTATTCTTTGGACTGCATTTCCTGCAGGCGGGACAAACAGCGCTGAAATTCGAACTGCAAACGCTCACCGCCGTAGAGGCTAAACATGTCCACCTCGGCCAGCATAATGAGTTTAACGCCGCGTTCGTAGAACTCGTCCACCATAGCAATAAAACGCCTGGCTACGTCTTCTTGGTTGGCGCTCATCTGAAACACGTCACTGACCAAAACCGAATGGTAAAGACGTGCCAGCTCCATGTAGTCGGCTTGGCTACGGGGGCCGTCACACAGCACCTTAAAGTCTATTAGCAGCACACCGTCGGCTTCGGCAATAGCGTGAATGGGGCGGCCTTCAATTTCCAAGGTCACATCTTCACGGGTTGCTTCAGAGGTGAGCTGCGTAAAATAGTCACGCAGTTGGCTACGGCCTTCATCGTCGCAAGGGAAATGAAAGAGTCTGGCTTGCTCAAGGGTTCGTAGCCGGTAGTCAACGCCGGAATCCACATTAACCACATCGCAGTTTTCTTTAATTAAGGCAATGGCCGGTAAAAAACGGGCCCGCTGCAAGCCATTACGGTAAAGCTCGTCCGGCACAATATTGGAGGTAGCAACCAGCACAATGCCCCTGGCAAAGAGCGCTTCAAACAAGGTACCGAGCAACATGGCGTCGGTAATGTCAGACACAAAGAACTCATCAAAACAGATGATGTCGGTTTCCGAGGCGATTTTATCGGCCACCTTTTCCAAGGGGTCGACTTGGCCTTTGAATACTTTCAGTTCTTGATGCACCCGATGCATAAAGCGGTGAAAATGCGCGCGCATTTTGCGCTCGGTCGGCAAACACTCAAAAAAAGTGTCAACCAGGTACGTTTTTCCCCGGCCTACGCCGCCCCAGAAATAAAGCCCCTTGACTTGATTTTTGCTCTCGCTGGCACCACTAAGCTTTTGCCAGAGTTTCTTCAGGCCGGATGATTTATGCTGATCCCTAGCGCAGAAGTCATCAAACAGGCGCTGCAGGTGCTTCACCGCATTTTCCTGTGCCTTATCGTGTATGAATTCCGGGCGGCTCAAATCCGCCTGATAGCGCTGCCAGGGAGTCATTAATTCTGGTTCTCATCGGGTAAATTGAAGGCGGGCATGGTACCACGGCCCTTGGGTTGCAGGTATATTGTTCGCTATAGACAGCAGGACAGGAGTGACATCGTCCATGATTAATATCGCAATTGGTTTGGTAGTAGGTATCGTGATCGGCCTGCTGATCAGCAGGGTTCGTGGTACTACCCCAGTGGGCGAAGACAACCTGCGCCAGCAATTGGAGCAGGCGCAGCTGGACCTGGATCAGTATAAAGAAGAAGTAAAAGATTACTTCGAAGAAAGCACCGAAATGATGAAACAGCTGGCCAAAAACTATGACCGTTTGGCTCGTCACGTTAATACCGGCGCCGGCACCCTGCTTGGCCTGGACACCGAAGATTTGACCTTAAAATTGGCAGAAGACGAAACCGAGTCTGACGCTGATCCTGAGCTGTTGACCGAACCGCCTCGGGATTATTCTCAAGAGCGCCACGGCCTTTTGAAAAAATAAAATCTGGAACTTTTTAACATTTCCCAGAGTCTGTGATTGAGCCAAGACTGAAACAGCCTTTGTATTTTTAGGAGATTCAGTAACAATGAAGCCTTTCTCAATCCTTGTATCTGCAGTCCTTCTCGGTTCTGCTAGCCTTGTAAGTCTCCCGGCGACCGCTGCTTTACCAAACAGCGTAGCGGGAGAGGAAATGCCTAGCCTGGCCCCGATGCTGGAAAAAGTCACCCCAGCCGTGGTCAGTATCAACGTTGCCGGCACTCATATTTCCAAGCAACGTATCCCCGATGCTTTTCGTTTCTTCTTTGGCCCCAACATGCCATCAGAGCAAACCAGCAAACAGCCGTTTGAAGGTTTAGGCTCTGGCGTCATTATTGATGCGAAGAAAGGCTACATCGTGACCAACAACCATGTTGTCGATGAAGCTGACAAAATCGAAGTAACCTTAACCGACGGCCGTACCTTCAAAGCGAAGAAAATCGGTGTCGACAAAGATGTCGATATTGCCCTTTTGCAAATCGACGCCAAAGATCTTACCCAAATCCAACTGGGTGATTCTGACCAGTTACGCGTAGGCGATTTTGCCGTCGCTATTGGTAACCCTCTGGGTCTTGGCCAAACCGTTACCTCCGGTATTGTTTCAGCCCTGGGGCGCAGCGGTTTGCAAGTTGAAAAACTGGAAAACTTCATCCAAACCGACGCGGCGATTAACCGTGGTAACTCCGGTGGTGCCCTGGTCAACTTAAAAGGCCAACTGATCGGCATTAACACCGCCATTATCGGCCCTGACGGTGGCAACATCGGTATTGGCTTTGCTATCCCCGTTAATATGATGAAAAACCTGGTTCACCAGATCATCAAACACGGCAAAGTGAGCCACGGTTACTTAGGGATCATGGGCGGGCAGTTGACTAGCCAACTGGCACAAGCCATGGGTTATCACTCTAATCACGGTGCTTTTGTCTCCCAAGTTGAAGACGGTTCTGCCGCTGCTAAAGCGGGCATTAAAGCCGGTGACATCATTACCAGCCTGAATGGCAAACCTATTCAAACCTTCGGCGAGTTACGCGCGAAAGTCGGCACCTTAGGGGCCGGCACTGAAATCGAGCTTGGCATAGTGCGTGACGGCAAAGACAAAACCGTGAAGGTAAAACTGGAAGGCCGTAGTGCTGCCAAAGAAGCCAGTGGTGAAGCCATTCATCCTCGCCTTGACGGCGCCGAGTTTGAAAACGACGGTGGCAAGGTCAAGGTAGCAAAAGTAGCTCAAGGTTCCCCTGCCGATGCCATTGGCCTGGAAGAAGGTGATGTCATCGTCGCGGTTAACCGTCAGCGGGTGAAATCGGTTAAGGATCTTGAGAACGTGATGTCGAAAGACAAACAAGGCGTTCTGGCCCTTAACATCTTGCGTGGCCACACCAGCCTGTACTTGGTACTGCAGTAACACTGCACCAGTGTTTAGCAACGTAAAGGGGCCCTCGGGCCCCTTTTTGCTATGGCTGAAAACCTGCTATGCTCTGCCCTTCACTCACGGCAGGGCATTCATTAATGGCACGCCTTTTCAAAGACTTGGCCAAAGCCATTCTGTTGGGATTAATACTGGCAGCGGTTGCGCTTAGCCTGTTCCCGAGCCTGCGTAAAGGCGACCAAGAAAGCCAGGGGCTCTTTCGCAAGGAAGATAACTACCCCTCCATTATGTCTTTCTCTGCTGCCGTACGCCGCGCAGCGCCTGCTGTTGTTAATATCTATACCGTCAGTAACGTCGGTAGCCTCTCCGAGCAACGTGGCACCATCAAGGGCCTGGGCTCAGGCGTTATCATGAGCGCCAAAGGCTACATTCTCACTAACGTGCATGTTATTGCTGGCGCCGACCAAATTGTGGTTGCCCTGCAAGATGGCCGCATCTCTTATGCCGACCTCGTGGGGACCGACCCCCTGACCGATTTGGCCGTATTGCAGGTAGATTTAGACAACCTGCCGGTTATCCCGCAAGACTCTCACAACAAAACCCAGGTTGGCGACGTGGTGCTGGCCATTGGTAACCCTTACAACATTGGCCAAACCATTACCCAGGGCATTATTTCCGCCACCGGCCGCAGCGGCATGAGTTCAAGCGGGCTGCAGGACTTTTTACAGACCGATGCTGCCATTAACGCCGGTAACTCGGGGGGCGCCTTGGTCAATACCAATGGCGTGTTAGTGGGTATTAACACCGCTCTGCTGAATGTGTCGCGCCGCGTTGATGTGCCTGGAATTGGCTTTGCCATTCCCTACAATCTGGCTTCAAAAATCATGAAAGAGCTCATCGAAAACGGCCGGGTGATCCGCGGCTACTTCGGTGTGGACTACGCCCCGCCCAGAGTGCCTATCATGAGCCAGCCGCCACTGATCACCGCAGTTGACAGCAATTCGCCGGCAGCCAAGGGCGGCATAAAGGTAGGTGACCTTATCGTTGGTATTAATGGCCGCTCCATTCATAACGGCCTGGAAGCAAAAGACGTGGTGGCAGAAACCAAACCGGGCACCACGGTCGAAGTTACCGTGATGCGTCAGAAAAAGCAGCTCAACTTAAAAGTCACGGTAGGGGAACGGCCACCAGAGCCATCCTATTGAGGCAATAAAAAAGGCACCTTATGGTGCCTTTTTTATTATTTAACCCGGCGAATATGGCCGCCGAGCTTCGAGAACTTATCCTCGATACATTCATAACCACGGTCGATGTGGTAGATGCGGTCAACCAAGGTTTCGCCGCCAGCAACCAAACCGGCGATAACCAAGCTTGCCGAGGCGCGAAGGTCGGTTGCCATCACCTCGGCACCGGATAAGGTTTCAACCCCTTTGACCAGCGCGTTATTGCCGTCAAGGCTGATATCAGCGCCCATCCGGCTAAGCTCAGGCACATGCATAAAACGGTTTTCAAAGATGGTTTCTCTGATCCGCGCTGAACCTTCAGCCACCGAGTTGAGCACCGTAAACTGTGCCTGCATGTCGGTCGGAAAAGCAGGATACGGGGCGGTAGTAATATCCACCGCCTTGGGGCGCTGGCCCTTCATATCAAGCTTGATCCAGTCTTTACCGGTTTCGATATCAGCGCCAGCTTCTTCCAGCTTGGCGAGTACCGCTTCAAGCAGTTCAGGGTCGGTATCGGTACAGGTAACACTGCCACGAGTAACCGCTGCGGCCACCAGAAAAGTGCCGGTTTCAATACGGTCAGGCTGAACCCGATATTGCACGCCATTAAGACGCTCAACACCGTCAATCACCAGCTTGGAGGTACCAATACCTTGGATCTTGGCGCCCATGGCAACCAGGCAATTGGCCAGGTCGACCACTTCCGGCTCGCGGGCAGCGTTTTCAATGATGGTACGGCCATCGGCTAACACGGCTGCCATCATCAGGTTTTCAGTGCCGGTAACCGACACCATATCCATAAAGATGGGCGCGCCCTGTAAACGGCCACCGGGTACTTCGGCTTTGATGTAACCGTGTTCCACCACGATGTTGGCGCCCATGGCTTCAAGGCCGGTGATATGCAAATTAACCGGCCGTGCGCCAATGGCGCAGCCGCCAGGCAACGACACCTCACCTTTACCGAACTTGGCCACCAGTGGCCCCAACGCCAGAATAGAGGCACGCATGGTGCGCACCAATTCATAAGGCGCCACATGTTCGGTAACGGAACGTGGGTCGACCTGCACGGTCATGTTATCACCCAAGGTGATCCCGGCCCCCAAGCGCCCTAACAGGGCAATGGTGGTGGTGACATCATTGAGGTGCGGGATGTTCGTCAGGGTGACAACATCGTCGGCCAATAGCGTCGAAAACAGAATCGGCAGCGCCGCATTTTTGGCGCCGCTGATAGCAACCTCGCCAGACAGAGGCGTGCCGCCAGTGATAAGCAGTTTATCCATAGGGCGATTTCTTTACTGTCCTAGCATGAGCAGCTTTTTATCGCGTGCCCAATCGGCGGGAGTGTAGGTTTTGATGGAAACAGCATGCATGGCGTTAGAGGCAATTGCCTCCATCAACGGCCCATAGACCAGCTGTTGGCATTTCACTGACCGCAGGCCCTCAAAGCAGGCGCCTACGGCAATGATATTAAAGTGGCTGCCGTCGTCACTTTTAACGATCACTTCGTCAAGTGAGAGGCTGTCGCGCAGTAGTTGTTCAATTTCTTGATTGGTCATGCTTGCTCAATGGGCAGAATGGCATCCAGATCGCCCAATTGTGCCAGCTTTTTGAGTCGTTCAGAAGCCCCAACCACTTTGGTACCGGGATAACGTTCACATAGCGCCAGCAAAACTGCCAGGCCTGCTGTATCCACTTTATCCAAGCCAGAGACAGAAACCGTCTCCAGCCCAGACCAGCTACCCCGGCGCTGCCAGAGCGTCGGGGTAGTGTTGCGGTCCAAGGTGCCAGCCAGACTTAGAACCGGCTTTTGCCATTGGATATCAAGGCTCATTATTTGCTTCCGTCAGCCGATTTGTTGGTAATGCTTTCGTTGGCTTTTTCTTTCAGTGTTTCGATAACACTGTCGATGCCTTTTTGACGGATAAGGCCTTCAAGCTCAGCCTGTTTGGATGACAGCAAGCTAATGCCTTCTGCCACCATGTCGTAAACACCCCACTCACCGGTTTTGCTGTTCAGGCGCGCCTTGAAGATGATGCTGATATCTTGGCCACCGGGCTGAATGATACGGGCTTTCACCGAAGCAATGCGCTGCGGGCGGCCATTGTCATCCAGGCTGTCACGTTCAAAAGCCACTTTTTGGTCTTTGTACTGGGTAAAGGCCTGGGCGTAAGTGGTCACCAGGTAGTTTTTAAAGGCTTCAACAAAGCGGTTACGCTGGTCAGCGGTGGTTTTTGGCAAGTTACGGCCAATCACTTTGTAAGAGGCGTAACGGTAATCGACATAGGGCAGCAAATCTTTGCGCACGATGTCTTTCAAAATATTCGGGTTTTTCTGGATTTGCGGCTGCTGGGCCTTGAGGTCGTCAAAGGCCAATTGCGCGGCTTTTTCCACCATGACATAAGGATCTTTGCGGTTCACTGCCTGCTCATCGGCAGCATGGGCCAATGAGCTCAGGCCCATTACCATTACCGCAGCAGCTACGACTTGTTTAAACATGGAAAACTCCTTACTCATCATGTGATTTGCCAAACAGGAATTGGCCAATCAATTCTTCAAGCACCAAGGCAGACTTGGTGTCTTCAATGTAATCACCGTCTTTTAGCATCGATACACTATCATCCTTAAAGCCAGGATGAAGGCCAATGTATTGTTCGCCTAAAAGACCGGAGGTGAGGATAGACGCCGAGCTGGTTTCCGGAAATTTGTTCTGGTACTCAGCATCAATGTCCATTTTGACAACGGCGGTAAAGTCAGAGTGGTCTAGCTTAATGCTTTCCACCCGGCCAACCACAACGCCACCCACCTTCACCGGTGAGCGCACTTTAAGGCCGCCGACGTTGTCGAATTTTGCGAAAAGGGTGTAGGTTTTTCCGTCACCGGCCAAGCCGCCATTGGCAACTTTCAGCGCCAGCACCAACATGGCAGCAATTCCAATCAGAATGAAAAAGCCTACCAACAATTCAATTTTGCGACTGTTTTGCATAATTAGTTTCCAAACATCAGTGCTGTCAGAATGAAGTCAAGGCCCAGTATCGCCAGTGATGAATGCACCACTGTCTGGGTTGTCGCCTTGCTGATCCCTTCTGAATTCGGCATGGCGTTATAACCGTTAAATACTGCGATCCAAGTGGCTACCAGGGCAAACACCAAGCTTTTGATAAAGCCGTTGAGGATGTCATCAATGAAATCCACAGAGGAATGCATCACTGACCAATAGGTGCCGTTATCCAGCCCCAGCCAGTTAACCCCGACGATTTTTCCGCCCCAAATACCAATCAGGCAGAAAATGGCAGAGAGCAGTGGCATGGCAATCACACCGGCCCAAAAACGTGGTGCTATAACCCGCTTAAGGGGATCGACGGCCATCATTTCCATGCTCGATAGCTGTTCGGTGGCTTTCATCAAACCAATTTCGGCGGTCAGCGCCGAGCCGGCACGCCCCGCAAACAGCAGCCCCGTCACCACCGGCCCCAGCTCACGCAGAATACTCAGCGCAACCATTGGCCCAAGAGACGCTTCGGCACCGTAGTTTTGTAAAATGGTGTATCCCTGCAACCCCAGCACCATGCCGATAAAAAGGCCGGAAACCAGGATAATCAACAGCGATTGCACACCCACGACATAAAGCTGTTTGACCAGCAAACGCAAGCTGCGCAGCCTCGGCCAGCAAGAGACCGCTGACAGTATCATCAGCAGTGCTCGGCCCATGCCCGAGGTAAAGGCCAGCCCGGTTCGCCCCAGGTTGGCAATAGCATCAAACATCGACGGCCTCTCCTTTTAGGTCCTGGCGATAATCAGGCGCAGGATAATGGAAACGCACAGGACCGTCAGGTTCGCCATTGAGGAATTGCTTAAGCTGGTCAGACGGATTTTCTTTCAGTTCTGCAGGGGTGCCGTGGCCTATGACCTTTTTGTCAGCAACAACATAGACGTAATCGGCAATAGAAAGCACTTCTTCGACGTCGTGAGAAACCACCACCGACGTTAGCCCCAGGGCATCGTTTAAACGGCGAATCAAGTTGACGATAACCCCCATGGAAATAGGGTCTTGGCCAGCAAAGGGTTCGTCATACATGATCATGTCGGGGTCAAGCGCAATGGCCCTTGCCAGCGCTGCGCGCCGGGCCATGCCCCCAGACAATTCGCTTGGCATCAAACCATGGGCACCGCGCAAACCGACGGCCTCAAGCTTCATCAACACCACTTTGCGGATAAGGGCTTCAGGCAAGTTGGTATGTTCACGCAGCGGAAATGCAACGTTATCGAACACCGTCATGTCGGTGAACATCGCGCCGCTTTGAAACAGCATGCTCATCCGTTTACGGGTTTGAAATAACTGCTTTCGTGACAACAAAGGAATATCTTCGCCGTCAAAAAGAATTTGGCCGCTGTCGGGCCTTAACTGACCACCAATCAAGCGCAGCAGTGTGGTTTTACCGATACCACTGGGCCCCATAATGGCAGTGACTTTGCCTACCGGGATAGTCAAACTGATATCGTCATAGATGATCCGATCACCTCGACGAAAGGTCATGTTTTTGATATCCACTAACGGGCGTTCAACACTCATCAGCATTGTCCTGATCTTATTGGCGCGGGCATTGTAGCAAGGGGTGAGGAAGGCAAAGCAATGCCAATAAATGCAACAAAACGTTCGGAAAGGGTAATAAGCGATGTCTGAATTGACGGTGAACCCCAGCCACTATGGGCTCTCGCACCATGTTAAAGGTCCCTAAAACACCATTCATCATGGTCTCATTCCTGTTTTAATAATGTCATTTTTTAGCGAACTTTGCGCCATTGCCTTGCTTTTATCGCTATCGGCGGCCGCCTTTTTTATAATCTCGCCATCTTGCCCCAAGGAGTTCCCAAGTGAAACGCGATTTTTCCCGGTTTGGCCACGATGTCCTCGAAGTCGAAAAACAGGCCATTGAAGGGCTTCATCAGTTCCTGGGTGATGATTTTGACCAGGCTTGCCAAACATTGTTCGATTGTAAGGGCAAGGTAATAGTGACAGGAATGGGGAAATCCGGTCACATTGGTCGAAAAATAGCCGCCACCCTTGCCTCAACCGGTACACCAGCCTTTTTTGTACATCCTGGTGAAGCGTCCCATGGCGACCTTGGCATGATCACCAATAAAGATGTGGTGCTGGCAATTTCCAATTCCGGTGAAACCCAAGAGGTCACCACCCTGTTCCCGGTATTAAAGCGCATGGGTGTCAAACTTATTGCGATGACCGGCAAACCGGGTTCTACCATGGCCAACCACGCAGACACCCATCTTTGTGTCGCCGTTGAAAAAGAAGCCTGCCCACTGAATTTAGCCCCTACCGCCTCTACCACCGCCACCTTGGTTATGGGCGATGCTTTAGCGGTCGCGCTATTAAAGGCCCGTGGCTTTACCGCCGATGACTTTGCCCTGTCTCACCCTGGCGGTAGTCTCGGTAAAAGACTGCTGCTACGCATTGAAGACGTTATGCACAGTGGCGACGAGGTGCCGGTTGTTGCTCAAAACATTCTGCTTAAAGACGCCCTGCTGGAAATGACCCACAAAGGGCTTGGCATGACTGCAGTGGTAGACGAGCAAGGCAAGCTGGTTGGCCTGTTCACCGATGGTGACTTACGCCGGGTGCTCGATGCCGGAAAAGACGTACGTACCGCCGTTATCAGTGATGTAATGACCAAAGGCGGTATCACGGTTGAACCAGACCTTTTAGCCGCCGAAGCGCTGCATCTGATGGAAGAGCGTAAAATTAATGGCCTCTTTGTTGTGGATGCCAACCACTGCCCGGTGGGGGCGTTTAACACACAAGATCTGATGCGCGCAGGAGTTCTATGATGGAAAATTCCCTCTACGGCCAAATTGACAGTGCCACTTGGCAGCAACTGAGTCAGGTAAAGCTCCTCATCTGCGACGTAGATGGCGTGTTCTCCGATGGTCGTATTTATCTGGGTAACAACGGTGAAGAACTCAAAGCCTTTCACACCCGCGATGGCTTTGGCGTCAAGGCGCTATTGCAGGCGGGCATTGACGTGGCGGTGATCACCGGCCGCAATAGCCGCATCGTTGAAAATCGCTTTAATGCCCTGGGTGTGCCACATATTTATCAAGGCCAGGAAAACAAACGGCTCGCTTTTGATGCGCTGTTAGGTAAGCTTGGCCTTAACCCTGAAAACGTGGCCTATATAGGTGACGACATTCCTGACTTAGCCTTAATTGAACATGTTGGCTTAGGTGTGGCAGTAGCCGATGCCCACCCCTTGGTTACCCAGGCCGCCCGCTACACCACCTGCCTACCAGGGGGCTACGGCGCGGTGCGAGAACTGTGTGACCTTATCCTGCAAAGCCAAGGCAAAAACCTTAGGCCGCAAGGAGCCAGCCTGTGAGCCGTGCCGTTATTTTTGTGCTGCTGCTCTTTGCCGCGGCTTCGGCATTAATGTTGTGGCCGTCAGCAAAAGACGACCAGGATGCCGCCCAGCAAGCACTGCTTGTCGAACAGCCCGATGGCATCGCCGACAATTTGCAAGTGCGTCAGTTTGATGAAAACGGCAAATTGAGCATGCAGGTCAATGCCAAATCCATGACCCATTACAACCTGCGCCAAGAGACTTGGTTAGTAGCACCACGTTTCATCACCTACAACAACGAGCAACACAGCCCTTGGCGCATCACTGCCGAAAAAGCAAAAGTCACGGGTCAGCGGCTGGTGGACCTGCAAAACAATGTTATTATCCAGAGTCTTATCGACGATGGGCCGATAAAACAGATTAATACCGACGCACTTGAGCTCAATCTGGTGAAAAAAACCATGAATACCGATGACCCTGTTGTTATCGTCGGGCCGGGTTATACCACCAAGGGTGTAGGGCTCAACGCCAAACTCGACGAACAACAGGTTCGCCTAAAAAGTCAGGTCAGTACCGAATATGAACAGCTTAAAGATACTCAGTAATGCCTTGCTGCTTCTGTGCCTGCCATTCGTGGCGACGGCCGCAGATGGCGATTTCGACAAGAAAATTTCGGTCACTGCCAGTAGAAACTACGCCGACGGCATAAAGAAAATCCTGGTCTACGAAAGGGATGTGCAAATATCCCAGGGCACCTTGTCACTTTCTGCTGACCGCGTAGAAATTAATGCCTCTCAAAATGAACGGGTTTTTACCGCCACCGGCCACCCTGTTCAGCTTAGGCAAAAACTGAACGATGGCACCTGGATAAAAGCGCAAGCAAACGAAATAAAATATTTTGAAAACAAACGTTTGGTGATAATGAAGGGCGATGCTCAGATTGAGCAAAATGGCAGTATCGCCAAAGGCGACACCATTCAGTATGACCTTCAAGCGCAACGTCTGATGGCAACCGCTAAAGACAGCAACGGCCGTGTCACCACCATTTTTGAGCCCAGCAAAATCAAAGATGAGGCCAAAAAGCCGACAGACAGTCAGCCGACCCCCAGTGAAGGTAAAAAAGACAAAGGGGGTAACTGATGGCTGTACTGCAAGCGCAGCATCTTGCCAAAAGTTATAAGCGCCGCCAGGTCGTTAAAGACGTTAGCCTGACGGTCAATACCGGCCAAATTGTCGGCCTTTTGGGTCCCAACGGGGCTGGCAAAACCACCACCTTTTACATGGTGGTCGGGCTGGTTCTGGCCGATAAAGGCCGCGTTGTTATTGACGAGCGCGACTTATCACTAGAACCCATGCACGTCAGGGCCCGCGCCGGCATCGGCTATTTGCCGCAGGAAGCCAGTATTTTTCGCAAGCTCAGCGTGCGCGATAACATTATGGCGGTGCTAGAGCGGCGAAAAGAGTTAAACCGCGACGGCCGTGAAGACGCTTTAGAGTCGTTGCTTGATGAATTTCATATTGGCCATCTACGCGACAGCCTCGGTGCAAGCTTGTCTGGTGGTGAACGCCGCCGGGTGGAAATAGCCCGCGCCTTGGCCGCCGACCCGGCCTTTATTCTGCTCGACGAACCCTTTGCCGGTGTTGACCCAATTTCGGTTATCGACATCAAGAAAATCATCGAACACCTGCGTGACAGGGGCCTTGGGGTATTGATCACTGACCATAATGTGCGGGAAACGCTCTCGGTTTGTGAACACGCCTATATTGTTAGCCATGGCGAGCTTATCGCCAGCGGCACACCAAAGGCTATCCTGGCCAACAAGCAGGTACGGGACGTCTATCTGGGCGAACAGTTCCAACTTTAGTGAAACAGAGGTGGCGCCAGGTACGCCGCCCGGAGGAATGTCACTCTCGTGATGAAGCCGAGCCTGCAATTACGCATTGGACAGCAACTGACCATGACGCCTCAGTTGCAGCAAGCTATTCGCTTGCTGCAACTGTCGTCGTTGGAACTGCAGCAAGAAATTCAGGCCGCACTGGATGCCAACCCCTTGCTCGAAGAAGGGCAAGAGGACGATTTTGACGAGCCGCAGTCCCAAGGCAACAGTGACGACGGTGACAATGATAGCGACACGGCGACGGCCGATAGCAGCGATGATTACGACGATGCTGCCGCCGAACCCGATACCTCTGATGTCATGGAAGAGCGCAAACTGGACGAAGATCTGCCGGTCGATGCCAGTTGGGACGAAGTATATTCCGCCAGTACCAGCAGCGGCCCGGCCGTTAGCAGCGACGACGACAGCCTTTATCAAGGGGAAACCGTCGAAGACATTCAGCAGCACTTGTTATGGCAAATGCGCCTCACCCCCTTTAGCGAAACCGACCAAGCCGTGGCATTGGCCATTATTGATGCCATTGACCCTGACGGTTACCTGCGGCAAAGCTGCGAAGAAATTCTCGAAGGCTTGGCTATTGAGGATTTAGAACTGGATGAAGTGCAGGCGGTATTGAAGCGTATTCAGCACTTTGACCCGGTTGGCGTGGCTGCCCGCAGCCTGCAAGAGTGTTTACTGATACAGCTCGCCCAGTTTACCCCCGATACACCTTGGCTTAGTGAAGCGCGAATGCTGATCCAAGAGCACATCGACCTTTTGGGCAACCGTGACTACCGCACGCTGATGCGGGTCACTAAGCTAAAGGAAGACGAGCTTCGAGAAGCACTCAGAGTGATCCAGGGGTTGAACCCTAGGCCCGGGTCTGTGGTCTCAAGTGAAGAGCCACAATATGTTATTCCCGATTTATCGGTAACCAAACGCAGTGGCCGCTGGGTGGTGGAGCTTAATCCCGATGCGATGCCGAAGGTGCGCATTAACCAGCAATACGCTGCCATGAGCCGCCACGCCCGTAACCCGTCTGATGGGCAATTTATTCGCTCCCACCTGCAAGAAGCCAAATGGTTCTTAAAGAGTTTGGAGTCTAGAAACGAGACTTTGTTGAAAGTGGCCCGCTGCATAGTACAGTTTCAACAAGGGTTCTTTGAATATGGCGAAGAGTACATGAAACCAATGGTACTCAACGACATCGCTGAAGCGGTGGATATGCACGAATCCACCATATCCCGGGTAACTACCCAGAAGTACTTGCATACGCCAAGAGGGATTTTTGAGCTCAAGTATTTCTTCTCCAGCCACGTTGCTACAGACGATGGTGGAGAATGTTCTTCCACGGCTATCCGCGCTTTTATCAAGAAGCTGGTCGCTGAGGAAAACACTGCAAAACCATTGAGCGACAGCAAAATGGTGGAGCTGTTGGCCGAGCAGGGCATACAGGTTGCAAGGCGCACTATCGCCAAATATCGCGAAGCGCTGAACATACCGCCCTCGAATCAACGAAAAAGCCTGTTATAAGGCTGGGCATATAAGGATGAGACTATGCAAATCAATCTTACTGGCCACCATATTGAGATAACAGAGCCACTACGCAGTTACGTATCAGAGAAGTTTGCCAAGTTAGAAAGGCATTTTGAGCACATTAGTAACGTGCATGTTGTGCTCAATGTTGAGAAGATCCGGCAAACCGCTGAGGCAAAATTACATATCAGTGGCGGCGAATTACACGCATCCTGTGAGCAGGACAACATGTATGCTGCCATTGATGGCTTGATCGACAAGCTCGATCGGCAGATCATTAAGCACAAAGAAAAACTCAACCAACACTAAATGGATCTGAATAATTTGCTACGCCCGGACGCCGTGGTCACACTGGCTCCGGGCTTATCTAAAAAGAAGGTACTGGAGATGATCGGCGAAATCGCCGCTCGCCAGTGTCCCCAGATCAACGCCCACGCGGCCTTTGACGCCATGTTGGCACGGGAAAGGCTGGGCTCAACCGGTATTGGTAATGGTATTGCCCTGCCCCACGGCCGCATGCAAGACACCGACAGGGTGGTAGCGGTAGTGGCGCGGCTTAGCCAACCCATCGACTTTGATGCCATCGACAACCAGCCGGTCGACCTTTTGTTTGCGCTGCTGGTGCCGAGCGACCAATGCCAAGCTCACCTGTCGACTTTAGCGGCCATTGCCAAGCGCTTGTCTGATAAAGACACGCTGAAGAAATTACGTGGCGCCAGTGACGACAGCGAGGTTTACCAAATTCTGATTGAAAACGCCGCATGAACTTAGTCATTGTCAGTGGCACCTCAGGTGCAGGCAAATCGGTTGCGCTAAAGGTCCTTGAAGACCTCGGTTATTACTGCGTTGATAACCTGCCACTGAACCTGCTGCCGGCCCTGTTAGAGACACTGCGCAGTGACGTACAAAAGGTGGCAGTGAGCGTCGATATCCGTAACCTGCCAGAGGATAAAGGCGACGATGCTCCGGCAGAACTTGAACAGCTAGCCAGTGGTATCCACCGCACCCTGCTGTATCTGGATGCCGACCAAAGCATCCTTTTACGCCGCTTTTCAGAAACCCGCCGCTTGCATCCCCTTTCCCGGCACCAAAACCGCAGCCTTGAAGACGCTTTAGAGTTAGAAAGAAAACGCCTCACCCCGTTAGCCGATATGGCTGACTTGCGTATCGATACCTCAGAGATGTCGATTCATCAGCTGTCAGACATGGTGCGCGAGCGAATTTTAGGTAAGAAGGAAGGGCCGTTAATGCTGGTGTTTGAATCCTTTGGTTTCAAACATGGCCTGCCCAAAGATGCCGACTACGTTTTCGATGTGCGTTTTCTGCCCAACCCCCACTGGATCCCCGAGCTAAAACCCCTAACCGGGCTCGACCAGCCAGTAAAAGATTTTTTTGCCAGCGAGCCGGATGTAGCAAGGCTTATCATGCAAATCGATAACCTCCTGGAAAGTTGGCTGCCACAACTGGAGCGCAATAACCGGGCTTATGTCACCGTCGCGGTAGGTTGTACCGGTGGTCAGCATCGCTCGGTATTTATCACCGAGCAACTGGCGGAGCGCTTTGCCGGTCGTGGCCGTGATGTGCAGCGTAAGCACCGGGATATGAAAGGCGCATGAGTAACCGCCTAAGCCGCACCCTTATCCTCAAAAACAAGCTGGGGCTTCATGCCCGCGCCGCTACCCAACTGGTTAAACTCAGTCAGCAATTTGATGCCAGCATCCTGCTGGAAGCCAAAGGCCGCGAGGCCAGTGCTGACTCGGTACTGGGCCTACTGCTGCTTGAAGGCCACCAAGGCCAACCGGTAACACTGCACTGTGAAGGCCCAGACGCCGAAGCCGCCCTTAATGCCGCCAGCGCCTTAATTGACGCCGGTTTCGACGAAGAGCAATAAAGTCACCTAAGCACCTCATTCTCATCAAAAATTCACAGCAACTGGGTTACACTGAAAGCCAAATCCCGCCTGGCACAGATAACACCCTATGAGCGAAGAGCAATCCCAACCCGGTTTCGAACAAATCAGCACCTTGCTTGCCAAGGGCCGGTTTGTGCGTGCCAGGGAATTGCTGCACGCCATGGATCCGGCCGATGTGGCGCACCTTTTAGAATCGAGCCCGCAAAAGGCCCGTTTGTCGCTGTGGCAACTGGTAGACCCCGACCAGGAAGGGGATATCCTCGACGAGCTGTCTGAAGACGTACAACGCGGCATCTTAAAATTGATGGATGCCGATAAACTGGCGGCAGCCACCGAGGGCATGGAAACCGACGACCTGGCTTATGTACTGCGCGGCCTGCCCGATGAGGTATACCGCAAGGTTTTAAAAGCCATGGACGCCCAAGACCGCTCGCGCCTGGAGCAGGTTTTGTCTTACGCCGACGATACCGCCGGCGCCATCATGAACACCGACACCATCACCTTGCGCCCCGACGTCACCATCGATGTGGTAATGCGTTATTTGCGCCGCAAAGGCGAATTACCGCAAGGCACCGACAGCCTCTATGTGGTTAACAAGGCCGATAAATTGGTGGGGGAAGTGCCGTTATCCATATTGGTTACCGCCAACCCGACGCAGAAAGTCAAAGAGGTAATGGACGCCGAGCCCGAACCGGTGCACTACACCTTGCCGGAAACCGAAGTCGCCAAGCTATTTGAACGCTATGACTGGTACTCGGCACCGGTGGTTGACGACGACGGCCACCTGTTAGGCCGGATCACCGTCGATGACGTGGTGGATATCATCCGGGAAGAAGGTAGCCACACCATGATGAGCATGGCGGGTTTGGATGACGAAGAAGACACCTTTGCACCGGTGCTAAAATCCACGCCGCGCCGTACGCTGTGGCTCGGTATTAACCTGCTCACTGCGCTACTAGCAGCTGCGGTTTCCAACCTTTTTGAAGATACCCTGGCCAAACTGGCCACCCTGGCGGTGCTGATGACCATAGTGCCGTCCATGGGCGGCATTGCTGGCTCGCAAACCCTGACCCTGGTTATCCGCGGCATGGCTCTTGGCCATGTTGGCAGTCAGAATGCCCGGTTTTTGTTCTCCAAGGAAATGGCGATTGGGGTATTAAACGGCCTTATTTGGGCGGCGCTTATTGCCGTGGTGGTGGGTGTCTGGAAGCAAGATTGGGAACTGTCGGGCATTATTGCCTTTGCCATGGCAATTAACCTGTTGGCAGCCGCTGCCGCCGGGGTTGCGGTGCCCTTGGTGATGAAGAAATTTAAAATTGACCCGGCCCTTGCCGGCGGCGTGGTACTTACCACCGTTACCGATGTGGTGGGGCTCTTTGCCTTTTTAGGCTCGGCAAGCTTGCTGATGAATTAAAAAACCCGGCCTTGGCCGGGTTTTTATTAATTACCCGCTATCGTCATGCGGTCAATCAGCACCGAGCCGGTGTGAATGCCGCCACGGCGCTCCACATCAGAACCAATGGCCGCAATGCCCATCAGCATGTCTTTTAAATTACCGGCAATGGTAATTTCAGACACCGGATACTGAATTTTACCGTTTTCAACCCAGAAGCCACCGGCACCGCGCGAATAGTCACCGGTGACCATATTAATGCCCTGGCCCATCAATTCGGTCACAATAAGGCCACGGTCCAAGCGTTTGACCATAGCGTCAAAATCGTCGCCGTTACCCTTCACAAACCAGTTATGAATACCGCCAGCATGGCCGGTGGTTTTCATGCCCATGCGGCGGCCGGAATAACTGGTGAGCAAATAGGTTTGCAGCACCCCCGACTCAATAATGTTGCGCTTAACCGTTTGCACCCCTTCGCTATCAAAAGGGGTGGAGGCCAGCGCCCCTATCACATGCGGGTCTTCCAAAATTTCCACAAAATCGGGCAGTACTTGCGTGCCAAGGCTGTCGAGCAAAAAGCTTGAACGCCGGTACAAGCTGCCACCACTAATAGCTGCCACCAGATGTCCCCAGAGCCCAGATGCCACATCGGCCTGGAACAATACCGGCACCTGCATGGTGCCAAGCTTCTGGGCGCCAAGACGGGCCAAGGTATGTTTGGCAGCGCTGCGGCCAAGGGCGGCGGCATCGTCTAAATCGCCAATACGCCGGGCAATGGAGTAGTCATAGTCGCGCTCCATCTGTTCACCTTCCTTGGCGATCACCACACAAGACAAGCTATGGCGACTGCTGGGGTAACTGCCAATCATGCCGTGGGTGTTGCCATAAACCTTAAAACCGGCATGGCTAGCAAAGCTGGCACCGTCGGAATTAACAATGCGCTTGTCGCTGGCAAGGGCGGCGTTTTCGCAGTCTTTGGCCATGGCAATGGCCTGCTCAGGGTCTAAGTCGGCAGGATGGAATAAGTCGAGCTCTGGGTAATCAAAGGCCAGGGTGTCGGCATCAGCCATGCCGTTGGCCTCGTCTTCAGAGGTGAGCTTGGCAATACGGTCCGCGGCGGCAACGGCCTCACGAATGGCCTCTGGGCGCAGGTCAGAGGTGGAAGCCGAACCTTTGGCCTTACCACGAAAAACGGTTACCCCAAGGGCGCCGTCTTTATTGAATTCAATGTTTTCTACTTCGCCCAAACGGGTGGAAACGCTGATCCCCGCCTGGCGGCTGATGGCCATTTCGGCGCCGCTAACGCCGATTTTTTGGGCGTACTCCAGCCCTTCGGCAACTAGGGATTCAACGGCCTTCATGTCTTGAATAATGTCGCTCACCGCAACCTCAACTGTTATCGGCTAGTGATGCCGAGCATAACACAGACAAGCCGCTACGGAGGCGGCCAGCAAACTGCTATCATAGAGGAAATTTGCTAATGCCCTTGAGTCATGCATCCCCAAGACGACGACGAAGAAATCATTTACGTCAGTAAATCTGAGCTCAAACGCGACGCCAATGAAGCGGCCGACCTCGGTAAAGAACTGATGGACCTAGACCCAGGCCAGTTGGATAAAATTCCACTGGACGACGACCTGCGCGCCGCCATCACCCTGGCCAACCGCATTCGCAACAAGCATGAAGGCTTTCGTCGCCAGCGCCAGTACGTGGCGAAACTGATGCGTCAAGTCGACCACCAGCCCATTGTTGAGGCACTGAATAAGCTTAAAAACCTGCACGCCCAAGAAACGGTTAAGCTGCACCAAGCCGAGCAGTGGCGTGACCGCTTTTTAAAAGACGGCAACGATGCCGTACAGGCCTTTATTGAGCAATATCCTGGGGTAGATATTCAGCGCCTGCGCCAGGCACTGCGCTTAGCCCTTAAAGAAAAAGCCGCCAACAAGCCGCCTAAGTACTTTCGTGAGTTATTCCAAATCGTTAAAGAGCAGCTCACCCATCAATAAGCCCCGGCCAGGGGCTTTTTTGAATGAAAAATACAACGCGCTAATAACATTGCACTTTTTGCCAAAAATGACAGATAACAGCATTCCGATAATCAATACGGGCGCCGTTCATAAAGTCCCCTTTATGCTTAAAGGCAGCAATCACGCCGTTGGCCACTACCCAGCGGCTTGTTTGTTTAACACCGAGCACAGCTTTTAGCTGCGCCGTTTTTTATCAAAGTACATGAGGAGATCTGGGAGAAATCAGCTTTACTGTCCTGCAAGGAACAACTCAGCTTTCCCCAACGTCTTATCAACATCGTTGTACTTTATGACCCCGTACACGGCCTTTGTTAGCCCAAGGCCGGTGTTGCATATCAGCAGCTTTCCAAGGAGGCAGTATGCGTAAAGCAGCTTTAGGATTCGTCGTCATTGCCCTTTCGGTATGGGGTTTTACCCTCAAAGCCGATGCTTGCAACCTGACCGTCGAGCCAGGCCAATCCATTCAAGCGGCAATTAACAACCTGCCTAAAGACAATTCCACCCAAACCATCTGTTTGGCCGAAGGCGACTTCATGCTCAAACATCTGCTAAGCATCGAGCGCAGTAATGTCATCCTCAAAGGCAAAGGGGATAAAACGCACCTGCAGCTGCAAGACGGTGTTGAAGAGCCAGTATTGGTGATTGGCGAATACAAAGTGGCGCAACCACGCCATGCCGTTAGCAACATCACCGTAGAAAACCTGCGTATCACCGGCAATAAGAGCCAGCATGAATTCATGCCCTCAATACCTTATTTGAGCAACAGTGGCGTGGTGGTGCGTAAAGGCGAACACATCGCCTTAAAAGACCTAACGGTAGCCACCTGCCGTAGCGCCTGCCTGCTGACCGAACAGCACACCAAAGATGTGCTCATCGAGAACAGCCACATTTCGGGTGCACATTGGGACGGTGTTTCCTTTAACAGCACCGCCCAGGTGACCATGCGCAACAACGTGGTTGAGAACAACGTTGCGGCAGCCATTACCGCCGAAAACGTTGAAGACAGTAAAATCACCGGTAACCAGCTAAGCAACAACGGCTCGCACGGTGTTTACCTGTCAAACTCCTACCGCAACCTGTTTGCTAACAACAATGTGCGTAACAACAAGTTGTCTGGCGTCTTTCTCACCTGCGCTATCCGTACCCGTAACCCGGTGATGTGCTGGGACAACTCAATGAGTGGTGATAACACCTTTAAAAACAACCTTTTTAAAGGTAACAGCCACAGCTTTTCCATCGGTGCTGATACCGCGGCTAACTGCGCCAAGCCCGGCTTTAAAGTTAATGTATGGGAAAATAACAGCAGCGATAGTGCCAGCCAGCCCTACCCGCAAAGCTTTGGCCGCTGCACCACCGGCAAAGACAGCGGCACCCGCACCGCCGAACGTTGACACAGCGTCCCCCAACGCAAACCTATAGCAATAAAAAAGCCCGGCTAAGCCGGGCTTTTTTATAAAAGGTCGCGGATAGGCTTTCGCTGGTATTTTCCCAATATCCAAAGACTGCAGCAAAGTAGCACTGCGAATAACAAAACAGCCACCATCGCTACAACCGCAGGATTTGCCAAGTCGGTATGCAAACCCCGTTCAACACTGTGGTGCTCAAGCCCTATCAGCATCGTCAGCAGTAGCCAAACCACTGCTGCAATACTCACCAGCTCAATGCCAATCAATTTGAGCAAATGATAAAACCGGGCTCCCACAGCCAACATAATGCCGAGCTTACGCTCACGCATCTTCAGTTGTGCTTCCAACTGGTTGTATAAGCTGGAAATACTCAACAGACTCACCAGCCCACCCAGCACCAACGCCATCAGCACCATTTGGTTCATGGCGCGGTTGAGATGCTCCAGTGCCACTTTAATGTTGCCATCGGCGCTGAAGGTCCAAATGCCGCCATTGTTTTGGGTAAATTGCGTCATCCGCGCTAACACCGCGGCTTGGCTTGCTGCTGGCACCACAAACGACAAATTGCCAACGGTTTTCAGGTTATCTATCAGCCCATAGATCATCGGTTGCGCTTTATTGAGCACTCCGTAGTGCGGCAGGTTCTCAACAATACCTTCCACACGGACAGCTTGCTTATCAGCAAAGCCCAGCACCGCGCCTTTTTTTAAGAACAGCGTCTTACCAATGCTACTGGCATTAGCGGCTAGGCCCAGTGCGCTGGCGGCAGCTTGATTAAGCACCACCCCCTGCCGGGTCAGGTTGCCTCCGGCTAACATCCGTGCATGCACCACCTTAAAAAAGGACGAAGAAACGGCCAGCGTGCTGATATTGGGCTTGTCATTAAAATCTGGCACCGCAACTGCGGCTGGCGACGGAAATGAAATAGGAGAGACAAACTGGCCACTGCTGAGTGCCACCGAGTCGGCAAGCGGCCCAAGTGTCGCCTGCACTTGTAATGGCGTAACCGGGTTTTTATTGGTGTCCTCGGCGGCCAAATGCCAACTACTAAGCGCAGCGCCAAATTGCTCCTTCTGGCGCACCTGCCATTGACTATTGAGCATGGCAAAAGCAAAAAGCAAAGCGATACTGGCAAAGCCCAGCTGCGCCCCCAGATTAAGCCAGCTAAGACGGCGAAGCATAGGGGTGGCATCCTGCGCTTTAGCGCGGCTAAACTGGCTTTTTTTCAACAGACCCAAGAGCGGCAGGCTGGTACTAATAGCCATTGATAGCATCATCGCCAGGGTTACCACCACCATCGCCAGTAGCATGGCATTCGCACTAACGGGCAGGGTCCAAAGCTGGCTATGTAAGCTGTAATAGCCCGCCATAAAAGCAGCCCCCCACCCCAAAACCAAGGCCGGTAGCAGTAATGGCAACTGTTCACAAAACACCTGCTTGCAAAGCTGCGCGCTATTGGCACCAACTGCAATGCGGGTAGCAAACTCACCCTGGCGCTTAAGAAATTGGTTAAGGCCATGACTCAATAAATTAAGAATATTGATAACGCCGAAAATGACACTCAGTGTCCATATTACCCACCATTGCTGGTGCATTTTACGGCGCTCGGCCGGGGCAAAATTAATGCCTTCGACAACCTGGTTTTTAAAGTTGTCGAAATTACTGTAGACATTCCCTCCATTCTTATTTTCTAGCTTTCTTCGTTCACTTTTTTGCAAAAAAGCTTTTAAAGCAGTAGCGTGATAACCTTCTTTAAGCAGGGCAACACCAAAGTAAATCGGCATTTTTTTCGCAATTTCTTTTTTTATAAGTGATGTCTTCTGGGTAGAAATTGAAGGGGGCAATCCTAAATCAATAAAAGCTGACTGATTATTAGAAGACACCCATACAAGTGACTCCATATGAGGCAGTTGTGTCAACACATTCGGGATGTAGCCCACAATATGCAGCGCAAACTTTTGTGGCATTGCGAGCAGTGTTTTCCCCACCAAAGAGCCTAATCCTGCCTGGCGCTCAAAAGCATGGCTGATAAAAGCGACCTGATTAAAATCTTCCCTTTTACTAAAGCCTTTAATACCTAAGGCCTGGACAAAATTCGGGTCAACAAAAGTAATATTTTGATGAAATGTTTTAGCACCAATACGAAATGACGAAGTGTTCTGGCCTATGTGCACCACCTTCACCACACCCGGGGCTTTAGCGGCTAGGTAGAGCTTGTCCAAACTGGTGCCAACCAAGGTGCCTTTCGGGCTGCCTAGGCCGACGGTGGCATAAGCGTATGCGTTGTTATTCACCCAACTTGGCGTAGCGCGAAATAGTGCTGGCGCTGTTGCCAAATTAAGGCTGAGCAGCATCGCAAACAAGGCGAAACCTACCAGTAAAAGCAGGTACTGCTTAAGGTGACTGCGCCATTGGCGAAAGCCATAACGAATGGCAAATAGCATCGGCTTTCTCCTTAATGCGCGACCAGTTCGCCATCTTTCATATGCAGCACTCGACTGCATTGCTCGGCAAGCCTGGCTGAGTGGGTAACCAGTAAAATGGTTACCCCTTCAGCATTGAGCTTTTTAAAAAGCTCGAAGATGGCTTGTTCCGAAACCGAATCTAAATTACCGGTTGGTTCATCGGCCAGCAGAATATCCGGCTTAGTGATAAGGGCTCGGGCTATGGCTACCCGCTGCTGCTGGCCACCGGACAGTTGGTCCGGGTAGCTGTCGACTTTGTCGCTCAGCCCCACCTCGGCCAGCACCGTTTCGGCCAAGGAGCGGTATTGAGATTTGGCTATCGCTTTATTGTATTGCAGTGGTAGAACGATGTTTTCCAACACCGTCATATCACTAATTAAATTAAAATTTTGGAAAACCCAGCCAATATTGCGGTTACGCAGCGCCGCCTTTTGAAAGGCCGATAAATCGCGGATATGGTGGCCCGATAGCCAGTAATCACCCGCGCTGGCCTCATCCAGCAAGCCAAGAATGGAAAGCAAGGTTGATTTGCCGCAGCCGGAGTGGCCGGTCAGGGCCACAAACTCCCCCTGCTCAATAGCAAAGGTCAGCGCTTTAAGGGCATGCACCGGCACCTTGTCGGCGTTAAAGGTTTTGGTCAGTGCTTTGACCGCCAACAGCGCATCTGTCATATCAGGTCCTTTTAATTTTTACCTTCAGGGTTGCCAGTGCTTGGGGTCTTTCATCAGCACTTTGTCGCCGACGTTAAAGCCGCTGGCGACACTCAAATAATCCTGGGAAGCACGAAGCACTGGCACCTTGGACAACACCAACTGGCCGTCTGTGCCTTTTTTGTAGATGGCCAGTTCCTGGCCATCCTGATAGTAAGCAGGCCGCGGCACCAACAGCTGGTCGGCTTTTTGGTAGCTGGTAATGGTGCCGCGCACATCCATATCCGACCTGGCACCCACCGGTAACGCAGCTTTAAAACGCACATCCACCTGCACCTGGCCGTTGCTGGCATTGGGCGCCACTCTGACAACGGTGCCCGCCACCAAGCTACCGTTAATATTGACCTCGGCTTGGTCATTGGCTGCTACCTTGGCGGCATCACTGGTACTCACCTGTAGTTGGGCAATCAAGGATGTTGGGTCCGCCACCACTCCAAGGTTGGCACCTTGCTCAATCCAAGCGCCCAATTCAATGTTGTCCGGCATACTCTGCAAGCGCCCAGCCAAGCCGGGAGTCACCTTGAGGTTGGCTTGATTCAGGCGGGCCATCGACAGGGCCTCTTGCGCTGTTTGCGCCTTGATGGTTGCTGACGCTAACTTGGCTTTTTCTTCTGCGGCAACCGAATCGAGGCGCTTTTTGGCAAGCTGTTCGGCTAATACCGCTTTGTCGTAGGAGGCCTGATACTCCATCAGCTCTAACTTGGAAATGATATTAAGTTTGGCCAGTTTTACCCGGGCAGTTAGCTGCGCTTTTTCTGCCTTTGCATTAGATTGGGCAATCGCAAAGTTGTTTTCGAGGTCAAGGCGATGCTCGGCAATATCAGCGCGGGTTTGCGCCAAAGTGGCCTCGGCATCCTTCACATCCAGTTCGGCTTTATTGACTTCCTGATCCAGCTTCGGGTTCGCCAGCCTAACAAGCACATCTTGGCGGCTTACCGTCGCCCCCGGCTTTTTCACTATTTCGGTAACGGTGCCGGAAACTTTGGCCACCACGCTGCGCCGCACAGCAGATTTCAATGTGCCGTAGGCAGAAACCTGTTCAGTGAAATCACCACGGATCACCGATTTAAAAATCATGCCGGATGTCTGTTCGCTAAAAAGCGAAGCAAAGGATGAACGGAGGGAGAGAAGCGCAAAAATAAGGATGATAACAATCAGGGCGGCAAAGCCCAAAATAAGCCATCGACGTTTGGCCAAGTTATCCTGTGGTATGTCCATTACTTATCACAACTTACTATCCATATTTCCTTATACACTAAATAAAACAAATGTTTAGTCAACTACACCTTAAAGGTATTTACTTGCCTAGGTCATGGTTTAACGCAAATTCTTATTTTTAGCCAAATGACCGAATTAGCTTAACGTTATCAACCGCTATGATTAACATCTTTCTGGCAACTGATGAAAACTGAGCGTTTCGTTACCGGCGTTGGCAATAAAAAACGTCCTACTCCTTGTAAATAACCCCGCACTTGCAGCCAAGAGCTGTTTTTAACGGCTGATAAAAAGGCCCGGTATTACCGGGCTTTTTTATTTCTCAGGTTAGTATTTGCCATAGCAGCAAGGTGCCGGCTAACCCCACTAAAGAAACAATGGTTTGCAGCACCGACCACACCATCACTGTTTGTTTGAGTTTTAAGCCAAAAAACTCTTTTACCATCCAAAAGCCTGCGTCATTAACGTGGCAGAAAAACACCGATCCGGCACCAATCACCAAGGCAATCAATGATGCTTGCGGTACTGTCATAGCCGCCACCAAAGGTGCCAGAATGCCCGCGGTGGTGGTGGTGGCAACAGTGGCAGAGCCGGTAGCTTGGCGCAGCGCCACGGCAATTAACCATGCCAGCAACAGGTAAGAGATATGGCTGTTATGGGCAACTTTGCTGATAGTGTCGCTAATGCCGGCATTGAGCAGCGTTTCTTTTAAGCCGCCACCGGCGCCAATGGTTAACATTAAGGCGGCGATGGGGCCAAAGCTTTTGGTGAGCACCGTTTCCACTTTATTGCGGGCCATGCCCTGCCCCCAGCCCAGCAAAATAACGGCCACCACTACCGCTAGCGACAGCGCCACTAAAGGCTCACCGGTAAATTCCAAGACCTTAGCCAGGGAAGAATCGGCATTAAGCGCCACTTTGGCTAAGGTGCTGCCGAGCATTAACAACACCGGCAGTAACACCGAGAACAGTGACACCGCAAAAGAGGGTAACTTTTCTTCGGGCACCTGGCTTTGAAAGAGTTTATCAAGGCCGCTTGGCAGCTCCACCTTGATGTGTTTTGCCAACCATTGGCCGTAAAGCGGCCCCGCCAAAATAACCGCCGGCACGGCAATAATAAAACCGAGCAACATGGTTAAGCCAAGGTCGGCGTGCAAAGCACTAATGGCAATTAAAGGACCAGGATGGGGCGGCATTAAGGCATGCAATGTGGTCATCCCTGCCAGCGCCGGTATGGCAATGGTGAGCACGGCCTGTTTGGATTGGCGCGCCATGATAAAGATAATCGGCACCATCAACACCAAACCCACTTCAAAAAACAGTGGCAAGCCGATGATAAGAGCCACTATTGCCATCACCCAGGGCAAACGGCGGCCTTTACCAAACCGCAGCAAGGTAGATGCAATGCGGTCGGCAGCGCCAGATTCGGCCAAAATGGCGCCAAGCATGGCACCTAGCGCAATGATCATACCGGCCCCGCCCAGCAGACTGCCGGCCCCTTTACTGAAGTCCTTGGCAACATTCACCGCCGGCAAACCGGCACCAATACCCGCAGCAAAGGTGCCGGCCAAAATAGCAAGATAAGGGGGCAGTTTAGCTAGGCTAATCAGGACAACAATAAGCACAATGGCCAGCAGGCTACAAAGTAGCAAGCGACTGTCGTGAGCCGCCCAGGCCATAGAAGAAAGGTCCATCCAGTACTCCTTGATACAGTCCAGCCTGGTCAAAATCCAAGCACAACAGCAACAGCCATAGCGCACCTTACCGAAAAGGCCGCGCCGTTGCCTTTAGACAAAAGATGTATATGAATAAGCCCGGTGAATACCGGGCTCAAGAGGAAACAAACAGCTTGTTACTCGGTGCCACCGACGGTGATGCCGTCGATTTTCAGGGTTGGCTGGCCAACCCCCACCGGCACCGACTGGCCGTCTTTACCGCAAACACCAACACCGGGATCAAGCTTGGCGTCGTTACCGATCATCGAGATCTTTTGCATGACATCAGGGCCCATGCCAATCAGGGTGGCACCGCGAATGGGCCGCGTTACCTTACCGTTTTCAATGAGATAGGCTTCAGAGGCAGAAAACACAAATTTGCCGGAAGTGATATCCACCTGGCCACCACCAAAGTTTGGGGCGTAAATACCTTTCGCAACCGAAGCGATGATTTCATCAGGTTCATGCTGGCCACCTAACATATAGGTGTTGGTCATCCGCGGCATCGGCAAATGTGCGTACGACTCGCGGCGGCCATTACCGGTGGGGGCAACTCCCATCAGCCGGGCGTTGTGCTTGTCTTGCATGTAGCCTTTGAGAATACCGTCTTCGATCAGGATATTTTCCTGGGTTGGGGTGCCTTCATCGTCGATGGTTAAGGAGCCGCGGCGGTCCTTCATGGCGCCGTTATCCACCACGGTCACCCCTTTGGCCGCTACCCGCTGGCCAATGCGGCCACTAAAAGCCGAACTGCCTTTGCGGTTAAAATCCCCCTCCAGACCGTGGCCCACGGCTTCGTGCAGCAGCACCCCGGGCCAACCGGCGCCCAGCACCACCGTCATTTGCCCGGCCGGTGCTGGCGTGGCTTCAAGGTTAGTTAGCGCCATGCGCACCGCTTCGCGAGCATAACCTAAAGCCCGCTTTTCATTACCGTCGTGTTGTAGGAAATAGTCATAACCAAAGCGGCCACCGCCGCCGGCGCTGCCGCGCTCGCGGCGACCGTCTTTTTCCACCAATACCGAGCAGTTAAAGCGCACCAGTGGCCGAATATCTGCCGCCAAAGTGCCGTCTGTACCCGCCACCAATATTTCTTCGTAAACACCCGCCATAGAGACAATGACTTGGCTAACGTGGCTGTCAAGCTTACGGGCAAACTGGTCAACTTCTCGCAGCAATGCCAATTTGTCGGCCTGGCCAAGGCTATCAAGGGGGTTAAGGTTGCCATAAAGGGCGCGGGTTTCTACCGGTGTGGCAATTTTCACTTGGGTATTGCCGCCACTGTTGGCAATAGAACGCGCGGCCAGGGCTGCATCTTTTAAGGTGGCAGGGCCTAAATCTTCGGCATAGGCAAAACCGGTTTTCTCACCGCTGATGGCTCTTACCCCAACGCCACGTTCGATGTTAAAGCTGCCGTCTTTAACGATACCGTCTTCCAACACCCATGATTCGTGGGCGGCGCCTTGAAAATAAAGGTCGGCATAATCCACCTGATGTTGGTGAATAAGGGCCAGGGTTTGCTCTAAGCGGGCACTGTCCAGGCCCGCAGGGGCTAACAGGCGCTCGGCAACAGTTGAATAAAGGCTCATCAAGACTCCTTGGGCGGCACTATGGCAAAACGGCGATGTTTGTCCAACGGCATTCGCGCACGCACCGCTTCGGTAAATTTGTGATCAAGTGTGGCACTGACACTGCCTTCACCCAAGGCCATTTCTTCAAGGATTTGGCCCCAAGGGTCAATGACCATCGACCGGCCCCAGGTTTCACGGCCATTGGCATGCACGCCACCTTGGTTAGCCGTCACCAAGTAACACTGGCCTTCAATGGCACGGGCTCGGCACAGCACTTCCCAATGGGCTTCGCCAGTGCGGGCGGTAAAAGCGGCGGGCAACACAATAATGTTAACTTGCTGCTGGCGATACCACGCAAAAAGCTCGGCAAAACGCACATCATAACAAACGGCAATACCAATACGGCCAAAGGGCGTGTCTACCACGGTAGGGCCGGGGCCGCCAACGGTGGTGGCCGACTCTAAATAGGTGCCGGTGCTATCGGCCACTTGCACATCAAACATATGCATTTTGTCGTAGCGGCCACGTACTTTGCCTTCGTCGTCAATCAGCAGTGAGGCAGCGCCAAAACGTGCGTTATTGTCACTTAAAATAGGAAAGGTGCCGGTGACCATCCATACCCCGTATTTTTGGCACATTGCCTTAAGGGCATCTTGAATGGGGCCAGCTCCAAAAGATTCGGCTACCGCCAGCTGCTCGCGGTCTTTACCGCCAAAAAAAGCAAAACATTCTGGCAGTACCACCAGCCGTTCAGCCGGTGCCAGGTCTGCCAACTGGCGTTCAACCGCCGCCAGGTTTTCAGCGACATCAGGTACAGACACCATTTGCAAGGCGGTGAGGATCATGACTTGGACTCCTTAGGAACGCTGAGTGTTGGCGCACTTTTGGCGGCGGTAGCGGTGGTGGGCTTGGCAGCGGGGCTTGCGGCTTTGCCGGTGTTACTCGCGGCCTTGGTTGCCGCCTTTGCCGAGCCTTTATTGTCAGTTTTGCCATTGTTATCCGACTCTGGGGCCTTGGGCAAGGTAACAGAGCCTTTGGACCGGGACACTTCTTCAAGGTGCGGCTTATCAATGGTGCCGGTGAGGTTAAAGCGAATTTCGGTAATAACGTCGATAACCGGCCCAAAGATCTTGGTAAGCGCATATACCGCCACCCCGGTTACCGGCGTTACCGCAAAGGCCGCCAATACCGGCAAGTTACCGGTTACATTGGGCTTAAAGGAGATGTCGTAAGCAAGCTTACTGCTTACCAAATCAGTCCAGCCTTCGGCGCTCATGTCGCCTACTACGCCGTCCATTTTGATTTTATTGGAGCGCAGCACGCCGTTTTTAATTTCGCCTGAGGCATGAATGCTGTCGAAATAAAGGCCTTTGTCGAACAGGTCTCTAAAATCCAGAGCCAGTTTTCGCCGCAGCGAGTCAAAACTAAATACGGTCAGTAAACGCGCACCTTTGTCTGATACATCAGCCACATAGCCTTGGCCCAAAGACGAATCGACCTTACCGTTGAGTTTGGCAAGGGCAAAATCTTGCGGCCCACCCGGCCAGGTGAGTTGTAGCTGCGCTTTTGCCGGTGCGTCTCGCAAGCTCGAGGCGATACCAAGGGCATCAACGTATTTACCAACATCGTCAATTTTGGCCTGCATGTCCACGTCGGTAACATTGTCTTTGGCAAGCCAGGTACCGGAGCCAGAAACACTGCCGTGCGGGTTTTGCTGTTTAATCACCGGCAGCAATAAATCGCTGCCCTGCAAGCGCCCTTCAACGCGAATTTGCCCGAGTTTAATGCCCAAAATATTGCAGCTGGCACAATAGAACTGGAACGGGGGAATATCAGACGGCTTAAGGCCTGCGCCCAATCCGCCTTTGCCGCTGCCTTTGTTCCAGGTTTGAATATCGACTCGGTCCAGGTTCACCAGTAATGGGTCAACGCCCCAATTAACCGGCAGCCACATGGAACCTTCCACTTCCTTACTGGCGAGTTTCACCCGCCAACTGTTATTTTCCAGCTTGGCATGGGCACTGATGCTATCGAGGTTTTGATCAAAGGCGAGCAGCTTGCCAATGTTGGCGTCAATCTGCGTAAGCGGCGCCATAAAGTCGCTACCACCGCCACCACTGCTATGAAAACCCGCCAGCGCCTTACTCCAGGCACCACTGTCCAGGGCGCTGACGCCCACACTTAGGCTGCCCGCACCTTTGACTTGTTCTGGCATCGGCGCATAGCCCACACCGAGCTGCCAACTTTGCACCTTGTTTTTGACAAAAAGAGCATGGCCCATGGCGCGCTTGCCTAAGCTGGCGTTGATATCCACGCCATTTTCATCGCCCTTCGCCGTTACCAGCAAGGGCCAGGCTTCATTGGCCGTTTTATTGGCCGGGAATGGATAAGGGCTGGAGATACCTTTGAGGTCACTTTCGCCATTGGCGGTGAGGTTAAAACCGCCTTGGTGGATCAGCAGGCCCAGCTTACCGCGCCAATGGCTTTGCCCCTTGAGTTTAAGGCCGTCAACATCATTAAAATCATCGGCGCTAAAGCGGCCACCCAGTCCCAAGTTAACCTGATAGCCCTTAGTTTGTTCTTTACCGTCGAGCTTAACCGATACCGGCTGACCATAGAGCTTGCCCTCTAGTGAGGTGGCGCTGATATGGTCGTTGGCAAAATCCAGCTGACCACTGACAGCGGTTAAATCAAAAGCGTCCAGCACCCGTACCTGATTATCCGCAAAATCAACCTTACCTTTGGCCAGGACTTCACCACCGGTGAGGGGAATATCCAGCGACAACTGCCCTTTAACGTCACCACTTACCACTAAACTGTCGAGCGCCGCCCCCACCGAATCGGCCAGGGGCGAGGCTTTCATCAAGTCATGTACCGGTTTCGCGCCAGATTTGGCGTGGCCTTCAATATGCAGTTTGGGTTGATGCCCAAGGTTGGGAATGGCCGCGGTGAGATTGGCTACCGGCACCGCCGCCAGCGTTGATTTAGGCGCCGACAGCAGCATGCCGGCGTCTTCAAAGCGCACCTGGGTGCTGGGACTTAACAAATCAGGCCAGTGGTCGTCGAAGTTAAAGTCCAAATCGCTGACATCGGCGGTGGCCAAAAAGGTGCCGGCATTGTCGCTAAAGGGGAAGCTGTGCAGCGGGCCCTGCCAAAGCACTACCCCCTTGCCAGTACCGCCTTTAAGGGCGGCGGTGAGGTAGTCAGAAACCTTGGTTGGCATCACGGTAAGTGGCAGATAATTCCCCACCTTGCCCACATTGACCTTGCTAACATCCACCTTCAACGCCAGGCTCGGGTTATCACCAAAGTCCATTTTGCCGCGGGCAGCAAAGGCCAAATCTTCGGTTTTTGCCTGGAACTGGCCGGTTCGCATTTGCCAGGTATGGTTGTCGTAGAGCAGCCAAATATCGCCTTGCAGACGGCTAATGGTGAAAGGCGCTCGAAAATGCGGGCCCGGGTCGATGGTGACATCGCTATCGTCAAAGCGGGCAATACCCTGGGTGCCGGCCCATGACAACTTCACCTTGAGATTTTTCATCCCCGGCAGTTTGTCTTTGGCACTCCAGTTCATATCCACCGTGGCATTACCCGACAGTTCCCAATGGTGGTTTGCCGCTAGGTACAGGTCGCGAATTTCGCCGTTGGGGCGGGCCACCGCCAACCAGCCTTTGATCGGCGGCGGCAAGCTGCGCCACAGATTTAAAAGCGGCGTCAGTGGCGCTAAACGCAGGCGCTGGGCATACAAAAGGTGGTCGTGGCGCTGCTGGCGAAACTGCAGCTGGCCCAGTTCCCAAGGCTTACCGTCGGTACTGACATCGGCATCGCGGCTATCAAGTTGCCAACCGCCGTCGGTGGCGTTAAAGCTAAGAGCCCAGTGGTTTACCTTGATTTGGTGATGGTCAAAAGACAGGGCGCTGTCTTTTAGCAGCATTTCGCCGCCAACCGCTTTGCCCTTGGAAAAATCCAGCCACAGCTGTGAATTAAGCGTGCCCTTGTCAATGGTGAGCGAATCGCCCAAAAAGGTATTTACCCAAGGGTCCAAGTGCAAATCTTGTGCGTCAACATAAAGGCGGGCATCCAGGTCTTTCACCCGCGACGCCAGGCCATAGAGGTCGAGAATAAAACGCACCTGCTGGTCGCCATACTCGCGAATACTGGCATAACCCACCGCTTGGTGCCGGTAACGGCCACCCAGCCAGGACATTTTGCTAATTTCGATGGTGCGGTAGCCGTATCGTGACGGCAGCTCTATTTCAGAGTTGGTAAGCTTGGCCGTGGAAAGCTGCCGCAAAAACAGCAGCTCCAATTGGTGGCGGCCATGGCGGTGGGACGGCGATTCTTTGTCGCCACTGCTGGCGTTATCGGTGCTGTCATCGTCATCGCTTTTTGGCCAGCGCTCAACATTGAGCTTCATGCCATCGGCGTTCAAAAAGGCGAGTTTTGGCTCCATCGAAAACAGGCTTGCCCAAAACCGCAGCCCCACCGATAACTCTTTGACATGCAACTTGATATTGCCATCGGGGTCGGTCAGGGAAACCCCTTCAAAATCGAACTTGGGCCCCAGACCTTGCCAGTCGCCCTTCGCCTGGTCGATAACTAGGTGCAGCCCCCACTGGCTGTTGGCTTTATCCACCAAATAAGGGCGCACATCGTCCAGGCGGTGCACCAGCAGCCGGGCAGCCGACACCAGTAAAGCGGCCAGCAACAAGATAATTGCCAGTAACAGCCAAGCTTTACGTGCTAGCCAACCCAATACTGCATGCAGCCTGCCCACTACATCATCACCACATCAAACTGGTCTTGGTTGTAGAGCGGCTCGGCCTGAATTTTCACCTGTTTGCCCATAAAGACTTCCAGCTCCGCCAGCGCATGGGACTCATCGTCGGTCAGTGCTTCAGCAACCTGTGGCGAGGCATAGACCACAAATTTGTCGGCATCATAGGCGCGGTGTACCCGCAAAATTTCCCGCAGAATTTCAAAGCACACCGTTTCAACGGTTTTAACCCGGCCACGGCCACGGCATACCGGGCATTCGCCGCAGAGAATATGTTCAAGGCTTTCACGGGTGCGCTTACGGGTCATTTCCACCAAGCCAAGGGCAGAGAACCCATTAACCGAGGTTTTGGCGCGGTCTTTGACCAAGGCCTGTTCCAGGCTTTGTAGCACCCGGCGGCGGTGGTCTTCATCAAGCATGTCGATAAAATCAATGATGATAATGCCGCCCAAATTACGCAGCCGCAGTTGCCGGGCGATGGCCTGGGTAGCCTCAACGTTGGTGTTGAAGATGGTTTCTTCTAAATTGCGCCTGCCGACAAAGGCACCGGTATTGATGTCGATGGTGGTCATGGCCTCGGTTTGATCGATGATCAGGTAGCCGCCAGATTTTAGCTCTACCTTACGGTCCAGCGCCCGCTGCACTTCGTTCTCGACATCGAACAAATCAAAAATGGGCCTGTCCCCAGAGTAATACTCCAACACCTTGCAAAGTTCTGGGACAAACTCTTCGCAAAAGTCGCACAGGCTTTCATAGGTGAGTTTTGAATCCACCCGGATACGGTCTAAATCGGTACCGACAAAATCGCGCAAAATGCGGTGCGCCAAGCTCAGCTCTTCATAGAGCATGCTACGGGTGGTATTGCGGGCACGGCGCTCTTCTATTTTTTTCCACAGCCGGCGCAAAAAAGCCGCGTCTTCTTTAAATTCGCGCTCCCCTACCCCTTCGGCGGCGGTACGCACAATAAAGCCGCCAGCGTCATCACTGAAAGGCTCAACCAAGTCTTTAAGGCGCGCTCTTTCTTCTTCGTTTTCAATGCGCTGAGACACCCCTACATGGGTAGCCCCTGGCATAAACACCAAATAGCGCGACGGCAGGGTGATATCGGTGGTCAAGCGGGCGCCCTTGGTACCCAGCGGATCTTTTACCACCTGCACCACAATATCTTGGCCTTCATGCACCAGCCTGGCGATATCACCGGTTTGAAAGGGGCGAAGGTCATCGTCGTCTAACCCTTCACCGGGAGGAATAATGTCAGAGGCGTGCAAAAACGCGGCTTTATCCAGGCCGATATCAACAAAGGCGGCCTGCATACCCGGCAGTACCCGGCTAACCCGGCCTTTATAGATATTGCCCACCAAGCCGCGCTTGGCCGACCGTTCGATATGCAATTCTTGCAAAATGCCCGTTTCCACCAGGGCAACCCGGGTTTCAGACGGGGTAGTGTTGATCAGTAACTCGGCACTCATTCATGCTCCTTGGCCAGAAACCGATTGAGCAGACGTTCTGTCTCCATCAAGGGTAAGCCTACCACGGCAAAATAACTGCCCGACAAATGACTGACAAATCGGCCACCGCGGCCCTGAATGCCATAACCACCGGCTTTATCCGCCGGTTCGCCAGTATGCCAATAGGCGGTAATTTCGGCGTCTGTGAGGTGGGTAAAGGTCACGGTGCTGGTGACCACCTCACTTAATGTACGACCGCCAGCACTGACAGCAATGGCGGTATGAATTTGATGACTGCGCCCCGACATGGCGCGCAGCATCTTGGCTGCATCGCTTTGGTTTAAGGGTTTGACCAGTATTTGCCCGTCCAATTCCCCAAGGGTGTCAGAACCTAAAACCGGCAACGGCTCAGGCGCCATCGCCGCCCCCGCCTCGGCTTTTTGCCGGGCCAGGCGCTCCACTAACGCCCGCGGCGTTTCACCAGGCTGTGGGCTCTCGTCAATATCCGGGTTGAGTAGCGCAAAGGGACGGTCAAGCAGTTGCAGTAACTGGCGGCGCCTTGGCGAGGTAGACGCCAAGTAAAAAACTGGCGCCACCACTAGCGCACCCGAAACCGGCGCCGCATTCGGCGCAGTAGCGGGAATAACCACAACCACATGGCGGCACTGGTGAGCACCGGCCAAAAATAATGGGCGGTCACCACCACGTTATGGGTGAGATGCTCAAGCCAGAACACCAGCAATAACTTAGCCGCCACCAACAAGGCAGCCACGCCGGCTTGTTGCCAAACCGGGAAGTTGCGCACCCGCTGAAAATTCATGCCAGCGACATAAATCACCAGGGTCAGCGCTAAGGCATGTACGCCCAAGGTGGTACCCAGCATGATGTCAATCAGCAGGCCGCAGCACCACGCCACCCCTACACTGACCCGATGCGGCAAGGCCAGGGTCCAGTACAGCAGCACCAGTAATACCCAGTCAGGGCGAAAGACATCGATAGCCAAGGGTAATGGGATTATTGCCATCACCAAGGCCAGCAGCAGTGACAAGCCAATCACAATCACGTTCATGGCTTTTGCCCTTTACTGGCATGGGGATCGGGCGGCGGCGCAGCGGCTCTTTCGTTTGGCCAAATCAGCAACAGGTAACGCAGCCTATCAAGCTGTGCCAAGGGTTTGGCCAGCACCCGCGCAAAGGGCTTGCCTTCGTCAGAGAACACCGAAGTGACCTTGGCCACCGGGTAACCTTCAGGGAAACGGCCACCCAAGCCCGACGACAGCAGTAAATCACCAACCTTGATATCCGAGCGGTGCGGCACATGGCTAAGGCTTAGCTCGTCAATTTGGCCAGTGCCTGAGGCAATGGCGCGAATACCGTTACGCGCCACCCGCACCGGCACCGCGTGGGTGGCGTCGGTTATCAGCAGCACCCGCGCGGAGCTGGGGCCAACGCTGATGACCTGGCCGATAAGCCCTTGTGCATCCAGTACCGGTTGACCTTCATAAACACCGCTGTTGCGGCCCTTGTTGATCATGATTTGCAAGGTGAAGGGGTCGGAGTCAACCGTCATCACCTCGGCCACCATTTTGCGCGGGTCGGTGCGAGGCTGAGAGCCCAACAAGGCTCGCAGTTGGTTATTTTCTTGCTCTAGAAAGGTCAGGTGTTGCAGGCGCTCAGACATTTCCAGCAACTGGTTTTTCAGCTGGGCGTTTTGCTCTTTCAAGCGCGAACGGGTGGTTAATTCCCCGGAACTCCAGCTCAGCAACCGTGTTGGCGCATCGGCAAGATACTGAATGGGGGTCACTAACGAATTTAAGTAAAACCGAGCCGCATCGAAACGATGTTGCCAATGGTCCAGAAAAATAATCACAAAGGACACCACCACCAGCAGCAATAAACGCCACTGAAGCGAGGGGCCTCTCGAAAAAATCGGCTTCATAAGGTAAGTCGGGCGCCCAATGGGCGCCCTTAATCATTATTCTTCGCTGAAGATATCGCCGCCGTGAAGATCAATCATCTCCAGGGCCTTACCGCCACCACGGGCCACACAGGTCAGTGGATCGTCAGCTACCACCACCGGAATACCGGTTTCTTCCATCAGCAAACGGTCCAAATCTTTCAACAGGGCGCCACCACCGGTCAGCACCATGCCCCGCTCCGAAATATCAGACGCCAATTCCGGAGGGCACTGTTCCAGCGCCACCATAACGGCACTAACAATACCGGTTAACGGTTCTTGCAGGGCTTCCAGGATTTCGTTGGTGTTAAGGGTAAAGCTACGTGGTACCCCTTCTGCCAGGTTACGACCACGCACTTCAATTTCCACCATTTCGTCGCCGGGATAAGCGGCGCCAATTTCGTGCTTGATGCGCTCAGCGGTGGCTTCACCGATAAGGGAACCGTAGTTACGGCGCACATAGTTGATGATGGCTTCATCGAAACGGTCACCACCGATACGTACCGAAGAGCTGTAAACCACACCGTTAAGGGAGATAACCGCCACTTCAGTGGTACCGCCACCGATATCAACCACCATGGAGCCGGTGGCTTCACTGACCGGCAAACCGGCACCGATAGCGGCAGCCATCGGCTCTTCAATCAGGAACACTTCGCGGGCACCGGCGCTCATGGCCGATTCACGAATAGCGCGGCGTTCTACCTGGGTAGCGCCTACCGGCACGCACACCAGCACCCGGGGGCTGGGGCGCAGGAAATTGTTTTCATGCACTTGTTTAATAAAGTGCTGCAGCATTTTTTCGGTAACGTAAAAATCTGCAATAACCCCGTCCTTCATCGGACGAATGGCTTTGATATTACCCGGAGTACGACCCAGCATTTGCTTTGCCGCGTGACCTACGGCCGCCACAGATTTAGGGCCACCAGCGCGCTCTTGGCGAATAGCAACCACAGAGGGCTCGTTAAGGACGATGCCTTTTTCACGAACATAAATCAGAGTATTGGCGGTACCGAGATCGATTGAGAGATCGTTGGAAAAGAGACCACGGAGTTTTTTGAACATGAGGAAGGCCGATCCTGTCTTTGCGCAAACGGATGCTTTGTTAATCGGCTAACTTTACCAACGGCACTGGTCATCCACAAGCAAGGGAATGCCCTGGTCAGCCGACGACGCGTATTTATTTGTTCTGTTCAGATTTCTAAGGCCCGTTAAAAGCCCTTATGGCGGGTTGGTTCCCCAAATTTCCTGCCAGTAAATCTGCTTGTCATTACCATGGTAGCGACCAAAATAACCGGTGGCCTGAGGGTTTTGGTCACCATTTGCGGTGCCTTGCCAGGCATATTTGAGCCAATCGGCCACCGCAGCCTGAACTGTTACCTGTGCTGGCGCGCCAGCAGCGCCCAGGTAAATGGCCTGATATGGCAGTACACCCGATGCCGCTGTGCCGCCACTGCCATTGGCCAAAGATTGCGGGTTAGCGCTGTAATAATCCCCATTACTGCTATTAACCGACACCGTGAGACTGCTTGTACCTTGGGCCACCACGGTGCAGCTGTCGTCGTTACTGGCGGTAAAGTAATTACCGTTCCAGTACTGGGTGTGCAGCACCAGTGGCAGCGCTTCGTCTTCCGGGCCACTGGCATCGTCCAGCAGCGCCCGGCCATAACGTAGCGAACTCAAACTTCCCCAAAGGTTAGCGCTGGTCAAGGTCATGGTGCTGTCACTCATGGTAGTGGCGCGATTGGCATCGTTTTCACCATCGTCGTAGCTCACCCCCACTTCGACATTGCTAAAGGGACCGTCTGGCGAACTTAACCGGTTGATTAAAATACTGTTATTGACAAAGCTGGCGATTTGCCCCTGGCTCCAACTCAGCGCAGGCGCGCTACCACCAAGGCGGCTTGATTGGTCACTGCCGTCAAACTCGGTCTGGTAGTTAAGGCTGCCTTTGGCAAAATCGCCAAAGTAGTTGTAGGTGCGGTCGCCCACGTAATTGATGGCGGTGAGGGTGCCGCTCAGGGTGAATGGTTGCCCCATATAGGTAAAGGCGGAGCACCCCTCGGTGATAGTGGCGTTCGACAAGCTGATGTAACGCGGTACAAATTTGCCAATCGCCAGGCTGGTAGAGGTGCCAATACTGCTACCAAAGTAGCTGGGTGGGGTGGCGGTAAATTTAAAGACGCCAACCTCACTGATGGTTTGGCTAAGGGTGGTCAGGGCGCTACTCGACATGGCGTGGTCGTAACTGCTGTTGCCTAGGGTACCAGCCACACCGCCACTCGGCGCCACCAGGGTTGACGCCAGGCTGATACCGGTTTGCTGATAACTGGGCGTGGTAATGGCATTACCACAGTAATAGCCGCTTTGCGCGCTGGCACTGTCGTAAGCCATGGCGGTAAGTTGTAAGGGGAAAGCTTCACCGGCATAGCGGTAAATAGAGCAACTGGCGTTGCCTGCCGTGCATTCGCCAAGGGTGTTTTGGGTTTGGATACAAAAGCCAACCGGCCGGCTAACAAAGGTATCGGAGCCGGTCATCACCAAGCCTTCGTCACTGCTGCCGGTGGTGCCGGTATATTGGGCGTAGAGCTGCATTTGCCCAGCATCGGTGTAATTGACATTAAGGGTAGCCTCGCCTGAGGCATTAAAGGCGAGACTCAGACCGGTGGCATCGCTTTGCTGATTGCCAACACTGCTGCCGTTGACGCTCACTTGTCGCAGTACCGGTTTCGCTGCCCGCAGTGGGTCAACATAGTTGGACCAAAAGCGCACTGTTTTGGTGGTACTGGCAAAATCAGGCACACATTTTTGGCTGGTGTCGTCTTTTTTTACCGCTTTGAGCAAAATGCCGGTTGCGCCTTGATTGGCAATAAAATCAGGCACATCAAACACAAAGCCGCTGTCGGCAAAGGTCATATTGCAACTGCTGCTGGGCGTACCGCCATCAACAGAGCACAGGGTTTGGGTAAAGGCTTCGGTGGTGGGCGTTGATTGAGCCACCCCCAAACTCACGGTTCCTGCGGCGCCGTGATTTAAGGTAACGGTAGTGGAGCCGCCAGAAAAGGTAACCGGGTTGGCCGACCAGCCACTGCTGGGGGTTAAGGTGGCGGTAACCTCACCGGTATAAAGGCTAGAGCAGCTGCTATCCAGGCAGGCTTTGATAGTGACCGTTTGCGCGGCGCAGGTTAAGGCGCTAGAGGCAAAATCTAACTGAAAGTGGTGAATTTGCTGGCCAACATCGTCTATTTGCGCGGCGCAAACCTGCAAGTTATCAATTTCATGGTAATTACTCAGAGCGCCCGTTGAGCCGGTTAGGGAGAACAAAAAGTTAGCTGGCATCGCCGCCTGGCCTTGCCCAGCTAACGCATTGTAATTATTAATTAAGGTACTAAAGCCACTGCCAGTATTACGCTCCACCGTCACCTTGGCGCTGTTGCCAGAGGTGGAATCCAAGGTAATGCGATAGCGATGGCCTGGTGCCGGGGCGCTGGACGGGCGAAAATCAATGCCCGGGTTTAGATTGGCAGTAGTGCCGGTTAAATAGGCGTAGCCACTGGTGCCAGAGCCGGAGCCACGCAAAGAGACCGCATCGGGGCTAAAACTGCTGCCGCCAACGCGCCCCTCGGACGCCGCAGCATAGTTACCAAATTCGTCAAACCCAACCCCAAGCCAGCCACCGGCAAAGCCGTTAATCCCGGTTTTTTGTGCATATCCAAGGGAACCGCCATAGGCCCCGGCCTGGGGCGTTATGGTGGCGTCAGAAAAAATAGCCGCCATACCGTCGGCGCCATCGCCCGCGTTGGGCGACCAACCGTAATAGTCAAATTGCACTATCACCAGGTTACCGTTAGCTGGCAGCAAGCGCTTTAAAGAAACGGCGGTGGCTTCATCGGCGCTGTCTTGGGTTAGCCGCAAGCGGCCGTTAACGATACTGGGGGTAAAGCTGCCGCTGGAGCGGTTAACCGTCCAGTCGCTGCCTAAGGCGCTGCGGTTAAAGTCGTCGGTAAAACATTGCAAAGTTTCGCTGCACTCGGTGCGCTGGGTCATCAAGGCGGCGACCTGTGCGTCGGTTAGCGCGCTATTAAAGACGCGAAGTTCGTCAAGACTGCCATCAAAGTAGCTATTGAAAAGCCCGTCGAATAAAAATCCGTCGTCGTTACCAACCCGAAAGGAGGTGCTATTGCCGCCAAGCAGGTTTTCACTGTAGGTGGTGAAGCTGTCTTCAACGCCGTTGATAAAAATACTTTGCCGGCCATTACGATAGCGAATGGTGACATGAGTCCACTGGTTAAGGCTGATCACTTTATTACTGGTTAGCGAGCGGCTGTACCCCACAGGCGGCAATATCACAAAGGTCGCCCCATACCAGCTAAATACCAGGTGGCCATCGGAGCGCATATAAAGCTGGTAGTTACTGCCTTTGGAAATGATGGGCAGGTAATTGTAGGAAGAAGGCTTTATCCAAATGCCAATGGTCATGGCCGTGGTCATGTCTAACAGGTTGTTATCCGCCACTTCTAAATACTGGCCCTGGTTGCGGTTAAAGATGCCGTAGCGGCAAGTGCCTAAGCCATCAACGCTAGGCAGTGCCGGGTCAATAAATTCCGTGGTAGCACCGTTACGGGCAGTACCGTTGAGATTGTTGCCCGAGTTATCCAGCACCTCACCGCTGCTGCCGCTGTAGCTGGTTTCATTGAGGTGCCAGCTCAACACTGGTCTATCGGCCGAACAGGCATTGGCCGGGGTGGAGTTGGGAATACAGGAACCAATAACGCTGCTACCGCCATTGACGTACACCGTTGAGTAACTGGGCGCCGTCAGCACCCCATAGACAGTGGTAGAACCTTCAAGGGTAATGGCACCGGCAGTACTATTGACGGTAACAGTGCTGTTAGCCGAGCCTAGGGTACTGTTTTTAATGGTTAAGGTGCTGTCACCGCTGATAGAACCACTGGTTAAGGTGACACCGGTAAAAGACGCGTTGTTGGAACTGCTCATCACAAAGGCACCGGTTAGGGTACCGCCAGAGACCGTCATGCCAGACTGCGCCTGCGCCCCGCCCAGCATGTTGGTGTTGTTGGTGGTTAAGGTGCAGCAACTGGTGGTGACTTTACCGGAAATGGTGCCGCCGCTAAGGCTGATGGCCCCGCTTGATGAGGTGAGGGTTCCCGTCACATTGCTGTTACTGGTAGTAACGCCATTATTGCCGCTGACATTGCCATTAATGGTGCTACTGGTAAGGCTCACAGTCCCGCCACTGCTAACACTGCCGTTAATGGTGGCGCCCCCTAAATTAACCGCGCCAGTACTGCTGGTGACATTGCCGTAGACCACAGTGCTGGCCTGGCTGGTAATGGTGCCATAGGTTGATTGCAGGTTAATGGTGGCAAGGCTGCTGCCGATGCTGTTGTTGATAAGCGAAAAGCCGCCGTTGGCGATAACAGTGCTATTACCCAGGGCATTAATGGTATCCCCCGAGGCCAGGCTAATAGTGCCGGTACAGGTATACACACTGCCGCTTCGCGACCAACTGCCAGAGCAGGGAATACTGCGATAGGCGTTGGAATTGAGCAAGGTACTGAGGTTATAAGCCGCGGCCTTGGCGGCCATTGGCAATACCAGCAGCATAACCAGCAACAGCAGCCGCTTCATTCACTCACCTCCACCGACAAGGTTCGGCCTGTGGTAATACGCCCAGTCTGGCAGCTGGCCTGGCTGCGCACCCTGGCCACTTTCGGCATATCCGCATCGCTGCTACTGGCCAAGGTGCACGATACCGTAACCGAGCAACCGTTTAGGCCACTGCTGCTAAAGGCTTGCTGGTAACTGCTAAAGCAGCTACTTAAACCACTGCCGTTCAGGGGATAAAGCCGCACCAACCCGCCCTGCAAGCCGCTTTCGGCCGCTAAATAGGCCCGCGTGCCCCACACCTCATACACCACGGTGCCAGACTGACGATTAAGCAGCGCCGCCAGCCCTGCTACCAGCAGCGCCATTACCACAATGATAAACACCGCCACCGCCAGCGCACTGCCACCTTGGCGAGAAAAGTTAGGGGACATTGGGTTGATGGACCTCCAAATTAAAGAAGAGATCGTCCTCGCCCACCGATTGAAACTTGAGCAAGATATGCACCACGGCATTACGGGTCAGTACCGCGCTGTCATAGCGAAACAGCGGATAGCTACTACTGGCCAGTTGCTGCGCCATCAGTTGGCCATTGGTTAAACCGGTACTGGGCAAGGGTTGGCTGGCAATAAAACCGTAGTTTTCGTATCGATAAAGATTAGCGCCTACCTGGCAAAAGCTAACCGGCTGGCCGCCAAGGTAGAGGCGCATACTGGGCGAGTCTTTGGCGAAACTGGTGGTAGACGCCAAGGTCAGCAGGTAATAGCCGTCATCTACATAAGCAGAACTTGCCAGCGCCATAACGCGCCGGTCGCTGTCGTCTGGGCTGTAGATTTGGCTGGACTGGGTGGGGTTTAGCATTGCCCAGAGGCTGGTGCCGAAAAAGTCACTGTTCCAATCAATGGCATCGCCACTGCTGGGGGTGGTGCCAGCCGGGTCAACCCACACCACCTTAATGGTATTGCCACTATCAGGGGCGACAGGGGCATCGAAATAACGCACCGCCGCCGCAATGGGGACAAACTCGATGCAACTGCCGTCGCTGCTTACCCTCACGCTATTGGGTACGGCATTACGCAGCTCACGGGTTAGCCGCTCTACCGCAAAACGCCCTTGGCTTAAGGTGTGGGCCCTTGCCACGGTGTCGCCATAAAGCTGGCTACCAAAGCGCAGGTAGCCGTAACTACCCAGCGCGACAATACCCATCACCACGATCACCGCCACCAGTTCAACGAGCGTAAAGCCACGCGCCTTCATTACCAGTTCCCCTTATAGGCAGAGAACACAGTGGCGCTGCCGCCGGGGGTGGTAACAGTGACATCAATGCGTTTGGCTTCGTCTGGCGATAAACCCAGCGCATTGCCGTCATAAACCACCGTGACAGACACCCGGTACTGGCTGTAAATGCTGTTGAGTGACTCGTTAAGAATATTGGCGATATCGGTGCCGGTTAACACCAAGCCGTTGTAGTCATCCACATCGTCATAGCTGTCGCGCGTTTCGCCAGATTCCGGCCCTAAACTGCTAGAACAGGCTGGCGCCCCGGTTTCACCACAGCGCAGCTGAGTTGACGGGCTATTTTCGTCATAGCGTTTAGCGAGGATTTCATTCATCAGGCTCTGGCCTAATTCCGCCGCCCGGACTTGATGCCAAGGGTCGGTGTTATTCAGTGCCAGAGGTAATAAGCTGGAAGTAATAAGGGTAATGGCGATGCCCAGCACCACCATACCGATAATCAGTTCAATCAGGGTAACCCCACGCTGCCTTAGCATGGGTAGATATATCCTTGCGCCTCTATACAGAGGCTAGCAGTGCTGTCGTTTTGTACCTCTAAGGTGCAACCGTTAGCACAGCGCGCTACGCGCCCCATGCCGTCAAACACCAACGGCGTGCTACTGGTGTCGGCAACGCCGCCCACCAACAACACTAACTTGCCACTATTAAGTAGCACCTGCTGCTGCGACCCCTCATCACCGGAAAAGGTGCAGCTACTGCTGGCAGGCACCGAGGCACCACTATTGGTAATAACCACCTGGGCACAAGTGCTACTGGCGGTTTGCGCCATGGCCTGCACTTGCACTTGGCGCAGCAGCGCCAACAGCTCATCGCGGGCCACAACATTGTCCACGCCACTGCTGCCAAAAAAGCGACTGCCCGCCACAACAGAAAGAATGCCCAACACCACAATAACGGCTACCAGCTCCACCAAGGTGAAGCCAGAAGCCTTAGTGTAGGCATGCTCTTTCATCAGTTGGCGCTACAGTCACTGGTAATAGTAGGAGAGCCATTCGCAGCAGTAGGCGCCGTATAAGTCACGGTACAAGTGGTATCGCTGTTATAGGTGTAAACATAATCAGTGCCACTTACCGCACCAACCCATGGTGGGTTATCAATTTCAACCGCATTGCCAATCCCTGCGGCTGTAGCGGCGGGGTAGCCGTAAACCAGATCAACGGTGGTATTACCGTTAACAGTCACGGTGTTACCACTTGCGGCACTGTCACTACCGTTGATCAATGCCTTGGCATAAACCAACTGCGATGCTCCTTTAAGGGACGCCGCGACGCCATTGGCAGTTGCTTCCTTGGCATCATCTTGCAAGTTGATGAACTTAGGCACTGCGGTGACCGCCAGGATCCCCAGAATAATGATCACCACGACCAGTTCGATAAGGGTAAAACCCTGTTGTCTGTTCATAACGTCTCTCCGATTGCATGTTGCATTGGGTTTGGGCCAACTAGTTGTTGTTGTAAACCATCACCTTCCCTGTGTAGGGCCTATAGGTGAAGCTATTGCCAACTCCGGCGGTGTCGTAATCACCGGCCGCAGGCAGCGAAGTTTTATTAAGGGTGGCTATAAGGTAATAGACGCAGAGGTCGCCGCTACTGTCGCTTTGCATTCGCACCAAATAACGGTTGTTGCCAATGTCGCTATCACTGGTGGTGGTACGTGGCGGGCTTTGTAAAATGGCGTCCATGACCGCCAGGCAAGCATCGGCGCTCATGGCGGTGTTAGAGGCACTGGCAGTGCCGACCGGGTAGCCGTTGTCGCCATCGACATAAATGGTTTCGTTATCCAAGGTGACATAAGCGCCAGCGCCACTTGAACCGCCGGACGGACGGCCTTCGACTTCCCATTCGGCGCGAACCAGGCCTACGGCGGTAGCAAAACCGCCAGCAACCCCTTCAACGGTGGCATCCTGGGCGTCATCGGTGACATTTAAAAAACGCGGTAGGGCCACCGCCGCCAACAACCCCAAAATGACGATCACGATGACTAACTCGATCAGCGAAAAACCTTGTTGTTTCACTCCCAGTCTCCTTGTCTTAGGGTTTTTATCCGGCCACTTTTTGGCCAGTAATCAAACCCTGCATCCTCGATGGCAAAGCGGCAGTAACGGCCAAGCCAAATGATTTGTACCGGTTCACCACCCAGCGACAGCGGTAAGCCAAAGTCTTGCCATAACTGCTCGCAGGGCGGCAGCGGCCAACCGTCGTCATTAACGGCCACCAACCGCCCTTGCCAGTGCACCGTGTTGCCTTTTTGTTGCTCCCACAGCACCCGCACTTGATTCATTTCTTTGGTAAAGGTCAGCTGCGCCTGATCCATCCAGGTTGCCGCTAAGTCTTTATCTCCCGGCGCCCTTGCCAGCAGCACCGCCATCAGCACCAGCATCACCGCCACCGGTGTTAACACCCGCAGCAAGCGATGGCTCATCTATTGCCCCTTATAGGCCCGCATCAGATCCCACATTGGCAGGAACACACCCAGCGCCAGCATCAGCACCAACCCCGCCACAAACACAATCAAAATAGGCTCGATTTTGGCGGTTAGGTTTGCCAGGTCGTAGTCCACCTCTCGTTCGTAAAAACCGGCCGCTTCTATCAGCATTTCATCGATGTTGCCGGTTTCTTCACCCACCGCGAACATCTGCAAAATTAGCGGTGAAAACAGCCCGCTTTGGCTGCCAGTGCGCAGCAGGTTCTCACCGCCTTCAATGCCCTGGCGCATGGCCAGAATTTTTTGCTTCATATAAAGGTTATCAACCGCATCAGCCACTAACGCCAAGGCTTGCGGCAGCGGCACCCCGGAGCGGAGCATCATCCCTAGGCTACGGGCAAAGCGGGCCAGCAGCGCCCGGTAAACAATGGAGCCCATTACCGGCAACTTGAGTTTTTTGCTGTCCCAAAAAAGCCTGCCGTTATGGGTTTTGAGCCACCTGACCCAAGCAAACACGGCGGCCACCACCGCCAGCAGCAGCACAAACCAGTAGTGAACAAAAAAGTCGGAAGTGCCGATAAGGATGCGGGTTGGCAGCGGCAGCTCGGCGTGGAATTTTCGGAAGATTTGCGCGAACTGGGGAATAACCATGGTGTTAACAATGACCATGGCAATGGCGATGGCGATCACCACAAAGCTTGGGTAGCGCACCGCTGATTTCACCCGGCGCCGGGTTTCTTGCTCTTGGGTTAAGTGCTCGGCCAATTGCAAAAAGGCATCATCCAAACGGCCGGTGTTTTCACCCACATGCACCACACTCACCAGCAAACTCGGAAACACCTTGGGATGGCGATTCATAGCGGTAGATAAGGTGCGGCCTGACTCCAATTGACTGGCAATGTCGGCCAAGACCCCCCGCAGTACCTTTGATGGCGTGGTTTCAGCCATCCCGGCCACGGCCCGCAAAATGGGAATACCGGCCTTGGTCAGCGAATACATCTGCCGGCACAGCATCAGCATGTCTTCGAGCTCAACCTTAGGGCTCAACAGGTTAAAGCTCAGGGGCTGGCGTGCCGGATGCACTGATTCAGGGCGAATACGCCGCGCCAGCAGCACATCGAAGGCGGCTTCCTGAGAGCCAGCATCAACCAAGCCTTTCACCGCTTGGCCACGTTCGTCACGGCCACGATAGTAAAACTGGCTCATGCCATGGCCTCCCCGCTATCCCAAAGCTTCAACACTTCCTCAATAGAGGTGATGCCTTGGTGGGCGTAATCCAGCGCCATCAGCGCCAAGGGACGATAAAGGGGGTGACGGTGGGCAGCGGCGGTGAAACCTTGCGGGTCTTGGCTGCGCATGGCCTCGTTCATGGCTGCGTCTAACTCTAGAAGCTCAAACACGCCAATACGGCCGCGGTAGCCGGTATGGTTACAGGCTTGGCAGCCATGAGGTGCTTTAAAAGTGGTTGTGGTTAACGGCTCTCCTAACGTCTGCTCAATCAAAGGTTTATCTTTTGGATCAATGACTTGGGGCTTGGCGCATTTACTGCAAAGACGGCGCACCAGGCGCTGGGCCAGCACCGCCCTTAAGGCACTGGCCACCAAATAGCCCTGGGCGCCCATATCAATCAGGCGCAGGGCGCAGGTTACCGCGTCGTTGGTGTGCAAAGTGGACAGCACCAAGTGGCCGGTAATAGCGCCGCGCAGGCCAATTTCCACCGTTTCTTCATCCCGCATCTCCCCCACCATGAGAATATCGGGGTCGTGACGCAACGTCGTGCGCAGCACCTGCGAAAAGTCCAAGCCGATTTTATGGTTAACCTGAACTTGGTTAATGCGCGGCAGCCGGTATTCCACCGGATCTTCAACGGTAATGATTTTTTTGGCCGGTTCATTGAGTTCCGCCAGCGCCCCGTAAAGGGTGGTGGTTTTACCGGAACCGGTAGGGCCGGTGACCAGCACCATGCCATGGGGGCGCTTGAGGTTGCGGCGAAAATGTTCAACCAGCTCGTCTGGCATACCGGTGTCAGCAAGGGACAGCACCCCAGAGGTTTGGTCTAAAAGCCGCATAACCACCGCTTCACCAAACTGCACCGGCATGGTGGAGATCCGCACATCGATAGCATGGCCATGAATTTTCATGTGAAAACGGCCGTCTTGCGGCAAGCGCCGCTCGGAAATATCCAGGTCGGCCATCAGCTTTAGGCGCAGCACCAGTGCCGATGCCACCCGCGCTTCTTTGAGGACGTTTTCGTGCAGCACCCCATCAACCCGTTGGCGAATGCGCAGTTGGGTTTGCTCCGGTTCGATATGAATATCAGAGGCGCGCATCTGCACCGCATCTTCAAATAGCGATTGCAGCAAGCGGGCAACGGTAGCGCCTCCTTCGCCTTCTTCTCGGCCCAGGGAGCCAAAATCAAAATCGGCGGTTTGTTGGTGCTCTTCTTCTAACTGCGAGGCATAGCTGGCTATTTCCTGGGTACGCCGGTAAATGGAGTCAAAAGCGTTAAGAAGCTGCGCTTCTTCCACCACCGCCAGCCGCAATTCCCGGGGGGCCAATCGCTCTTCAAGGGCATCGAGTACCTGCAAATCGGCAGGGTCGGACATGCCGATTAATACCGTGTCGTCATCGGCTTCCAAAGCCAGCGCCCGGTAGCGCCGGGCCAAGACTTCCGGTATCAGCTTGGCGACGTTGGGGTCCAAGCGGCGCTCGGCAATATCCAGGTAGGGGATCTTCAGCTGTTGCGACAAAAAGCTCAGCAACTGGTGTTCGCTCAGGTAGCCCAGTTCCACCAAGGTACGGCCCAGCTTGCGGCCCAAACGGTGCTGACTGGCAAGGGCTTGCCGTAACTGCTCTTCGGTAATGATGCGCTCGGTAACCAGTAGGTCGCCCAAGCGGGTTTTCAGGCGAGGTTGACTCATTGAGGCCTCCCTAGCGCCTGCCAGCGACTTTGCGCATAACGGCGCGCTTCATTCGATAACGACGCCGCCGCCAGCGCTTTTTGGTAAGCCGCTTTGGCATCGCTATTTTGATGCAAACCTTCCAAGGTTAAACCGAGTGCCATCCACAGGCGGCCATCGTCCGGGTAACGGTTGGCAAGGCGGCGATATTGATCAGCCGCCGCCGGTAAGTTGCCACTCAGGCGGGCCAGCTCGGCTTTTAATTGCAGGCCAGTTTTGGTGGTGGGCGGCGTCATTTCCAGCTGCTGGTAAGCATCGGCAACCTTGCCTTGCTGCACCAACACTCGGGCCAGCGCCAGGCTAATATCGCTGTCGCTATCGCTCATTGGCAGCAAGACGGCGGCAGCATCTTCCAGGCGCCGCTGCTGCTGGTACAGACTGGCTAGCGCCAGTCTTGCCGGTTTGAAATCTTCTTTGGCGGCCAGCGCCTTTTTCCAATCACTTTCAGCTTCCAACACTTGCTGCTGTTGCCAGGCCAATAAACCACTTTGATAAAGGCCTTGCGCCTGTTGGCTGGGGGTGAGCACTTCTCGCTTCACCTTGGCAGCGGTAGATGGCGCGGCCTTAACCGCAGGCGATACGGGGCTCGCCGCTTTTGGCGGCGTCAAGGCGGTATTTTTAGTCACATGAGTAGGGGCTGACTGCACGGCAGGCGTGGCCTTGACCATTAGCGCAGGGGCGGAGGTAACCGGCGCCGAGACCTTAGGCGGCGCAATAACGGCGGGGGCAGCGCCAGGGCCGGCTGGCGCCACATCAACAGGCTTTGCCGTCACGCTTGCCAAGACGGCGGCGGTTTTGGGCGCCACTGGCACCGCAGCCGCAACCGGTGGCGGCGTTTTCGCCATCATGTCGCCTTTGAGCCACCAGCCGGCACTGGCCATGGCCGCCGCCGCGGGCAAAAGTAGCAGCCAAAGCCAGCTTGCCTTTGCAGGTTTGCCTGCATGGGTATCGCTCGCGATGTCGTTGACCACAGCGCCGCGTTTATCGAGATCCTTGAGCATTTGATTCAGCACGCTCATAACACGGCTCCCGCTGCCCGGTAGCAGCTTTCAGTGTCCCGGATAGCCATTCGCATTTGTCGCCAGCCGGCACGGGGAAGCCCCTTGCCGAAGGCGAGCAGCAGCGCTTTGTGGCACAAGATATTCACCAACCTCGGTACGCCATGGGAGGCGCGATAAAGCGCGCCAAGGGCGGGCCGGGTAAAGAGCGGCTTTTGACAACCCGCACAATGCAGGCGGTGATTAACATAAACCCCCACCTCTCGCCGGTTCATTGGCCGCAGCCGGTAATGAAAACTGATGCGTTGGCTAAGCTGGCGTAAATGGTGCTGGCGAAGCCGACCGTCTAGCTCCGGCTGGCCTAAAAGCACCACTTGCAACAACTTGCGTGATTCGGTTTCAAGGTTAGTCAGTAGCCTTAGCGCTTCGAGGGTTTCATCGGGCAGCGCCTGGGCTTCGTCAATAACCACCACTGGCAACCGGCCATTGGCCGCCAGCCCCAACAGTTGGCGCTGCAGCAGTTGCCCCAGTTGTTGCTGGTCAATGTTGCCAGCCTGCTTAAGCCCAAGCTCCATCGCCAAGGCCCAGCGCAGCTCCCCTGGGCTTAAATCAGGGTTAGGCAAGTAAGCTGGGGCAAAACGCTCGGGTAGTTCGGCAAGCAAACGCCGGCATAACAGGGTTTTACCGGTGCCCACTTCCCCAACAATCTTAATAAAGCCCTCACCGTCGGTCAGGGCCAACTTCAGCACGTCCAGCGCCTCACCATGCATGGGTAAGTCACAATAAAAAGCCGTGCTGGGGGTAAGCCCAAACGGTTTTTCTTTGAGGCCGAAATGCTGCAGGTACATCACTTACCCTCTGGATACCATTTGTCTAACAGGGCATTGGTGCGGTTCACCTGGGGTATCCAGTCTTGGCTGCCTTCAATGACGGTGGGTTTTAGCAAAATAACCAGCTCGGTTTTTTGTTTCACGTCGTGGCGGCTAGTAAAGAGCTGCCCAAGCCAGGGAATGTCGCCCAGCAGTGGTGTTTTCGACGTTTGCTGCTTGGTGTTGGTGCGCATCAGGCCGCCAATCACCACCACATCACCGGTTTTGGCCCGCACTATGGTGTCGGACTCACGAATGTCGCTGTACGCCAGCGGCAAAGTGGTTTCGTTGGTTTCGCCGTTGCTGGTAACAGTGATGGTTTTGTCTTGCTCTTCCACGTCGGTCACCGAAGGGTGCACATGCAGCAACACGTGGCCATCGGCGGAAATTTGCGGCGTTACATCCAAGGCAATGCCGGAGAAAAATGGCGTGAGTTCGATATCGGAACTGATATTGCTGGTGGACGAGGTGGTGGTACTAGCGTTAGAGGAAATGTCAGTCACAAAATACTCATCGCTGCCGACTTTAATCACCGCCTTTTGGTTATTGGTGGCGGTTATTCTCGGGCTCGACAGCACCTGGGTATCGCCCTGGGTATCCAACAGGTTAATAACCGAGGTGAAATCGGTGCTGGTGAACGTGAGTGCGCTAACGCCCCCCAAGGTCGAGGTAATGGTGTTACCCAGGCTTACCCCAGAGGTGGTGAGGTTCAGCGAGGTATTGCCCTTGTCGTAAAGCAGCGCCTGGGTCCAGTTAATACCTTGCTGGTATTCGTTGTTGAGGGTGACCTCAACAATTTTCGCTTCCAGGACAACCTGGCGCTGCAAGTGATCTTGGGTCTGGGTCAGAAAGTCCCGGACATTACGCAGCTCATCAGGGTAGGCCCTTACCGTTACCAGCCCGGATAACGGGTCAACCGCCACCATACGGCCGTCACCTTTTCCAACCATGGCGGTGAGCACCGACTGCAGCCTATCCCACAGGTCCGCCTCTGAACTCGACTCAAGGCGGGTGCCGGAGGTCATCTGGTTAGTGGAGCCGTTATTAAGGCTATTGTTGCCGTTGTTGTTATTGCTACTGGCATTGCTGTTGTAGCCATTGTTGTTGTTTTTGTCGGTTAATTGCCCCGAGGTAATAGAGGTGCGCGACAAGCCTTTGCGGGTCATCAGCAGATAGTTAACGGCGATGGTTTCGGTGCGAAGACCTGCGGGGTAAACCCGAATCAAATTGCCCTGGCGGCGAATATCGTAGCCGTAGAGATCTTCAAGTACCGAGAACACATCTGCCAAGGTGACATTGTGCAGATCCAAGCTCACCTTACCGGTCACCCCCGGGTGCATGGCCAACGAATAAGGTGTGCCTTTGACCAAACCAGTCAGTAAATCGCGCACGTCGGTGTCTTTGGCAGACACGTTGATGCGCTGCTCAGGAATGGGCGCCGGTGCCACCAACCCCGACAACAACTCTTTTTCCACCGCCGCCGGTGGCTGCGGGGTGCGGGCTTGGCTTGGCTTGGGTAATTCCGACTTTAACGCCTTCACCCCATTTTGGGTGTTACGCTCAGACGGCGTCTGGCAGGCGGCCAACACGGTGATGGTCAACAGGGTCAGAGAAATGCGGAAAATCCTGTTCAACATTGGCTTCCTCAATGTCCGTTCTGATATGCCGACGTCACGGCGCTATGGTCAAACACAGTCAATTTTTGTTGCTGGCCAGCACTCACCAACAACACCTCGTCTTTAAAAATGTGGCGTAGCGTCCACCCTTGGACCTTGTCGCCCACCTTCAGCACCTGACCATTAATAATGGCCAGCGCTGGCTGGCTGCCTAATACCGCCGACAGTGTCAACGGTGCTTGCGCCTGGCCGGCACTGCCAACGTGCTCGCCGGGCGGCCGCGTCGGGTCTTTTAAGGTTTGGGCCAGCAGCGGCGCACTAAGCGCCAAGGTAATGAGTGCTGGTGCCCAGGGTATAAACATGGATCTGGATGTTCGCATCGGGATATTGGCTCTGCTTAAAGTCCAGGCTCTGCCAGTAGAATCGCCAAGGCAGTTTCTCGACTTGCTTTAAAAATTCGAGGGTTGGCAAGTAACTGCCTTTAAGGGTTAACACCAAACCATGGCGATAAAGCTGGCCGGCTTTTTGGTCTTTATCTTTGTCTTCGGCCAGGGGTTTGGCCGGTTCGCTTTCCAGCTTCACCAGTTGCAGCTGGCCGGTGCCTGATAACAGCGCCCGCAGCAATGAGGCCATGGCTTCTGGCGGTACCAGAGACTGGGTGCCCTGATGAATTTTCTGCTCCAGTGTCTGCCGCTCATCCTGCAACCGGACGATTTCTTGATGGACGGCGAGGTTCGGGTCGGCCGCCAGCTTGGCATCAACCACCGCCAGCTGCGCATCCAGGTTTTTAAGTTCGGCGCGCTGCTGCGCATTGAGTTTGCTAACGGCAGCATTGCTGGTTAATAACGGTTGCAACCAACTCAGCCCCAGGCCGCCAATCAGCAGCACCCAGCCAGCCGCCATCACCAGTAACTTTTCACGCCTTGCCAATGCCTCAAACCATTCAATGAGCTTCATGGGCTGCTCCGCTGGCAAGGCTAAAGGCCATGTTGCCGTCCTTTTGCTGGTCCATTGCCAAACGGCCAAACTGGCGCCCGGCCAAGGCCGGTTGGCTGGCAAAGCCCTGTAGCCACTGCATAACCAAGGGCGCTTTGAAGGCATGACCGGTCAGGCTAAGCTGCTGCCCTTCAATGCGAATGTCGTTTAACCAAAGCCCATTGACCGTGCTTTCGGCCAAGGCTTGCAGTACCGGTGAAAAGCCGTCTTGCGGTAGCTGATTCAGTTCATCTACCCGAGTCAGCAACGCCTTGGCGTTGTCGCGATCCAAGGCAAGTAAATCGCGCTGCGCTAAAAGGGCTTTGTCTGCCACATGGCCTTTTAACGCGGTTTCTTTAGCCGTGAGTTGTTTTTGTTTTTGCTTTAGCTGCGCCTGTAGCTGCTGTTTTTGGCCCAACACCTGACTTTTTTGCCAATAGCCAAACCCCAGCGCCAAAGCCAACGCCGCCGTCACCAGTGCCCAACTCAACAGTAAGGTGCGGGCGTTAAGGCTTTGCGGCGGCGGTAATAACTCAGCGCTTAGCAGGTTGAGGTTATGCTTCATCGCTACCCCTTGCCGCCGCTAACGCCGCCCAGGGGCTGTCGGGGATCTGTAAATAATCGGCCAGCGATTGGGCCGGTAGGCCAAAGCTTTCGGCCAGCAACGGCGCCAGGGATTCGTCCAATAGCTCGTTTAACGCCAAGATGATTTTTTCCACCGGCGGTTGGCGTAATTGGCTTTCCAAATAATCCATAGCGCGCTGAATATCCAAGGTCAGCCGTTCGGAAAGAAGGTAAGGATCCAGTTCATCCTGCATCAGCCGGTATCCCTGTAACCATCTAGAAAAAAACAACATTCCTTGATGATAGATGGCTAATAGCAAGTCGCCATCGCCATTGAGGCGTAAAAGCAACAAAGGACGACCTGCATCACTGGCCGGAAATAAAAACCGCAGGGTCATTTCTTCATTGGCAAGGGAAACCACTTGTGCAGGAATGGCCTGGCAAACCCCTTTGAGTAGCGCCTTGCTGGCACAAACCACATTGACCCTTTCACGGCCGATGGGCTGTGCCGGCAAGTCGTAGTAATCAAACTGCAAATCATGGGGAGGGATAGGCACCGCATCTTTCAGCGCCCAAAAGAGGCCCTCGGTAATGGGTTCGGTGGGGGGCTTATCGACAGAAAGGCTACTGAGTTCACTGTGTGGCAACACCAGACGCACCTGGTCTTTATCGCCAACAGGCAACGCCGCCAGCACCGCTGGCCACTGGGCCGGTCCCTGGCATTCAAAATGCTGTGCCTGGCCACTTTGCGCAGCCAAACTAATACTTTGCTGATACAGTGCTATCCCCCACTGTTTCGTTGATGCCTTTTTAGAAAACCACTTCATGGCTATCCTATTCTCCCTGTCCAGCGCCGAACCCTGTATCACTCGAGGTGATAACACCCTTGTCCAAATCGCTTAAACAACGCATCACATTGGCAAGCCTATCGAAAAAAAAGGTTTTAGTAACCGTCCAAAGAGACGACTTGCTTGATCCTTTAATTTCGGGCAATAAATGGCGAAAACTCAAATACCCAATAAGCGTAGCAAAAGAACTTTGTTATCATGGTGTTATTAGTTTTGGTGGCCCACACTCCAATCATCTTTTGGCACTCGCTGCCGCCTGCCAGCGCCAGGGCTTAGCCGCCCATGGTTTGGTCAGGGGCCATCAACAACTCACCCCCACGTTGGCACACTGCCAACAGCTTGGAATGGCACTGACTTTTGTCAGCCGCGAGGATTACCGTAAACGCCACGACCCCGCCAGGCTCGGCCAATGGCAGCGCCCTGGCTGGCTGTTACTGCCCGAAGGAGGGTCTTCTCCACAAGCCCTTGATGGTGTTGCAGAATTAGTTAGAGATCTCGATGAGCCTTGGGATCAAATCTGGGTGCCGGTAGGCTCGGGGGGAACATTGGCTGGGCTGGTTTTTGGTGCAAAGGGGCAAGGGGAAATCGTCGGCGTTGCCGCGGTAAAAGACGCCAGCCTGCCAACCAAAATCGATGAACTGCTCAGCACACGCCAGTGCCAGCATCGAAATTACCGCCTGTTAACCGGTTTTGAAGGGCCGGGCTTTGGTAAATTCACACCGCAAATGGCCGCACAAATGCAGCACTTGGCTGCACAATTTGCCCTGCCGATTGAGCCCATCTACACCGGCAAAATGCTGTTGGCATTTTGGCAGCAGTTACAAGCGGGCTTATTGGATGGCAAACGCATTGTGCTGATACACACCGGCGGCTTGCAGGGGTTAGAAGCGCTACGCCAGCAAGGGCGCTGGCCGGTGGCTTAAAGTAAATCCCAGGCACCATGGCCAAATAAGGGCCCGTCACCGCCACTGACACCGAGCCGGTGCAAACAAAGCCGTTCCTGGTTGTCGACAATGCCGCTGGCCAGCACTTCGGTGTTGGTATCCACCGCTTTTTGTACCAACCGCTGCACCCAAAGTTGTTGGTCACTATTACGATGAATATGGCGCACCATGGCGCCATGGAGCTTGAGCATTCGCGGTTTAATTTGCTGCCACTGGGCTTGCTGGGAATGGCTGGCGATGCGGTCCACCATGATGCCAACCCCGATAGCACTCAGCTGCTGCAAAGGCTCTATTAACTTGTTGCCATGCTGCTGAAGCTCATGCTCGGTCACAATCAAGGTTAGCTGCGGCAATAGGTCCCGCACTTCCATTAGCGCCAGTTGCAGCCAACGGTTAAAACCATTTTTTAACAGGGCATCGACACAAAGTCGAAACGCCAAGCGGTGCCCGCGGTTGCGGGCATGGCCCAGGCGCCCCAATAGTTGCTGCAAGCAAAGCCGCATCAAGGGTTCTTCCTGGCCAACCCGGCACGCCATTGGCATAAAGACGCTATCGTCGATTTGCTTACCCTTAGGGTCGTTGATAAGCGCTCTTACCCGTAGATGATTAATGTTGCCATCCAGGCTGTGCACCGGTTCACTGGCCAGCATAATGGCTTTACGAGCAAGCACCTGCTCTAACAAGGTGCGCCAACGCACGCTGCCGGTTTCCAGCTGCGGCATCGATTCAACATCGGCGGTCATGATGGCGTTTTCGCCCTGCAGCTGCGCCGCACGCAGGGCCATTTCGGTTTTATCCAGCAAGCTACTGGCTTCGTCACCGGCCTGATAAAGCGTCCACCCCAGGTGCACCCAATCTTCAGCCGGAAACGGCGAAGGGGTTTGTAAGCGCTGCACGTCACTCAGTAGCCCCAAGGCAAAGGCCTGCCCTTCTTTACTGGGCATTTGCGGCAACAACAGTGCGTATTCGTCTTCATCAACGCGGGCCAGCACCGCGTCCGGCCAAAGGGCGGCTTTGTCGTGCAACAAGCTGACCAATCCCTGCCGCCATTGGCTGAGTGCGTCTGCTTTTACCTTATCTAGGTTACTGAGCTCGAGCAGCATCACACAGCCAATGCGATTGCCCTCCAGCTCTTGTAACCAACTAGCCAAGCGTTGCTCGAAGAACAAACGGTTACCAAGACCACTTTCCTCATCCAGCCAAGCAGCGCTGTGCAACAAGCTGTCTATTTGCTGCTGCTGAGATTCCAGGGTGTGAACGCGGCGCTGCAAGGTTAATAGGGCCTGGCGCACTTCAGGGAAGGTACCGCTGCTGGCAATTTGGTTCTGTTTTACTTCTTTTTCAAAGGCATAGATTTCTTGGCGCTGGCCAAGACAATGGCGTACCAACCGCAGCAGTAGCCACAGTAGCAGTACAAAAGCCAATAGCATCGGCGTCATCGCCGTGAGTACCAGTTGCCACGGCAGCGGGTGGTGGTTGAAGGAAAAACTCAGCAGCCGCTCGTTACTGAGCCGCAATTGCAAACGTTGATATTGGCCACTGCCGGGTGAGTCAGCACGTGTTTCCATCACCGGCTTGCCATCGACATAGAGCACCGCTATATGGATGTCGCTGTCGTTAGTCAGCGCTTCCCACACCGGGCCGGGGGGGAGCTGGGGATAAAGGCTTATCACCCGTGAAAGTTGCCGGGCCTTGGCCAGCATGTGTGCATCGTGCTGTTGGTGCCCAAGGATCTGTACCAGCCAACGCACGCCCACTACCGCTAATACCACGGCTAGCAGCAAGACAACGATAAAAGGAAGACGCTTTTCCATAAGCCATGTCGATTGCTATTTGTTTTTATTTAAACGGATGAATAGACAAAGGCCAAGGCGAAGACCATTTATTTTTAAAGCACTTAGGCACAGCTCGCACTTTGTTGAAGGCCAGTAAGACGTTTTAAAAAGCGGCTTTTACATCACTTGAACCAGACTGAACAACAACATTGTTGAAGGTCAGCCTGGTTGTTAGGCGGCCTTAGATACGCCGAGAAAGGCTGAGCTCTTGAATCATCTTCTCGTCTTGCGCTATCCAGCTGGGAATCGATTGCTGCAATAGCTCAACCCAGGTTTTGACCTTGGCATCAAGGTATTGGCGCGACGGGTAAAGGGCGTGAATGTTCAAATCTTGCAGCCGGTATTCCGGCAACACTCTTACCAATTCGCCCCGCTGCAACATATCCACTGCCGAATACAGCGGTAACGCCGCAATGCCTAAACCGCCAGCGGCGGCTTCAGCAATGGCATCGCCCACGTTCACTTGCAGTGGTGACGGCCCAAGCTCAACGGTTAACTGGCCGTCGGGGCCTTCCATTTCCCAGTTGTCCATCGGCAGCACCGGGCTGACCAAACGCAGGCAGTCATGCTCTTTAAGTTCTTCTGGCGTTTTCGGCTCGCCGCGAAGCTTCAGATATTCAGGGGAAGCACAAAGCACGCTGTAGGTGCGACCAATCACCCGTGAAATCAAGCTAGAGTTGGGCAGTTGGGTACTAAGCACAATGGCGATGTCGTAGCCTTCTTCCAACAAGTCAGGAATACGGTTGGCCAAGGTCAACTCAAAGGTGACCTCGTTGAACATATCGCGGTAATGGTTGATGGCCCGAATAGCGTAATGCTGGCCAACGCCGGTCATGGAATGCAGGCGCAACACGCCCCGGGGGCGGGCATGTGCATCGGAAGCCTCGGCTTCTGCTTCTTCAATAATGGGCAGAATTTGCTGGCAGCGTAATAAATAACGCTGACCTACTTCGGTCAGCGCTAAACGGCGGGTGGAACGGTGTAACAGTCGAGCTTGAAGGTGAGCTTCTAGATTACTCACGGCGCGGGACACACTGGCAGTTGTAGAATCCAGAATGGTCGCTGCCGCTGTGTAACTGCCTGTTTCGGCAACCTGCACGAAAACTCGCATATTGTGCAGTATATCCATCATCTCTCCTATAAAACGGGGTACAGAGACTCAGCCAGCCCGAGGCTCGCGAGGCTCAACAATCACGGTGGCAGTAGTACCTGCAGCCAATACCAGGCCTTTGGGGATCTTATCGATATGTACCCGCACTGGAATGCGCTGCGCCAGACGTACCCAAGTAAAGGTGGGGTTCACATCGGCAACCAGCTCACGACTTTGCGGGTTATCCCGGTCGTAAATCGCTCTGGTAATACTGTCTACGTGTCCTTTGAGCACCTGGCCACTCATCAATTCGATGCGTACCGGTGCCCCAACCTGGATTTTTGGCAATTTATTTTCTTCGAAATAGCCATAAACCCAATAAGAATGCTTGTCGACTACGGCCAACTGCGGCTGACCTGCGGTGGCGTAGTCGCCCTGATGCACATTGAGGTTGGTAACATAACCGTCAACCGGTGCTCTTACCTCAGTGCGTGACAGGTTCCACTTGGCTTCATCCAGCTGCGCCAACGCCTGTTTGTATTCGGCTTTGGCAACATTAGCGGCATTGGACGCGTCGTCCAGGCTTTCACGGGATACCACTTTGCGGTCAAGGGCAATACGACGCTTGGCGTCGGCATCGCGCATGTTCATGGCCGCTTTACGGGCATCAACCAAGGCTTGTGCTTGCTCGACCGCGATCTGATATTTATCGGGGTCAATGCGCATCAGCAGGTCGCCTTTTTTCACTTCCTGGTTATCTTTCACCGGCATTTCTACCACCCGGCCAGACACGTCAGAAGCCACATTAATAATGTTGGCCCTCACCCGCCCGTCGCGGGTCCAGGGAGCGTCCATATAGTGACGCCACAAACTATGGCCCATTGCTATCGCCGCACACAGTATGACTAATGTAACAGCAAAGCTGATAACCGATTTCAGTTTCATAATGCTATCGCCAAAAAATTAATAAATAAGCAGTGCTAGACCGCTGAAAATCAACACAAACAACGACACCCGGAACAGGGAGGCGTGCCATACCAAATCGTAAAGACCCAACCGCGTTATCAACCAATCACAAGCAAAGGTAACAAACAGAGCTGAGATAAAAATCAGCATCAGGGTCGGCACCAGTAACCCTTCCATGGCCGACTCTCTGAACCAATCAATGGCGAACATCTTCGGCTCCTTTCAAACATTTACGTTGGAGGATGGAGTACCTATCCAGCAGCGTGGTGCGAACAAAGTGCAGAAAACTCAAGGTCCGCCTGAGCGAAGAGCGATCAAAATGATCCTGTTCATCCAGGTGGCCATGAATACGCAAAATCATGTCATGTACCTGATCTTGGGCCTGGGTTAACGCCGCCATCGACGGATTGGCAAATAGCGCCGTTAACCGCTCAGACAATTGCCTTAGCTCTGGCCCCCAAGCTTTGGCATCTGCCGCATTCATCTGCTTGAGCTCCTGGCGCCAATTGATCATCGCGTGCCCCACCTCCTGTACGATAAGGCTCCACTGCACCAACTCGGTTTGAATGTCTGGGCGCCGGGCCGACAGCCCATAGGCTTGGCTCAAGACGTCGCGGCAACGGCTTTCGAAACGGCCACTAAGGCCATCTAAGTCATCTTCGCTGACCATCGATAAGGTGTTGCGTAACTCACGTTCCAAAGTCCACCACATCCAGCCACTGGCTGGCGGCAAAATGACACTGGCAATCACCGCTGTCAGTACCGAGCCCAAAAACAGGCCGGTGTAATTACTGATAACGCTAAGCGGGTCATAAACGGCCGGGTTATTGGGAATGGAGCCCATGGTGAACATCACCATCAAGCCCAAACCGATACCCATCCGCGCCGGGTTTAAGGTTAACCAGCCGCCCAGCAAAATGACCGGTAGAGTAGCCATTAGCAGCAGTGGCAAACCGTCTATCATCGGAAAAACATAAACGCTTTCCAGCACCCCGAAAATGCCGCCAAGCAAGGTGCCAATGGCCATTTGCACCGCCATTTTTGAAGGGTTCGGCATCCCGGAGGCCAAACAGCTAATGGCGGCAACGTTGGCCAGCAAATAGGGCCCAGCTTTCCAATCCAGTGCAAACCAAATGGCGCCACCGAGAAAAATAGCCAACGCCACCCGGCCACCGGCAACCAGCGACGCCAGCAAATTGGTTTTTGAAGCAAAGTCGCCAGGCAGGCTTTCACTATGGTGGTGCGGGTTTGCCAGGGCATGGTGCGAGCGCATATACCCCTGCAGGCCGGCACAAAACTGGAACAAAAGCTCGGCAGTGGTATTGAACTCAAGCAACATGGCATGTTCAGAGTACTGCGCCACAAACTGCTGGCGAGCCTCACGAATGCACTGCATCAACTGCGGTAAAAAAGCCTCGAGCTTTTCAGCCATGTCGCCCGCTTCTTTGGCATTCATCGACTGATCCGGCCACGGCGCCAGTTCGGCTTTTACGCTTTCAAGAGCAGGTGCCAGCGCCGCAATGACCATCTCTAGCTCGTGCTCGTGCAGGCGATTAAGCTGGCGGTGCAAGCCGTTAAACCGCGTTAACAGCCCCAGGAAGTCATTATTAAGGTGAATAAGCCGGCGGTTTCGTAACCGGGTATTGGGGTCTTCAACGGCCGAGGCCGAACGCATGTTCTCAAGGCCCACCGCTTGCGCTGCAAACTCAACGTTGATTTTGCGAAGCACCCCGGCGTCTTTGCCGTCTAAATGCGCGATAACAAAACCGGCAAAGCGCCCGAAACGGCTGCCAATGGCGCTGCGTAGCGCCGCATTGGTGCTTTGCGGAAACACCAACACGCTAACCAGGGTAGTGGTGAAAATAGCCAAGCTAATTTCCAGCACCCGCCAGATGGCCTGCATCACCGCCGTTTCCGGGTGAATAGTGGCGGGTAAACCAATCAGGGCTGCGGTATAGCCAGACAACACAAACGCGTAAAAACGCATGTCACGGTAGCGGGAGGCACCGGTTAAACAAAAGCCTATCCACAGCGCCATGGCGCCTAAAAACAGCCAGCGCTGCTGCGCAAATAAGCTCACCAACACCACCATGACCGACAAGCCGATCACGGTACCAACCAACCGCGCCATGCCTTTGGCTATTACCTGCCCCGATTGCGGCTGCATCACCACAAACACGGTGATCATGGCAGTGCTGGGGCGCTGCATTTGTAGCGCCATCGCCAACGACAAGGTTAGGGACGCCGCCAGCACCAGTTTGAACAGATAAATCCAGTTCACGCCATCGGTTCTGGCCCAGGCTGTAAAAGCCTGGCGCCAGTCGTCGAGACTAGGCAGCCACTGGCGAACCTCAGTGGTCATGACGGATTGCTACCTTAGTGGGCTTCATCTGTTTGGCCTGCGGGCTGTCTTTGTCGTCATCCAAGCCGCCACCTAAGGCAACCTGCAAGGCCGCATGGGCCGCCAGGCGAGAGGCAACCAGATGTTCAACCACCAGTTTTTGCGTAAACAGGTTTTGCTCTGTATTAAGCACATCCATATAGGTGCTTAAGCCACCTTGATAAGACTTCAGGGTTAAATCGTAGCTTTGCTGCGCTACCGCAACCGCTTTGGCTGCCAATTGCTGCTGCTTATCAAGGGAATGCAGGCGGATAAGTTGGTCGGAAATGCCCTTAAGCGCCCCAAGCAGGGTTTGCCGGTATTTGGCGACCGCAATGTCATAACCCGCGCTGTAAGACGCCAAGGTGTCACGGCGGGTATCACCGTCTAAAATCGGCAGCGACAACACCGGGCCTGCGGTGTAGGTGAACTTGTCTTTATCAAGAAAATTCAGAATGTTGCCATTCACCGCTGACAGGCCAACGCTGGCCGCCAGGTTAATATTAGGATAAAAGTCGGCCTTGGCGGCATCGATATCCCGCGCATAGGACGCTACCAGCCAACGGCTAGCCACCACGTCGGGCCTGTGGCCAACCAATGCCAGCGGCACCACCGACGGAATGCTCGGTGCCTGGGTTAAATTCATGGCCGGCCGTTTTAACTGCGCCCCGGCCGCCGGGGAAAGTCCGGCCAACACAGCAATGGCATTGCGGCTTAGCGCCAGGCGTTCATTCACATCTTCCAGCGCTTGTTCCATCGCCGGGATCGGCGCCTGGGCCTGGGCTACGTCGAGCTCGGTGCCAAGGCCACCATCCAGCCGCTGCTTAACCAGCGCCAGAATATGTTGCTGCTGCTTGAGCAGCGCCTGTTTCACGTCGCGTTCGGCATAGTCGTAAGAAAAGGCGATGTAAGCCTTCACCATTTGCGATTCCAGGCTTAGCTGCGACGCTTGGCTTTCAGCCACCGTCACCTGGGCACGGTTAAGGGCCGCCTCGGTTTTATTTTTTTCCCGGCCCCAAAAATCCAGCACGTAGGAAAAACCTAAGCCAAGGCTATTGTCCCAAGTATTGGCACCCGTCAGCTCACCCGGGCCATAAAAGTTATCGGTGGCCCACTTGTGCCGTTTGATACTGGCGTCAACGTTCAGTTTTGGGGTGCTGCTCCCGGCGGTAAGGCCAGCAACGGCCATGGCATTGCGAATACGCGCTTGCGCCTCGGCCATGGTTGGGCTGTTTGCCACCGCTTTGCCAACCCAATTATCTAATTGCGGGTCGCCAAGTGCCTTCCACCATTGTTGCTTGGGCCAAGCAGCATCTTTCTGGGCCGTTTTAATCGCATTACCGTATGCCATAGCCTCAGCCGCCTGTGGGTCCGCTTGTGGGCCCAGGCCTTCAGAGCTAATACAGCCAGTCATTGTTACAGACAATGCAAAAACACCACCAAGAGCAAGCCTGCGGCGTGTCGAAGAAAGATCCACGTTTGACAATTCCCAGAGTCGGAAAAATGAGTTTGCGTCATTGAGCGCAAGGGTCGGCTAATTTACAGGCCCTCGGCGGCAAGATGAAGAGAGTAGCAAGCAAGTCACTATTACAGGATAAGCAGTAATGCTTAATTAACCAGCGGACCAAGCTAAAGAAAAATAGAAACTAAATTTAGCAATAACAAAACCTTAAACAAAATAACCGCCGATAACTTACCCGCAAAAGTGACTTATGCTTTGCCGCAATAATCGTACTAATAACGGCAACGAGCTGTTTCTTGCCTGCTATTGATTAAAGCGGTCTTGTAGGACTTTAGCCGGGGAAGATATCCGCATAAGGCTTATCAAAGTGACTGATAAGACGGTCTAAATACCGTAAATTGATGATATTAGGTTTGATCTTTTCAGCCATCGCTAGCTGCTCACGAAAATGCAGCAATTGCTTTTTATTCCGTTGCCAAAAAGCAATGTTGGCATGCACAAAGTCGTTCCAGTCAAGCGCCGACGCCGCTTGCTGTTCGGGACTGATAAGCACCTTGTTTGCGTTAGTAATAGCGGCCTGATAATGACCAGAAAGACCCTGCATTTGCGCTAAGTGCCACACCAAGGAAGATTGGGGATGATGCGTCTTAGCAATATATTGGGCGATAAGCTCAGCGGCCTGTGGGTAACACTTATTTGCCACCAATGGCCGAAAGCCTTGGCCCATCGTTTGATCAAACTGCTGGTAGCTCAGCGTCATATCGGTTGCTAGATGCTGCTGATAGAGTGTCTGGCAGCTATCGGCTAACGCCGGAAACGTAAATAATGCCAACAGGCATAGCATCCTTGTCATCTTTTTTCCTTTCGTTAGTGCGTTATTTTCTTATTAAATCAATACCTTTTGCAAACTACGCCGCTCATTTAACAACGTCTGTGACGTCGCCAGCAAAAGCCAAAGCAGGCATTGATAAGAAAAGCGCATTACCGATGCGCAGCCATAAAAAAGCCCCGCATTGCGGGGCTTTTTTTAACGAGTCCCTTAGAACGGGATATCGTCGTCAAAGTCCATTGACGGCTCGTCGCTACCGTAACCACCTTGCTGCGGTTTGTTCGGGGCGTTGTAATTGCCTTGCTGCGGGCGATTACCACCAGCAAAGTTATTACCCTGGCCTTGGTTGTTATTACCAAAGTTGCCCTGATTGCCGCCCTGGGGAGCGCCACCTTGCTGGCCACCACTAAAGCCGCCTTGCGCTGGCTTTTGCTGGAAGCCGCCACTTTGGCCACCCTGCGGTGCGTTACCGAAGCCACCTTGGCCTGCGCCTTGTTGGCCAGCTTGGCCTTGACCACCGGCAAAACCGCCGCCTTGCTGGGCACCACCGCCAAAACCACCACCTTGTTGGCCGCCTTGGCGGCTGTCGAGCATCTGCATTTCGTTAGCAATGATCTCGGTGGTGTAACGGTCCTGGCCGTCTTGGCCAGTCCATTTGCGGGTTTGCAGGCGCCCTTCCAGGTACACCTTGGAGCCTTTACGCAGGTACTCGCCGGCTATCTCGGCCAAACGGCCGTAGATCACCATGCGGTGCCACTCGGTTAGCTCTTTTTGCTCACCGGTTTGCTTGTCTTTCCAGCTTTCACTGGTGGCGACGGTGAAATTTGCGACGGCATTGCCGTTGGGCATGTAACGTACTTCCGGGTCACCACCCAGGTTGCCGACAATAATGACTTTGTTAATGCCTCGACTGGCCATCTTTGCTCCTGACTAACCTAACCGGCCTCGGCCAGCAAATCGCGGGCCTTGGCTAAATCAAATTCTTGTGTATTAACTTTAAGGTAAATAGCTGATTCGTCAGCCATTACGTTGACTTCCAGCACCCCTGGCAAGGCCGAAAGGCCCGACGCCAACTGCTGCTCGCGGCCAACAATATGGTCGGCGTTGAGGCTAACGGATTTCAGGTTACTGGGGTGGCGCATACCACGGCTCATCCATAACCACAGTAGCACCAGAACGGCGGCCATGAGCAGCACGCCTTGCTTATTGGCATACTCTGCCATGGCACCCGCCAAGCTGCCACCAAAAAAGGCGCCAAGGAACTGAGATGAGGAGTAGATCCCCATTGCGCTGCCTTTGTCACCGGCCGGGGCAATGCGGGCAATCAGTGCCGGCAAGGTGGCTTCAAGGAAGTTGAAGGCCACAAAGAACAGCAGCAGTGCCAAAATCAGGCCCCACAGCCAGTGTTTAAGGAACCAGGCAGAACCCAACGCCGCCAGCATGATCACCAGGGCAATTTGCACCATCTGCCGTGACATGTGCTTTTTCTCGGCAATGATGATCATCGGCACCATACCAAAAAAGGCAATGACCACGATGGGGAAATAAAGCTCCCAATGCCGGTCAGACGGCAGCCCGGCTTTTACCAGCATCGCTGGCATCACCACAAAAATAGACGTCAGCAAAAAATGCAGTAAGAAGATACCGAGATCCAAACGGATAAGCTGCGGATCTTTGAGCATTTTGCCAAGGCGTTTCGGTGCTGGCATGGTGTCGCCTTTCGGGGCGTGACTCACCACTTTTGGCACCGCCAGTTGCACGACACCAATACCGACAATGGCCAGTGCAGCCGTTAACCAAAACAGCCCGGATAGCCCCCAATGGGAAGCCAAGATAGGGCCAACGACCATGGCGATGGCAAAAGAAGTACCGATGGAAACACCGATAATGGCCATCACTTTGGGCCGTTTTTCATCACGACTCAAATCGGCCGCCAAAGCCAAAATGGCTGACGCAATGGCACCGGCGCCCTGCAAGGCGCGGCCAATCACCACGCCAATAACGCTGTCAGAAGACGCGGCAACGGCAGAACCAATAGCAAAGACCAGCAAGCCAATAACGATGATTTTGCGGCGCCCGAACTTGTCGGAAGCCATCCCCATCGGGATTTGTAAAATGGCCTGAGTCAGACCATAGGCACCGATGGCCAAGCCGACCCATAACGGGGAATAACCTTGAAGATGCTTACCATAGAGGGCGAAGACCGGCAGGATCATGAAAAGCCCCAACATCCGCAGGGAAAAGACCGAGGCCAGTGAGAATGCAGCACGATATTCCGTGCTCGTCAGACCTGATTTTGACATAACTAAAACTACGCGGAATTAAGAGAGGGCGTCATCATAGCACAGCCATTGGGCTAAACGGGCGGCTGTGCGATACTTGATCGCTTGTAGTCTGATAAGTGGTTGAAGCAGGACGTTATGGACAAAATATCGGTTCGCGGCGCACGTACCCACAACCTGAAAAACATCAGCCTGGACTTGCCCAGGGATAAACTCATCGTGATCACCGGCTTGTCTGGTTCCGGAAAATCTTCACTGGCTTTTGACACCCTCTATGCCGAGGGCCAGCGGCGGTATGTAGAGTCGCTCTCAGCCTATGCCCGCCAATTTCTGTCATTGATGGAAAAACCAGATGTAGACCATATTGAAGGCCTGTCCCCGGCCATTTCCATTGAGCAAAAGTCCACCTCCCACAACCCCCGTTCCACCGTGGGTACCATTACCGAGATCCACGATTATTTACGGTTGTTGTTTGCCCGGGTAGGTGAACCACGCTGCCCAACACACCATGTACCGCTGGCTGCGCAAACCGTCAGCCAGATGGTCGATAAAGTGCTGGCCGAACCGGTAGACAGCAAGCTGATGCTACTGGCGCCGGTAATAAAAGACCGCAAGGGTGAACACGTTAAGCTGCTGGGTAACTTGGCCGCCCAGGGTTACATTCGCGCCGTCATTGACGGTGAAGTGTGCGACCTTTCCGATCCACCGGCGCTGGAGCTACAAAAGAAACACACCATTGAAGTGGTGGTAGACCGTTTCAAAGTGCGCGACGACCTGCAGCAACGCCTGGCCGAAAGTTTTGAAACCGCACTGGCGCTGACCGGCGGCACCGCCCGTGTGGTGAGCATGGACGACGACAGCGTCGACTTGGTGTTCTCCTCCAATTTTGCCTGCCCCCATTGCGGCTACTCGATGACCGAGCTCGAACCGCGGCTTTTTTCCTTTAATAACCCGGCCGGTGCCTGCCCCAGCTGTGACGGCTTAGGGGTACGCCAGTTCTTTGATGAGAACAAGGTCATTGTTAACGGCGAAATTTCCCTGGCCGGCGGCGCTATCCGCGGTTGGGACAAACGTAACTTCTACTACTACCAGATGCTCAAATCGCTTTCCGAGCAGTTTGAGTTCCCGCTGGACGAACCCTTCGACAGTCTGCCGAAAAAGGCACAAGACATTGTTTTGTACGGTTCTGGCAACAAAGAAGTGGCCTTTAAATACGTTAACGACCGCGGCGATATTGTGACTCGCAAGCATGCCTTTGAGGGGGTGATCCCCAACATGGAGCGGCGTTACAAGGAAACCGACTCCAACACCGTGCGGGAAGAATTGGCAAAATATTTGGCCAACCAACCCTGCCCCAGCTGCCATGGCACGCGGCTGCGCGAAGAAGCCCGTAACGTGTTTGTGGCCAATAAAAACCTGCCGGAAGTGTCTGAATTTAGCATTGGCGATTGCCTGGGCTTTTTTAACGAGTTAGCACTGGCAGGCCAAAAGGCGCAGATCGCCGAAAAAATCCTCAAAGAAATTCGTGACCGCCTGCACTTCCTGGTGAACGTTGGCCTTAACTACCTGACCTTGTCACGCAGCGCCGACACCCTTTCCGGCGGGGAAGCGCAGCGTATTCGCCTGGCTTCACAAATTGGCGCAGGCCTGGTGGGCGTTATGTACGTGCTGGACGAGCCCAGCATTGGCCTGCACCAGCGCGACAACGAACGGCTACTCGATACCTTGGTGCACCTGCGTAACCTCGGCAACACCGTGTTGGTGGTAGAGCACGATGAAGACGCCATTCGCGCTGCTGACTATGTAGTGGACATTGGCCCTGGCGCCGGCGTACACGGTGGTGAAGTGATCGCCGCCGGCACCCCAGCAGAAGTGGCGGCTAACAAGGACTCACTAACCGGCCAATACCTTAGCGGTGAGAAAAAAATTGCGGTTCCCACTAAGCGCCAAACGCCGGAAAAAGGCTGGATAGAACTCAAAGGGGCCAGCGGTAACAACCTCAAAGAAGTGGATTTAAAGGTGCCGTTGGGGCTGCTGACCTGTATCACCGGTGTATCGGGTTCCGGTAAGTCCACCCTGATTAACGACACCTTGTTCCGGTTAGCCCATCGCCAGCTCAATAAAGGCGAAGGTGAAGAGCCGGCACCCTATAAAGAACTGATTGGCCTCGACCTGTGCGACAAGGTAGTGGATATCGACCAAAGCCCCATCGGCCGCACGCCACGTTCAAACCCTGCAACCTACACCGGTATTTTTACCCCGGTGCGTGAACTCTTTGCTGGCACTCAAGAGGCCCGTGCCCGCGGCTACCAGCCAGGGCGCTTTAGTTTCAACGTTAAGGGTGGCCGCTGCGAAGCCTGCCAGGGTGACGGGGTTATTAAAGTCGAGATGCACTTCCTACCAGACGTCTATGTACCTTGTGATGTCTGCAAGGGGAAACGCTATAACCGCGAAACCCTGGAAGTGACTTACAAGGGCAAAAACATTCACCAGGTGCTGGAAATGACCATCGAGGAAGCCCGCGAGTTCTTCGACCCCATTCCGGCGGTGGCGCGCAAACTGCAAACCTTGATGGATGTGGGGCTTTCCTATATTCGTCTTGGCCAAAGCGCTACGACCCTGTCAGGCGGTGAAGCACAAAGGGTGAAACTGGCCAGAGAATTGTCCAAACGCGACACCGGCCAAACCCTTTACATTCTTGATGAACCGACCACAGGCCTGCACTTTGCCGACATCCAGCTGCTATTGGATGTGCTGCATCGCTTACGCGACCACGGCAACACCATTGTGGTTATCGAGCACAATCTGGATGTGATCAAAACCGCAGATTGGATAGTGGATTTAGGCCCAGAAGGCGGCAGCGGTGGTGGCCAAATTCTCACTGCTGGCACCCCGGAGGCCGTGGCAGAGCACCCTTCCAGCCATACGGCACGGTTTTTAAAACCTATGTTGTAAGAAAAAGGCGCCGACGGCGCCTTTTTCTTAGTTATTGACAACTATGCAAAAAACACGCTTTCTGGAACTGACGTTCATCCACAGCAGAGGCGTTTATGACCAGATACCTGTCCGCAGCAAGCCTGGCAATCATAGCTACCCTGGCTTGTCTGTTTTTTATGACACAACTGATACGTCAACACGGCGACAGATGGGCTTCACCGGCCCCCCAATCCCAAGTGCAAGTGACAGCGGCGACACTGCCACCACCAAAGCCCCCCCAAGCCAAGCCCGGGCCTCAACTGCCCAAACCCAAGGCAATAGCGGTGCCAGGTATTGAAACCCTAGCACCAAGCCGTCCCAGCGCCGTTACCCCGGTAATGAGCGGCGATCCACAGCTGCTTACAGCGCAGTTAACGCCACCCCAACCTACCCTTGCCAAACCCACGTTCAACGGCAGCCAGGATGGCGAAGCCACACCCATGCTGCGCATGGAGCCGCGTTACCCACCCGCCGCGGCTCGCGATGGTAAAGAAGGCTGGGTGAAGTTACGTTTTTCTATTAATACCGCAGGCCTAGTAGATGACATCCATGTTGTTGATGCCTATCCGCGGCATCTCTTTGACCGCGCTGCCATCGAAGCCTTACGCAAGTGGCGCTATAAACCGCAAATAAAGGCGGGCAAACCAGCACCGTTAACTAACCAAGAAGTGGTGTTGGATTTTAAATTAAATCAGCCCGCATAACGCCCTGCGGCGCAGTACAAGGCTGCGCCGCCACACATTTCGATTTGCCAGAGCAGACGCAAGAAATTAAAGTTAGCGCCTACCGTGAGTCGCTAGTGGCTTTGTAGACAACGCGCCGCACCGAAATTAAGACCGTGTGGCGGCGGGGTGATTTTCTTAATTTTACGCATCATTTTGATTAAATAATCAACATGATGTGATACTTTGCATTGCATATTTTTGCAGCGTACATGCGATTAAGAGACTCCCAGTGGTGAGCCCCTAGTCATAAGGTTGCCTGAGAGTAGACAATGAGAAGCGCCCTTCTAATTCCCGCGGCATTAGCCGTAATGTCCCTGCCAAGCTGGGCTGACAATTACTACACCGAATTGAATGTCGGCCATGACAGTTATAACGGCAGTAGTAATGAAGAAACCTGGCAATACGGTGTTACCCAGTATTTTCAAGCCGTCTCTACCGATAACGGCCCTTACGCCCTCAATGGTTTTTTAAGCCGCACCGGTTACGTCAGTTTTAACGTCGATAAAAGCGATGCCTTAGATGTTTATAAGGGCAGCTCGCGGCTAGTTAACTCCGATAACTGGGTAGTGGGTATCGGCGCCGAGGAAGACCGGCCCGATGACGAAACGCACTCCCGTAGTTATTACTTGGAAGGCGGCCGTTACCTTGATGACAGCACCCTACTGACCGGTTATTACCACCGTTTAAACGGTGGCCCCGTCAGCGCCGATACCTTTGGTATTACCTTTAGCCGTTACTTGTCTGCCGGTACCAGTGGTCTTTGGGTGACCAGTGATATCAGCCGCATCAACGGTAGCGGCGGTTATGACGCTTTCGTCGCCAAAGGGGAAGCCGCCTTTTTCTTCACTAATAGCTGGTCGGTTGGTGCCGGTATGACCTTTGTGGATACCGACGACCGCGAGATGGTCGAGCTGGTCAAAGGCATTGATAAAACGCAGTATGAAGTGGGTACTAGCTATTGGTTTGCGCCCCAAGCTAAGGTCAGTTTCACCAGTTCCATTAGCGACGGTGAAGGTGCCGCCTGGCACATTAAAATAGGTTATCGCTTCTAGCTTCTAATAAAAAAGCCGCCATTAGGCGGCTTTTTTATTGGCGACAATACGCTTTTAGAAACGATAAGCGCCTTTAACCATCCAGCCCATGCCGTTATCACCACGGGTTTTGTTTACCCCAACTGAAACATTGGCGCGGGGGTTAAACCAGTAACTGGCATTGGCATAGTAAGTGGTGTCGTGATGGCCTTGCACCACGTAAGCCACCTGGTCATTACTGGCGTTGATGTAATCCATACCGAGACCTGCTGACAACTGCTTATTAAAGAAGTAGTCGCCGCTAATATCCCAAGCAAAAACATCCGTGGCATGGTCAACATTACTGTTGCTTAAATCGGTTTTAAGCAACAGCCCGCTGTCGGCCACCAACGGCATGTAGGATTTTACCCGAGCGCCCCAGGTGTTGGCGTCATTACGACCCCAATCTAAGCCTTTATAGTAAAGGCTCACCAGCGAACTTTGGTTCACATAACCGCCCAGCGCCACACTGTACTGATCGGCATCTTCGCCGTGATCAAAGTCCAGGCCTTTGTATTGAACATCCAGCACCATGTCAGTACTGGTTACCAAACGCCCGCCCAGCAGGTATTGGTCGAGGTTGTCATTAAAGGCCATGCCACCTTGCAGGTAGCTAGCGTGGCTTAAAAAGCTATTCAGCTCATAAGGACCGTTGTCGGTATCAACCGGCATCAGGAAAACCTTGGCACCCAGGCCCCATACATCAGCATTGGAGGCGTCGGTGTGGTCAGAATAACCGGCGGAAACTTCAGACTGATAGGTATCAGCCATAACAGGGGCAGCCACAGCGGCTGCGCAAAGTGTCAAAGGGAAAAGCAACTTTTTCATGTGCATACTCCTTAATGGCAAAGCAGCGCACACAAAATAGTGTGCTTTTCGTAATCTCTCAGCTCTAACGGCACGTCAGTTTAGGGTTTTGTCATAAAAAACCAAAAACATAACAAAAGTTAATAAAACACAAACAAAGAAAGCCCAAGATACTGTAATTACGCTACTTTTTATGTTTTCTTCAGCTGGAGTGTGTTTTACCAGCTTTAGCCGCTGTTATAAATGTTTCTCCAACTGCTGGCGAATATCAGCCGGTAAAGGCACAGAGCTTTTTGCCTTATGGTCGAAATGCACCATGGTTGTTTCTCCTTCTACGCAAAGCTGCCCATCCTGATAAGCCTGCTGTAATAAACGAAACGAGCTGTTGCCGATATAGCTAATGCGGGTGCGAATGGTCACTTCTTTGCCATAAAAGAGTTCGGCTTTAAATTGAATTTGATAGCCCGCGACGATGAGCCGCCATTTATGGACATCAAGGTCGGGGGTAAAAAAACGAAACACCGGCTCGCGGCCAATTTCAAACCAAGCCGCCGGCACGGTGTTATTAATATGCCCCAGGGCATCGGTTTCCTGAAAGCGGGGCATTAAGGTCATTTCAAACATGAACTGCTCCTTGGTACAACATGGCACCAGCATAAAGCCTTAGTGCTCTTCGATGCCACGCGGGTGAACCCATTAAGCCACAGCACTCTGTTTACGTCGCGACGCGTCTGCGCTCCCGCTGTCGATGAGGCCGGGCGTTTAACGTACAACACGCCGGGTTCTAATAACGGGCCGAACAGCGCTGTGAATTGGCCACCTTAGCTGGCACAGCCCACCCTCTGAAATAGACTGCATTGTTCGCCAGTTAAGCAATGCCATGTGATCACTCGCAAATCACCAGCAATGAATGCCGCTATATCAAGCAATTGGCGCATTTGTCCTTTACCGGGCCTGCCGCAATGGCTAGGATTTTCCTGAATACTTTCAAAGAGCCTGACCCATGACGGACCTCGCCCTGGCACTTTCACTTATTGCCGCCATTTCTCTTGCCGCCCAGTGGTTGGCTTGGCGCCTTAAGTTACCGGCCATTTTATTCCTGCTCGCTGCAGGTTTGTTATTGGGACCCGGCATCCACAGCCTGAACCCTGACTTGCTGCTGGGGGAAACCTTGTTTCCTTTGGTGTCTATCGCTGTTGCCATCATTCTGTTTGAAGGCGCCTTAACCCTGCGGCTGCATGAGATCAGAGGCCTGGTCAATGTGGTACGCAACCTGGTCACTGTTGGCATGCTTATCACCTTTGCCATCTTGGCTACCGCTTGCCATTGGCTACTGGGCATCTCCTTGCAAGTCTCCTTGCTGTTTGGTGCGGTGATGGTGGTTACCGGCCCGACCGTGGTAGCACCGCTGCTCAGAACCATCAGGCCACGGGCAGAACTGGACAGGGTGCTACGCTGGGAAGGCATCATTATTGACCCCTTAGGGGCCATTTTTGCGGTACTGATGTTTGAGCTGGTGATCATTCAGTCCAGTCAACAGGTCGCGGTATTACACAGCCTTGGTATTCTCGGTAAAACCATCTTGCTGGGCGGTGCTTTAGGCCTGTTGGCAGGCATGGTCACGGCCTCGGCTCTTAAAAAGGGCTGGCTACCACTGTACCTGCGCAAAATTGGTGTGCTGGCAATAGTGCTGCTTTCTTATGCCATTTCCGAGCAGCTACAGCACGAGTCGGGGCTGCTAACGGTCACTATCATGGGCATGTACCTGGCCAACAAAAGTGACCTGGATATCGATGACATCATGGAGTTTAAGGAAGACTTGTCGGTCATCCTTATCTCAGCGCTCTTTATTCTGCTGGCGGCCAGGGTCAACCTGAACAATTTAGTGGCGCTGGGCTGGCCATTGGTGGCACTGCTGCTGGTGGTGCAGTTTGTTGCACGTCCGCTGTGTGTCATGGCATCAGCCTGGACCCGCAAGCTCAGCTGGCGCGATAAGGCCTTTTTATCCTGGATAGCGCCGCGCGGCATTGTGGCGGCAGCCGTGAGTTCGTTATTTGCCCTGCGCTTAGAACAAGCCGGTGTGGCCGATGCCAGCAAGCTGGTCTCGCTGTCTTTTGCGGTGATCATCTCCACTGTGGTGCTGCAAAGCCTAACGGCAGGCCCCATCGCCAAGCTTCTTGGCGTAGTACGTGACGCCCCAAAAGGGGTGCTTATTATCGGTGCCAACTCACTAGCACGGGCGGTGGCCCAGTCACTTAAAAAAATGGAGATCCAAGTACTGCTGGCCGACCCGGTATGGGAAAACTACCGTCTGGCCCGAATGGAAGGGCTGGATGTTTATTACGGTAACCCCCAGTCAGAACAAGCCGAAGCCGTACTGGATTTTTCATCCATTCGCCAGGTGTATGCCCTATCACCTAACCGCCACCAGAATGCCAATGCCATTACCCATTTCGCTTACCTGTTTGGTGCCGGTAAGGTGTTCTCTATTCGCTCTTCACAAGGTAAAGGCTTTGCCAACCAGGAAAGTGCCACCTTCAGGGCCAGGCAAATCCTCTTTTCCGAAGACTGCACCTTTGCCAAGCTCAATAGCTTGTTAATGCAAGGCTGGCAGGTTAAAAGCACCAAGCTCAAAGAAGCCTTTGACTGGGCGGCTTACCGGGAAAAACAAAAAGAAGCATTGCCGCTTTTTGTTATTGATAAAAAAGGCTTTTTAAACCCAATTATCAATGAAGATCAAAAAGCAGAAGTAGATGAGGTGATCATTTCACTGCTGCCGCCGCAGGAAAAGGAAACGCAAAACGCAGCATAAGAAAAGGCCCCAACCTGGGGCCTTTTCTTTATGTGTGTTGCAGCTGTAATTGCCGTTTTCGCCAATCCCTTATCACCGTAATCACTAAGAAAAGTACCAAAGCCCCCAAGGCATAAAACATCTGCCACCCAAGCACCAACAACGTCAGTAAACACAATAGCGCGCTAACAGCACCAACCCAGCGCCAAATACCATTAAGTAGCTTGCAGCCCGCCGCCATACTCAACAGATAAACCACCACAAAGTTACCATTGGCATAACAGATAAGCTCGCTGATAGACAAATGCTGCCACCACGCCAGCAAGGTACAAAGGCAACAAATAACAACCACCATCAATAACGCCCCGGCTGGCACGCCATGGCGATTGCGCCTCGCTAAAGTCGTGGGCAACTTGCCTTCGTCAGCCAAGCTCCACAGTAGTCGTGCAAAACCTTGTACGTAGATGTTGATAGAGGCAAAGCAGGCTAAATAACCAACAACAGCGGCTAACCATTTGGCCTTTTCCCCCATTAAAAGCGCAATAATATGGGGCATGGAACTGCCATTTGCTTGCTCGCTGCCAAAGGCCGAAAAGCGTAATACCGCAACAGAACAGGCCCAGTACACCAAGCCAGCCAACAGCACGCCAATCAATAACGCCAAGGGAAAATCGCGCCGCGGGTTTTTAAATTCCTCTCCCATGTGCGCAAAGGCTTCGATGCCTACAAAACACCAAAACATCACGGCTAAGGCGGCAGGAATATTGGCTAACGCCAGGTGCTGGCGTGGTAACAGGGGCTGCTCGGGTGAAGGTAAATCCCCTAACCACCAAAAGCTGGCCACGGTGGCAATAATGATGACTGCAATCAGGGTTTGCACCACACCAGAAGCGCGGGCAGGCCGCTGCCCAAGCAGCCACATTAGCCCCAAGGTGCCCAGCTGAATAGCCAGCACTTGGGCGTTAGAAAGGGCAAACAGCCCGTGCCAAAAACCGGAGGCAATATTCAGCGCTGCGGGCAAGCCAACGGGCATTACCGCTAGAAATAAAAAAGCTGTGGCCCTTTCCATTCTGGCACCAAAAGCGCGGCCAATCAGGTGTGGGGCACCACCGGCATGGGGGAAGTTCTTACCGAGTTGGGCAAAGGTAAAAGCAATGGGTAACACCAGCACAATGAGGATCAGCCAAGCCCACAACGACGCCTGGCCAGCAATAGAAGCCGCAACAGCAGGGACGATAAAAATACCGGTTCCCAACAGGGACGTTGTTAATAAACCTACGCCCTGCAAAAGGCTCAATTCCTTGTTTAATCGGCTCATGGTTTTCTATCTACAAGATGGGGTATAACGCTGATGGTTTATGGTAGTGTGCAAAGCCTGCAAAGACGCTAAGCAAAGCGTCGGCAATCACCTGCACATTGACGAAAAACGCCGGTACATTGCCGATATCCGCAACCGAGGACAAACGTGGATAAGTTCGACCAGCAAATACTCACGCTGCTACGAAAGGATGCGCGCCTGTCTGTGGCCGCCATTGCCCGCGAGGTAAATCTATCTCGCAGCGCCGTCAGCGACCGTATTCGACAGTTAGAAAGCTGCGGCGTTATCCAGGGCTACCATGCGCAAATTGCGGCACCTAGTCAGCCGGTGAAGGCCTTTCTCGAGCTCTTTTACGGTGAGAGCCGCTGTGAGCAGTATGCCGAACGGATGCGCGCCATACCCGAGATAAAGCGTTGTAGCGGCATTAGTGGTGAAACCGATATGTTGGTTTATATTGAGGCTGCCACAATGGAACGCTTAATTGAGATCCGCGCCATTATCGAGAACTACCCGAAAATGCAGCGGGTCAAAACACACGTAGTGATGAAGGAATGGAATTTCTAATCCACCATCATACCGGCAGCTAAAAGGTGTATTTGTAAGACAGACCCAAATGGCTTTCACTGCCATAAGAATTGTCGGTGCTGTAAGCCAAAAAATGACAGGATTGGCGCTCGTTAATACGCAGCCCTAAACCCGCCCCAAAGGCATGTCCAGAGTAATGGTTCGAGCCTTTCGCTGACCCTGCTGCCAAAATCAGTGTAAGTGCTGGGGTTATCGGTTTTAAGGCAAACATCCCCAAATAACCGCCGTTACTTTTTACCGGTAGTGTTACTAAGCCAATATCCAAGTTATTACTCAAGCCATGGCAAAAGCTGCTGCTTTGGGTATTTCCACGGCAAATAATTTCACCATTATTGTGGGAATAACCCGCCGCCGGAAAGATCTCTATGCCAAAGGGTTTAAAGCCGAAATAACTCAACGGAATAAAAGTGCCAACACTGTAGTGAGTTTGATGAGCCCCGCTCGTAAACTCGTTACGGCCAAAACTAAAGTTAACAATGCCCACCGGGAACAACCATGAACCGCCCAAGCGCCATTCACTGGCATCTTTATTAATACTGGCATTAATTTTCCGTGCCGCATCAAAAGCAAAAGACGCCGACAGATTAAAAGCATCGTCATAGCTGAGGCCGAGCTTGGTTTCGACCCGGGTAGGATCTTCGGCTAACTTTTCTTCCGCCGCTACCAAGCACGGTATTAAACACATTACACAAACTAATCGCCGCCACATTTTTCTATCCCTGAAAACTGCCTCTAATCAGTCTAGCTGTAGATCTCGCGGAAAATTTAAATCGCTTTTCATCGTCATGCTGTGCAAAACCAATAAAGACCGGCAATAGCTACCCCCGAAACGAAAGAACCCCAGCTGATAGGCTGGGGTTCTTGATGTAGTCGGAGGGTAGAGCGTGGCGCGTGACTGGCTTGCCACGCTACGCTCGTATGCTATTAAAGCGGCATCCCATGGCGACCAAATCGTCGGGAACGATTTTGCACATCGGCGCTTGGCCGTGAAGTGAGGGTGGGTCAAAGCCGAGCGTAGCCCAAATGCAAAAACCCCCGGCCTTTCGGTCGGGGGTTTTGCGTTTCATATTAGGTGCCTGGCAGTAGCCAGGGCCGCGCAGAGCGTGACCCGCTCGTTACGGGCCCAAGCAAAACCATTTGCTTGGGCTGTTAACCGCACTCGCCCTCCTCTCACCTCGGGAAGGACGCTGCCGGCGGCAGCGGCTTATCTGTTTCGCCATGTGCGAGCAGTGATTATCAGACAGCAGACAAACAAAAAGGCCCAGTCGTAAGACTGGGCCTTGGTGCTTATTAGGTGCCTGGCAGTGACCTACTCTCACATGGCGAATGCCACACTACCATCGGCGCAACTGCGTTTCACTTCTGAGTTCGGAATGGAGTCAGGTGGTTCCACAGCGCTATTGCCGCCAGGCGAATTCGTTTAAGTCCGCTCAATGAGCCAACTTATCAATTCGGATTAAAGCTGATGTAACACTTTTAAGAGGCCTCACCCTTACTTGGCGCCCCACAAAACCCTTTGGGTGTTGTATGGTTAAGCCGCACGGGCAATTAGTACTGGTTAGCTCAACGTATCACTACGCTTACACACCCAGCCTATCAACGTCCTGGTCTTGAACGACCCTTTAGGAGACTCGAAGTCTCAGGGATGACTCATCTCGAGGCTTGCTTCCCGCTTAGATGCTTTCAGCGGTTATCAATTCCGAACTTAGCTACCGGGCAGTGCCACTGGCGTGACAACCCGAACACCAGAGGTTCGTTCACTCCGGTCCTCTCGTACTAGGAGCAACCCCTCTCAATCATCCAACGCCCACGGCAGATAGGGACCGAACTGTCTCACGACGTTCTGAACCCAGCTCGCGTACCACTTTAAATGGCGAACAGCCATACCCTTGGGACCGACTTCAGCCCCAGGATGTGATGAGCCGACATCGAGGTGCCAAACACCGCCGTCGATATGAACTCTTGGGCGGTATCAGCCTGTTATCCCCGGAGTACCTTTTATCCGTTGAGCGATGGCCCTTCCATTCAGAACCACCGGATCACTATGACCTACTTTCGTACCTGCTCGACGTGTCTGTCTCGCAGTTAAGCTGGCTTATGCCATTGCACTAACCTCCTGATGTCCGACCAGGATTAGCCAACCTTCGTGCTCCTCCGTTACGCTTTAGGAGGAGACCGCCCCAGTCAAACTACCCACCAGACACTGTCCTTAATCCCGATAAGGGACCGAAGTTAGAACATCAAACATACAAGGGTGGTATTTCAAGGTTGGCTCCACACATACTGGCGTACGTGTTTCATAGCCTCCCACCTATCCTACACATGTAGGCTCAATGTTCAGTGTCAAGCTGTAGTAAAGGTTCACGGGGTCTTTCCGTCTAGCCGCGGGTACACTGCATCTTCACAGCGAGTTCAATTTCACTGAGTCTCGGATGGAGACAGCATGGCCATGGTTACACCATTCGTGCAGGTCGGAACTTACCCGACAAGGAATTTCGCTACCTTAGGACCGTTATAGTTACGGCCGCCGTTTACCGGGGCTTCGATCAAGAGCTTCACCTTACGGCTAACCCCATCAATTAACCTTCCGGCACCGGGCAGGTGTCACACCGTATACGTCCTCTTTCGAGTTTGCACAGTGCTGTGTTTTTGATAAACAGTCCCAGCCATCTGGTCACTGCGACTCTCAACTGCTTACGGAGCAAGTCCTTCACAATCAAGAGCGTACCTTCTCCCGAAGTTACGGTACTATTTTGCCTAGTTCCTTCACCCGAGTTCTCTCAAGCGCCTTAGTATTCTCTACCTGACCACCAGTGTTGGTTTGGGGTACGGTTCCTATGCAACTGAAGCTTAGAGGCTTTTCCTGGAAGCGTGGCATCAACAGCTTCGTGACCGTAGTCACTCGTCTCGTGTCTCGGAATTAGCAGCCCGGATTTACCTAAGCTACCTCCCTACGCACTTTCACATGGACAACCAACGCCATGCCTGCCTAGCCTTCTCCGTCCCCCATCGCATTGCATAGAAGTACAGAAATATTAATCTGTTTCCCATCGACTACGGCTTTCGCCCTCGCCTTAGGAGCCGACTCACCCTGCCCCGATTAACGTTGGACAGGAACCCTTGGTCTTCCGGCGTGGAGGTTTTTCACCCCCATTAACGTTACTCATGTCAGCATTCGCACTTCTGATACCTCCAGCATGCCTCCCGACACACCTTCAACGGCTTACAGAACGCTCCTCTACCGCTCACACATAGTGTGAACCCGTAGCTTCGGTGCATAGCTTAGCCCCGTTACATCTTCCGCGCAGACCGACTCGACTAGTGAGCTATTACGCTTTCTTTAAAGGGTGGCTGCTTCTAAGCCAACCTCCTAGCTGTCTAAGCCTTTCCACATCGTTTCCCACTTAGCTATGACTTGGGGACCTTAGCTGACGGTCTGGGTTGTTTCCCTTTTGACAACGGACGTTAGCACCCGCTGTCTGTCTCCCGGATAGTACTCTTGGGTATTCGGAGTTTGCATGGGTTTGGTAAGTCGGGATGACCCCTAGCCCAAACAGTGCTCTACCCCCAAGGTATTCGTCCGAGGCGCTACCTAAATAGCTTTCGAGGAGAACCAGCTATCTCCCGGTTTGATTGGCCTTTCACCCCTAATCACAGGTCATCCCCTACTTTTGCAACAGTAGTGGGTTCGGTCCTCCAGTACCTGTTACGGCACCTTCAACCTGCCCATGACTAGATCACCGGGTTTCGGGTCTATACCTTGCGACTGGACGCCCAGTTAAGACTCGGTTTCCCTACGGCTCCCCTATTCGGTTAACCTCGCCACAAAATATAAGTCGCTGACCCATTATACAAAAGGTACGCAGTCACACCCGAAGGTGCTCCTACTGCTTGTACGTACAGGGTTTCAGGTTCTATTTCACTCCCCTCGCCGGGGTTCTTTTCGCCTTTCCCTCACGGTACTGGTTCACTATCGGTCAGTTGGGAGTATTTAGCCTTGGAGGATGGTCCCCCATATTCAGTCAAGATACCACGTGTCCCGACCTACTCATCGTGTGCAACAATGCTTGCCATTTCATGTACGGGACTATCACCCTGTATCGCGGCACTTTCCAGAGCCTTCCACTATGACAAACACTGATAAACACACTGGGCTGTTTCCCGTTCGCTCGCCGCTACTGAGGAAATCTCAATTGATTTCTCTTCCTCGGGTACTTAGATGTTTCAGTTCTCCCGGTTCGCCTCGTTACCCTATGTATTCAGGTAACGATACTTGCTTATGCAAGTGGGTTTCCCCATTCGGAAATCATTGGCTCAAGCGGTTCTTATCACCTCACCAATGCTTATCGCAGATTAGCACGTCCTTCATCGCCTCCAACTGCCTAGGCATCCACCCTGTACGCTTAGTCACTTAACCATACAACCCCTAAGGGTTTCGCTTGCGCGAACCTTAATATCGACGTTAACGACATTAAGCTGTATGTGACTAACACCTGGTTTTTTCGCCGGACGCTCAAATAAAAAATGAGAGTCTCTTTAAATTTGCAGTGTTATATCAGCTTTCCGAATTGTTAAAGAGCAAAAAACCTACTCGAAAGTAGGTTTCCAAATAATCTGTGTGGACACTGCAACAGCTGGCAGTCTCTTTTAGTAAGGAGGTGATCCAGCCGCAGGTTCCCCTACGGCTACCTTGTTACGACTTCACCCCAGTCATGAACCACACCGTGGTAAACGCCCCCCGAAGGTTAAGCTATCTACTTCTGGTGCAGCCCACTCCCATGGTGTGACGGGCGGTGTGTACAAGGCCCGGGAACGTATTCACCGTGGCATTCTGATCCACGATTACTAGCGATTCCGACTTCACGGAGTCGAGTTGCAGACTCCGATCCGGACTACGACGCGCTTTTTGGGATCCGCTTACTATCGCTAGCTCGCCTCCCTCTGTACGCGCCATTGTAGCACGTGTGTAGCCCTACTCGTAAGGGCCATGATGACTTGACGTCGTCCCCACCTTCCTCCGGTTTATCACCGGCAGTCTCCTTTGAGTTCCCACCATTACGTGCTGGCAACAAAGGATAAGGGTTGCGCTCGTTGCGGGACTTAACCCAACATTTCACAACACGAGCTGACGACAGCCATGCAGCACCTGTCTCAGAGTTCCCGAAGGCACCAATGCATCTCTGCAAAGTTCTCTGGATGTCAAGAGTAGGTAAGGTTCTTCGCGTTGCATCGAATTAAACCACATGCTCCACCGCTTGTGCGGGCCCCCGTCAATTCATTTGAGTTTTAACCTTGCGGCCGTACTCCCCAGGCGGTCAACTTAACACGTTAGCTCCGGGATCCACGTTTCAAGAACACAAACCCCAAGTTGACATCGTTTACGGCGTGGACTACCAGGGTATCTAATCCTGTTTGCTCCCCACGCTTTCGCACCTGAGCGTCAGTCTTTGGCCAGGGGGTCGCCTTCGCCACTGATGTTCCTTCCGATCTCTACGCATTTCACCGCTACACCGGAAATTCCACCCCCTCTCCAAGACTCTAGCCTGCCAGTCTTAAATGCAATTCCCAGGTTAAGCCCGGGGCTTTCACATCTAACTTAACAAGCCGCCTGCGTGCGCTTTACGCCCAGTAATTCCGATTAACGCTTGCACCCTCCGTATTACCGCGGCTGCTGGCACGGAGTTAGCCGGTGCTTCTTCTGCGAGTAACGTCACAGCTGCAGCGTATTAAGCTACAACCTTTCCTCCTCGCTGAAAGTGCTTTACAACCCGAAGGCCTTCTTCACACACGCGGCATGGCTGGATCAGGGTTGCCCCCATTGTCCAATATTCCCCACTGCTGCCTCCCGTAGGAGTCTGGGCCGTGTCTCAGTCCCAGTGTGGCTGATCATCCTCTCAAACCAGCTAAGGATCGTCGCCTTGGTGAGCCGTTACCTCACCAACTAGCTAATCCTACGTAGGCGCATCTGATAGCAAGAGGCCCGAAGGTCCCCTCTTTGGTCCGTAGACATCATGCGGTATTAGCCATCGTTTCCAATGGTTATCCCCCACTATCAGGCAGCTCCCTACGTCTTACTCACCCGTCCGCCGCTCGTCATCTTCTAGCAAGCTAGAAATGTTACCGCTCGACTTGCATGTGTTAGGCCTGCCGCCAGCGTTCAATCTGAGCCATGATCAAACTCTTCAATTAAAAGTGTTTGATGCTCAATGAATTGCTGAAGTGTTGAACACTTCACAGTCATTGAGTAGTTCTCAATTTTTTGAGTCTACCCTTCTGCGAGTGCCCACACAGATTACTTGGATTATCTTGTTAAAGAGCGTCGTTCTTCCGAACGAGGAGGCGCATTCTACCGCCTTCCTATACCGTGTCAAGCCCTTTCGCTTCACACTAAACTTCGGTTTTTAAGGCTTTCGTCTTAATCTTCGAAGCGGGCCGCCATTCTACTCGCTTATCTTTATCGGTCAAGGCCTTTTTAAGCTCTGCTTTTCAGTCCTTCACCGCGCTTTCCCTTGGCGACGAGGCGGCATTATAGGGACCTAAACGCAGGCTGCAAGCGCTTTTTGATAAAAAAATCGAATACCGGCTTTCACACAAATCACCCACCGCTTAAACACAACTTATCCACAGAAAGCCGGTTAATACCGATGACTTAACTGCAAAGTTGTGCGAAAAACGCACACCAAAAGCAACAGGTGAATGGGTTCTTCATTGTGGTGGGGGTAGGTAAGCAATAAAGAGGGCTTTATCTACCTATATAAAGAGGCGGGTTGTCGCCGCCACAGCGGTGCTCTTTTGCAACCAATAGCCATGCTATAACCTAGCGACTTATAGATAACAGGCAGGAGCCAAGTTTGCAGCACCGGCATAAACCCCTAGCGAACATTAGAACGAAAACACTATGGCTATTTTGCTTGGTTCTGTTTGTGGTCTTTTTTTTGATGAGCTGGAGCAGCTATCACGTTGCCCAACATGCGATTAATCGCCAAATAGAAGAAAACTCACTACCGCTTACCAGTGATAATGTCTATTCACAGATCCAGCGCGACCTCGTTGAACCCACTTTTGTGGCGACATTAATGGCACACGACACCTTTGTTAGGGACTGGGCGCTCGAGAGCTCGCCAAAGCCCGCGCCAATGCAGCGCTACTTAGCGGAAATAGATAAGCGCTTTAACACCACCTTGTCTTTCTTTGCATTAGATAAGAACCGGCGCCTTTATCTACCCGACAACGCCGAGCACATTATTGATAACAACAGCCCGAAAAATGCCTGGTACAACCAAGTTAAAACCTTACCGGAAAATAAGCCTTACCAAGTGAAAGTGGGTACCGACCCAGAACACCCCGGTAAAATGGACATTTATATTGACCACAAGGTCTTTGACTATCAGCACCAGTTTATTGGCGTAACCGGCGTTGGCCTTTCCGTCACCCGGGTGAAAAAGCTGATAGAGGATTACCAACAGCGTTATCAACGTACCATCTACTTTGTTGACCGCAACGGTAAGGTGATTTTGCATGGTCAGCATTTTCGCGGTGCTGAAAGTCTGCAGAGCATCCCAGGCATGAGAAGCATCAGCACGCAGATCCTGTCAGCGCCTTCGGGGAGTTATCGCTTTTCAAGAAACGGTGAGAACATTTATATCAATGCCCGCTTAGTGCCTGAGTTCAACTGGTATCTGATTGTTGAACAGCAGGCTTCCCCTTCACAGCGCGCCGTGTTCAAAAGCTTCCTAACCAATGTCTTTATTGCTCTGGCAATAACCTTGGTCGTACTGACGGTGAGTTTGCTCACCCAAGGACGTTATCAGCGTAAATTGGCGGCGCAGGCATCGGTTGACCCGTTAACCTTGGCGCTAAATCGTCTCAGCGGAAAAGAACTTTACGGGTTGATGCAGGAAGAATGTCAGCGGCAGGCACAGCCGATGTCCATTCTGCTTATAGATATCGACTTTTTCAAAAACATCAATGACCAATACGGGCATGATGCTGGCGACACCGTATTAAAAGGCTTGGTCAATAAACTGAAGACTTATATCCGCGATTCTGATGCCATATGCCGCTGGGGCGGTGAAGAGTTTCTCGTGCTCCTAAGTGGCTGTGATAAAGACCAAGCTTATACCTTGGCCGAACGTATCCGCACTGGCCTACAAACGCAGTCTTTTTTGGTTGGCTCCCAACCACTGGCCATTACCGTTAGCGGCGGCACAACTCAGGTTAAAGCCAAAGAATCTTTGGAACAGGCCGTAGCTCGCGCCGACCAAGCGCTCTATACCGCTAAGAAAAATGGCCGTAATCAAATCATCATTACCGAATAAAAAAGCCCCAATACTCGGGCTTGGAATTTATCACTTGCCCGGCGGTAAACCTTCAAGCACGCAGTTAGGTTCACTCAGGCTATCGGCGGTAAAGGTGAGGGTGCATTTTTGCAAAAACGCATCAGCGCGGCGCAGGCTGATGTCTAGGGTGTAACTCAGGGTATTACCGTTAATAGCCGCATCGCGGCTCGCGTTATAAGAAACATCGCGGCGCAGATCAAAAGGGCTGTTATCCCGCGCCTTGTATACACACAGTTCTTTGGATACCAGGGTCTTGCCAGCTTTTTGCAGGCTGACCACCGGGCAGGGGCAATCAAACTCCGGGTCGAACTGCCGGTAGATAAAGGTGCTGTCGCCCACCTTGGCGCTCAGCGTGCTGGTGGCTTCCATGTCGTAGCCGTCTTGCTCGGCGGTATTGGCCTGGCAGCCGGCGGCCAGGCTGGCAGCAAAGAAAAAGGAAAGGAGCGCGCGTAAAAAGGGTGCCATTTACCTTTCCAAGGTAACCAAAAAAACCAGAAGACTCGGATGAGATTGATTGCACAGCAGGTATTTATCCACCCAACTTCTGCTCAACAATATTGGCTCCTTTTAACGTTCACCGAATAGTGAGCACCTTATTTTGGCAAATCTTCCACAGTGCAGTGCTGCTCGCCCAGTTTGTTTTCATCAAACGCCAAGGTGCATTTTAGTAAGAATGCCGTGGCTCCCTTCAGGCTGACATCCACGGTGAAGGCCAGCTTGTTTTTCTCGACCCTGGCATCGTCTATTTCGACAAAACTGATGTCGTTTCGAATATCAAAGCTGTTGCCGAATCGGTCCTGATAAGTGCAGAGATCCCGCTGGTCCAACACCTTTTTGCCGCGAGTCAGGCTGACCTTGGGGCAAGGGTAGTAAAGCTCGGCATTGTATTGCAGGTAGTGTAGGCGGCTCTTGCCTACCTCAACCTCAAAGGCGCGCTTGGGCTTAACAGTTTCACTTTCTTGTGCCTGGCAGCCAAGTACCGTTAGCATGATACTCACCGCCAGTGATGTGAAGAACAATCCTTGCTTCGTCATATTTACTTCTTCTTGGCTGTGTCGGAGGAGATATTAGCGGCATAATCAGAGCGACGTTTAAATCTGTCTGCAGGCACACTGCTCCAATTATCTTGATTTTGAATGGCAGTTTTAAACTTGCCAAACTCACTGTCGGCTACGTATTTCTGGATAAGGCGACGAGCTGCTGGCGTGTAGTCACCACGATAATGCAGGTCAACCATTAAATCTTGCACTACCTGAGGTACCTTACTCCAATCAATGGCGCCATAAGCCTCCACCGTATCTGCTTTACCACTAATTCTTTTTACGTCATCGAGATACTCTTGGTAAGTCTTTTTAAACAGTGCCAATTGCTGCGATGCAGTGATCTCAAAATCCAGCAGGTCATGTTGATAAACAAACTGTTCAGCGACCTTTCCCTTTTTCCCACCAGCGCCACCAATAACATTCGCCTTAGCAAGTTCAATACCCGCCGTGGTCAAATCACTGACAATGGATGCGGATGAACGGAATTTCATATCGTAACCCCGGCCAATGGTTAACCCGGAGCTGGCAGAGGGCACGTGAAATACCCGGCTGTGGTAGTAGCCGCCTTCGTTGCCTTCAGCGTCCCAGGTCAGAACGCCTTCGGTGGGCTTGGTGATGGCGGCTACGCTAAAGCCGGCCTTAAGGTAGGCGACCATCTGCTTGAAGGTGCCGGCATTGGCCGAGACCAGACTGTCGGGCTTGGCCATCTTGACCACTTTGCTTTGAAACACGGCGATAAGGGTCAGGCAGGCATCGTCAACCGTTTCATTCATTTCCAGCTCGGTTAAGGTGTTGCGCCGGGCGTAGGCATTTAGCAGTGATTTGATCATCAACACATCAAGGCCATTGTTTCTGCCCCGGGCACCCACCGAGCCTGACATAAAGAGCGCGATCATGGTTTTCCTCCCTGAAAACGTATTGGCATCAACTGCCATAGTGCCAGCTTCAAGCCAAGATGAACGCAACAACAGCACTGGTTAAAAAATGTACTTTGCCTATTGCTAAACCCTTTCAACCAGCATTGGCGGCATAAAAAAGCCCGGCTGCAGCCGGGCTTTAAATCGGTTAGAAAACCTTGCGCTATTAAAGCGGCTTAAGCACTTGGCTCAGGTAATCTTTGGTGCCTTTGATACGTTCCAAATGCGGGTATTTCAGGCCAGCGTGGTAATCAATTTTGATGGTTTCGTACTTATCAAAGCTCTTCACCAGCAATTCAATGGGCGCTTTGTTTTTGGTAGCAGCGGTCACAGCATCTTTCAGCGTGTCACCACTAAACTCGGTGCCATTCACGGCCACGATGGTCATGCTTGGCCCAAGGCCTGCGTTAAAGGCAGGGCTATCCCATACCACATCGCGCATGGTGCCTTTTTTACTGACACTAAAGCCCAAGGAGTAGGTAAAGTCAGTGGCTTTATAACGACCTTCAATCGCTTTAACCGCGTCAGAAGGTTTGTCGTTGTAAACCACTTTCCAGCCTTGGTCTTTCAAGGAATCAGACAGGTTAACGTGGCCTTTCAGACGCGCGTTCAGGAATTTGGCCCAGTCGTATTTCTCAATACCGTTCAGGGTATTCACAACATCGTCAAAACTGAAGGTGTTGATATTCCAGGCGCCCGGGTGCACACCGAAGAAGGCTTTGGCAAAGTTGTTGATAGACTTCTTGTCACCACTCAGCTTACGCAGTTTGGCATCAACCGCGTACCAAATCAGCTGGCCACCTTGATAGTAGTCTTCACTCATTTGGTAGTTGCGATACGCCAGCGGCGCACGTTGGGCAATGGTCGGATCGTTGGTGGTATCCCAGATGTTACGCCACTTCATGCCTGGGCGGCCTTTATCATAGGTAGCGCCTAGCAGCGCCAGCATATCCAAGGCTTGCTTTTTATCCCAAAGACCAGAACGCTCAGCAACCACGTAACCCCAGAACTGGGTTTGGCCTTCATAAACCCAGAGACCGTGGTCTCGTTTTACTTGGTTAAAGGTCGGTGTCCACAGTTTTTCAGGACGGCGATATTTACCATCCCAGGAGTGGTTAAATTCATGGGCCAGCAGGTCACGGCCCAACCAGGATTTGTCCCACTCGGTAAAGTAGTTCGGGCTAGCGCCGTCTTCGCTGGAGCGATGATGCTCAAGGCCGATACCACTCATTTTGTCACTCAGTGACAACAGGAAGTCATAGTGGTTGTAGTGGTGAGCGCCATACAGCTTATACATCTGCTGCACCAGTTGGCGGTGCGCTTTCAGTGCCTCAGGAGACACTTTCAAATCTTTAGCTTGGTCAGCAAAAACGTTCAGATGAACAGGGGTTTTGGCACCTGGGTCCAAATCGATACGTTTGTAATAAAGGCCAGCAAACATCGGTGAATCTACGAGGTTTTCATAGTCGATGGTTTTGAAGCTGTAAGTGCTGCCTTTATGTCCGTCTTCTTCCAGTGCGGTAGCAAAATGCCAGCCCTTGGGCAGCGTAACAGAAGGCTCAACCTTAATTTGGCGAGTGTAATGACCAGCGGGGTACATGGACACCGCGTTCCACTGTAGGTTCAGCATTTCCGGCGTCATCACAACCCGGCCCTGGTCGCGGTTTTGCGGAGACAAGAATTTAAAGCTGACCTTAATCTCGCTCACGCCCTCAGGAATATTGATATGAAAGGCATAAACATTACCGGCATCACGTTCCCAAGTTAGGGTTTTACCGTTACCGGTGATCTCGATACCAGCCACTTTATCAATAGGGCCAGTGGGGGAGTGATGACCAGGGATCCACTGCGGATAAAGCAGGGTAAAAGCACCTGGCTTGACCGGGATCGTTTCATGAACTTCAAAGATGCGGTGCGCCAGATCGGTGGCATCAACATTAACTTTCAGCGTGCCGGGATAGGCTTTATCAACAGGGGCAGGTACATCAGCCTGAGCCGCTGGCAAAGCCAGGCCCAACATGGCGCTCAGTACAGCAGCCGCTACAGCAGAATTTTTCACAGGAGACTCCCTCGTGGTTTATCGAGCGCCTTGGGCGCTACTTTACTTGGAATAGACAACAGACAGCATGTGAATCCCGCCGCAGGAAAAGTAAACAGCGTCTGCTTCTGATTCGGCTAGTTGCGACCATACACTGTTGCAGGCCATGACGGGCGGGCACTTTTAGCCTTCATCGTGGGCAAGTTGCGGTTTGTCGATAAGCCGTGACGACGCTCCACCAAGACCTGATCTCAGTCACAAAAAAACCGGCCAGAGCCGGTTCTTTTTATCGCCATGCTGCGAGCCTTAAACGGCTTTGGACAGTTGTGGGCGAACACCCAGGGTATGGCAAATCGCGTAACTTTGCTCGGCACGGTTCAGGGTATAAAAATGGAACTCTTTCACCCCTTCTTTGCGCAGCACCCGCACCTGGTCAATAGCTATAGAGGCCCCAAGCAAAGAACGGGTTGTGGGGTCGTTTTCCAGGCCGTCAAAACGTTGTGCTAACCAGCTCGGTACCGCCACATTGGTTAAATCAGCAAAGCGTTTAAGGGTTTCGAAGTTACTGACCGGCAAAATACCCGGCACTATTTCCACGTCGATACCGGCACTAACGCAGCGGTCGCGAAAGCGCAGATAGCTTTCCACATCAAAGAAAAACTGGGTAATAGCGCGGCTAGCACCCGCCTCTACTTTTTTCTTCAGGGCCAGCAAATCGGCTTGGCCACTTTTGGCTTCTGGGTGCACTTCCGGATAAGCGGCAACAGAAATATCAAAGTCGCCCTCTTCACGCAAAATGCGCACCAAGTCGGACGCGTAATAGTTGGTGTACTGGCGGCCAGGTTGCTTGTCACCACGCAGCGCAACAATGTGGCGAATACCGTTCGCCCAGTAATCCCGGGCAATTTGCCGCAGTTCGTCTTCCGGGGTGTCGATACAGGTCAAATGCGGCGCGGCGGTAAGGCCGGTGCGCTCGCGAATTTGCTTAATTACATTGTGGGTGCGTACCCGGCCTTCTTCGCTATGGCCGTAGGTAACCGACACAAAACGCGGCGCTAAAGGCGCTAAACGGTCTAGCGCTTCCCAAAGGGTTTGCTCGGCTTTGGCAGTGCCTGGGGGAAAGAACTCGAAGGACACTTGAATGTCGTTTTTGAGTTCGCCAACGCTCTGGTTTAACAATTCCAGATGCTGTGCGTGGGACAATGACATGGTGGCTCCTTCGATTGGCTATCGGCCATTTATATGTTTAGACGTCTAAACGGCCATATTAGCCATTTAGACGTCTAAAGCAAGCTCTTTTTGCAAAAAAACGCCAACAGCTGTGTGTTCAGTTATAAAGCACCTTAACAAAAACATGGTTATTTTTTCGACAACAAAGTCTGAATCGTTTTAGTCACAAGCCATGACCTTCCCTAATCGATTGATTATCTTGGGCCCTCTCAATCTGATTGAGCTTTTCCTTTTTTACCGGCCGCAGCGGCGGTAAAAAACGGCAATAGCACCCCTTAGGGACAGGGTGTTTGCTAAACGGCCTAATCTGGCCACCTCTTGCGCTTTTTATGCGCTCGCCCTGTCTGTTTTTTCGATGCTAATTGGGGAGGGATTCTCTAATGCAGGAAACAACACCTTCATCACAGCGCGACTGGCCGCTGTTTATCTTCGGGATCATCATGGCCCTTTGCGGCTTGGCACTGGCTGGCGGCGGTTTATGGCTCGCCGCCCTCGGTGGCTCTTGGTATTACTTGCTAGCCGGTGTCGCCATGCTCGTTAGCGGTGTTTTACTGGCCAAACGCCGCGCCTTGGGAGCCAGCATTTACGGCCTTGTGGTCCTTGCCACCATTGTTTGGACAGCCTGGGAGTCGGGCCTTGATTACTGGCGCTGGGTACCGCGACTCGATTTAATCATGGTGTTGGCCTTTGTGCTGGCAATGCTACTGCCAAGGCTAAATCCACCACTTACTCGCAAAATTTCATGGAGTTTGGCCGGTGTCAGCGGCGCGGTGATCATCGTCGCTTTTGCCCTGGCTTTTGTGCCTTATCATTTCACCCAGTACGCCAAGGTACCCGCCCCCGGCAGCGCCGATGATGCGGCTGTTATTAATGCCGGTGCCAACGCCCAGCCGGGAGACACACCAGCCCAGGGCGACTGGACAGCTTATGGCCGCAATAATGCGGCAGACCGCTTTTCACCGCTCACGCAAATTACCCCGAAAAACGTCAACCAGCTTACTCGCGCCTGGCAATATCGTACCGGCGACATTCCTAAAAAACGCTGGGGCGTGGAAAACACGCCGCTCAAAATCGGCAATCAGCTTTATGTTTGTACGCCCCATAACAATGTCATTTCCCTCAATGCAAATAGCGGTAAAGAGAACTGGCGCTTTGACCCTGGCGTTAAAGACAAAGACATTCCCTATACCGCCGCTTGTCGCGGGGTAACCTATTACGTAGCCAAGGCAAACAGCCAAGCCCTTTGCGCTACCCGCATTATCGAGGGCACCCTGGATGGGCGCATCATCGAAATTGACGCCCAAACCGGCCAGCGCTGCCAAGACTTTGGCGATAACGGCCAGGTGAATATCAAAGACGGCATGGGTAAGGCGTTGTCTGGTTATGTATCTATTACCGGCGTGCCGGTGGTGGTTGATGGCGTTGTTATCGCCGGCCATGAAGTGCTGGATGGCCAGCGGCGTTATGAGCCTTCCGGCGTTATAAAAGGGTTTGATGCCAAAACCGGTGAGCTGCGCTGGGCCTGGGACATGGTGCAGCCCGATATTCACACCCTGCCACCTGCCGGTAAAACCTATACCCGCGGCACCCCAAATATGTGGACTTCCGCCACCGGCGATAACCAGTTAGGCCTGGTGTACCTGCCGATGGGGAATTCCACCGTCGATTACTGGAGCAGCGCTCGGCGCAAGCAAGAAACGGTATTTTCGTCTTCACTGGTCGCCATTAACGTGCATACCGGTAAACCGGCTTGGCATTTTCAAACCGTCCATAAGGACGTCTGGGATTATGACTTGGGCTCGCAAGTCACCTTAGTGAACTTCCCCACCGACCATGGCAAGGTGCCAGCGGTGATTTTGCCCAGTAAACAAGGGGATATTTATGTCCTTGACCGCCGCACCGGTAAACCGCTAACCGAAATCAAAAACGAACCGGCGCCACAAGGCGGCGTTGAACCCGCCCAGCGCGCCAAAACCCAACCCCACTCGCTGTATCACACTCTGGCAAAACCGCGGCTCACCGCTCGTGACATGTGGGGGATCAGCCCCTTCGACCAATTGGCTTGTCGCATTCAATTTCAACAAGCGAACTACGACGGCATCTATACACCGCCGTCCAGTAACAAGCCCTTTATCGAATACCCCAGCTACAATGGCGGCTCCGACTGGGGCAGCTTAGCGGTAGACCCAAGGCGTGGCGTGATCATTGCCAACTACAACGACATGCCGATGTATGACCGCCTGGTGCCTCGGGAAGAGGTGAACAAACAAGGTTGGACAGCACGGGACGAAGGCGTTGATAAGGGCGGTGCGGAAGGCGCGGGCGACCCGCAAGAAGGCACCCCGTACGGCATTAATGTCAATGCTGGCTGGCGCCTGGCGGCCACCGGCCTGATTTGTAAAGAACCGCCTTACGGTGGCATTCAGGCCATTAGCCTTAAAACCGGCAAAACCCTTTGGGACAGACCCCTGGGTACCGCCCGTAATAATGGCCCCTTTGGCATCGCCTCACATCTGCCCATCAATATTGGTACGCCCAATAATGGTGGCGCTGTGGTCACCGCCAGCGGCCTTATCTTTATCGCTGCCGCCACCGATGACTTGATTAGAGCCATCGACATCAATACCGGCAAAACCGTCTGGCAAGACACTTTACCCGCCGGTGGCCAGGCCAACCCAATGATTTATGAGCAAAACGGCCGTGAATACTTGGTGATTGAAGCCGGCGGCCACCACTTTATGGAAACCACCCCAGGCGATTACGTTATTGCCTACGCCCTGCCCCGCCAACGCGGCGGCCAGGGCTAAAAGTAAAAACCCGCCAGTTGGCGGGTTTTTTATTTGGCTTGTCGGTTAAGCGGCTTGGCCTCGCAGCTTTTTGGCGGCGTCCACCATGTTTTTAAGGGCCGGGCGCACTTCTTCCCAGCGGCGGGTTTTCAAGCCGCAATCGGGGTTCACCCAAATACGTTCGGCGGGAATGTAGGCCTTTGCACGCTCAATGAGCTTGGCCATTTCATCTACCGACGGAATGCGCGGGCTGTGAATGTCATAGACGCCAGGGCCAATTTCGTTGGGGTAGGCGTATTCACGGAACACGTCCAGTAGCTCATTGGCACTGCGCGAGGTTTCAATGGTGATCACATCGGCATCCAGCGCGGCGATAGCATCAATAATGGCGTTAAATTCCGAATAGCACATGTGGGTGTGAATTTGCGTATCGTCCGCCACACCACTGGCCGACAGCCGGAAGGCTTCCACTGCCCAGTCAAAATAAGCGCCTTGTTCGGCCTGTTTTAGCGGCAACAACTCGCGAAATGCCGGCTCGTCAATTTGAATAACCTTGATACCGGCCTGCTCTAAGTCCACCACCTCGTCGCGAAGGGCCAAGGCAATTTGCTGGGCAATGGTTTGAAGCGCAACATCGTCGCGGGGGAAAGACCAACCCAAAATGGTTACCGGCCCGGTCAGCATGCCTTTTACCGGTTTGTCGGTCAGGGTTTGGGCAAAAGCGGCCCATTCCACCGTCATCGGCTTGGCGCGGCTAACATCACCAAAAATGATTGGCGGTTTAACGCAGCGCGAGCCATAGCTTTGTACCCAGCCAAAGCGGGTAAAGGCAAAACCGTCCAACAGCTCACCAAAATACTCCACCATGTCGTTGCGTTCGGCTTCGCCGTGCACCAGCACGTCTAAACCCAAGGCTTCTTGCTCGCGAATAACCGCCTCAATTTCCTGGCTGATGGCCGCGCGGTAATCCGCTTCGGTTAGGCGCCCGGCCCGCCAATCACGGCGCAGGCCGCGAATAATGGGCGTTTGCGGGAAAGATCCAATGGTGGTGGTGGGGTAAGCCGGCAGTTTTAACAACGCCCGTTGCTGGCCAATGCGTTCATCAAAACCACTTTGGCGCTGGCTGTCGTTGCCGGTGATGGCGGCCACCCGTTTGGCAACAGCCGGGTTATGAATGCGGCTTGAGGACTGGCGGGCGGCAACAGCGGCATCAGAAGCCGCTAACGCCTCCTTGATGGCGGCCTCACCGTCATTCAGGGCGCGGGCGATAAGCTGCACTTCTTCGACTTTTTGCACGCCAAAGGCCAGCCAAGATTTAAGCTCGGCATCCAGCTGGTCTTCTTGGGCAAGGTCAACGGGGCTGTGCAGTAACGAACAGCTGGGAGCCACCCACAACTGATTGCCCCGGCGCTCACTGATGGCTTTAAGGCTCTCGATGGCCTGGCGTAAATCGGTGCGCCAGATATTACGGCCATTCACAATACCCACCGACAATACGTTGTCTGCAGGCCAAGCGGCGTCAACAACCTGCAGCTGAGCCCGGCCAGCAACGGCATCAATGTGCAAGCCCGCCACCGGCAGGCTAGTCGCCAAAGCCAGGTTATTACCAAGGGTGCCAAAATAGCTTGCCAGCAGAATTTTAATCGGCGCCTCGCTAAGCACTTGGTAGCTCAATTCAATGGCGTTTTGCCAGTCATTGGCCAAGTCGGTTACCAGGATGGGCTCATCAATCTGAACCCATTCAATACCTTCTGCCGCCAATTTATCCAGCCATTGGCTGTAGGCATTTAAAAGCTTTGGCAGATGTTTAAGGCGCTGGTCTTGGCCTTCGCGCTGCTTAGCAAGATACAGAAAGGTCACAGGCCCCACTAGCACAGGCTTCACCTTGAAGCCTGCTGCCCGCGCTTCACGAATGTGTTTTAGCTGCTCGTCGATATTAAGGCTAAATTGCTGATCGTCCGCCAGCTCAGGTACCAGGTAGTGATAATTGGTGTTGAACCACTTGGTCATTTCCAAAGCGGGAACATCTTCGCCCCCCGGTGCCCGGCCGCGCGCTTGGCGAAAATAGGTGGTAATGGCGGCCTCGTCGGCTTGAAAACGCGCAGGCACTGCGCCAAGCCTTACCGCGGTATCCAGCACATGGTCGTACAGGGTGAAATCCCCTGCCGGCACAAAATCCAAGCCTTTTTGTACTTGCCAGTTGTCGTGGCGTACCTGCGCTGCCAGGTCCTGCAACTGGCCTTCACTGCTGTCACCAGACCAATAAGATTCAAGGGCAAATTTAAGTTCGCGGCGACGACCAACGCGAGGGAAACCGAGAGAGTGGGTTAAAGCCATGATGCTCTTCCTTGGGATTTGGATGTTTAGATCTTCAGATGTTTAGACGTCTAAATGGCTATAGTAGAGATCTTCGCCGGAAGATCAACCCTGATCGCAAAAAAGAGGCATAAAAAAACCCGCCGAAAGGCGGGTTTTATCAATTGCTTATATTTAGGCAAGCCAGGAAAGCAGCTGGATAACGTCTGATTGCACGCCCGCCGCCGTAACATGGGGGCCCGCGCCAGGGCCACGGATGATCAGCGGATTTTCCCGGTAATAACGGCTTTGGATGGCAAAGATGTTGTCACCGGCGGTGAGGTTGGCAAAAGGATGGGTGGCATCCAAGGTTTCCAAACCAACGGTGGCGCGAAAGCCGTCTGCTTCCTGGCGCAAATTCCCCACGTAACGCAGCAACTTGCCCTCGGCCTTAGCTTTATTAAGGGCCGCCAATAGCGGCTCATCAAGCTCGGCAAGGCGCTCGAAAAAGGCGTCACGGCTGATGTCACGCAGGTGCTCCGGCACTAGGTTATCAATGTGGATGTTATCCAGTTCCAAGCGCCAACCGGCTTCGCGGGCCAAAATCAGCAGCTTGCGAGCAGCATCCAGGCCGTTAAGGTCGTCCCGTGGGTCGGGCTCGGTAAAGCCTTTGGCATGGGCCTCTTTTACCAGTTCAGAGAACGGCTTAGTGCCGTCAAAGTTCTGGAATAGCCAACAAAGGGTGCCGGAGAACACACCGCCCACCCCTTCTAAGTCGTCACCACAACCCAGCAAGTCGCGAATAGCAGCTTGCACTGGTAGCCCGGCACCAACGGTGGTGTTGTAGAACCAGCGGCGGCCACTTTGCCGTAAGGTCACGTGCAAGCGGTCATATTCGCCAAGGGGAGCAGAGCCTGCTTGTTTGTTGGCACTGACCAAGTGCACACCGGCATTAAGAAATTTCGGGTACTGATCAGCCACGGCTTTCGAGGCGGTGAGATCAAGCAGCAACAAATGCGCAAAAGGCGCCTTTTTAAAGGCTTCCAGTAAGTCACCACTAAAACGCGGTTCGCTGCGGGCAGCAAATTCATTGCGCCAGTCAGCGGGCTTAATGCCGTTAAGGGAAAACAACTGCTTTTTAGAGTTGGCCAGGCCATAGAGGCGCAACCGGTCTTTAAGGCGCGGCGCAAAACCGTCCAACCAGCAGCCACCGATGTTCCCAACCCCTAACACCACCACCCCAACCGCAAACAGCTGGTCATGCAGCCGTGCCAATAACGGCTTAGCGGGCAGTTCGCGAACGAAGGCGATCAGCGACAGGCCTTCAGGCCCTTTGGCTTGGTGAACCAAACCGCCTTGCTGCGCCACATTGGCCAGCGCCTGGCCAGCCGGGCTTTGCCAATCAAGGCCCTGACCAACCAACGCCAGCAGGGTGACGGCTTCGGCCTGGTCGCCAAACGCAAAAGGCAGGTAAAGCACGGCACCGTCGTCTTCTTCGGCGTAGGCTTGGGCTCGTACATCGGCGCTGGCATCAGCCGCCTGACAGCGGTACACACCGCTACGCCAAGTCAGGCTGGCCAGATTTTTATTGGCTCTTTCGGTGCTAATGCGGGTGCCGCCTTCGTCTGGGGCGAAGGTGCAACGAATAATGAGCTGCTGACGGGTCAAATCCAAAGGCCCAAGGGTGCGGGGATGCAGCACCGGAGAGCCCAAACGCGCCAGTTCGGTGGCCACTTTGCCGGCCAAATGGCTTTGGGTATAAGCGCCTTCTAACTTGCGAGGGTCGGCAGTGTAAATGCCGGACACATCGGTCCATACCGTAACCGACGCTGCTTCTAAGAAACTGGCAACCAGGGTGGCACTGTAATCAGAGCCATTGCGGCCCAAGGTGCGGGTTTGGCCCTGGCGATCAGCGCCAATAAAACCGGTGACGATGGTCAGCTCGTCGCTGGCAATGGCTTGTAAGCGCTCGGCACTTTCGCTTTGCACAATACCGTCTTCAATAACCAAAAACTCGCGGGCATCCAGAAAGCGCGCATCCAGCAGGGTCGCCAGTAATCGCGCCGACCAAATTTCACCGAAAGACAATAACCAGTCGTTGTGGCTAATGCCTTGTTGCAATGCCTTCTCAATGGCATTGATATCGTCGGCCAAAGCGGCAGACAAACGCGCAACTTTATCGACACCGTCAATACCGGCAAACAGGGCTTGTTGCTGCGCTTTTAGCGCTGGCAGGCTATCAAGGCTCAGATTCAACAAATGATCGGTGGTATCGCCGGACGCAGACACCACCACTAAATCGCCTTTTTGGCAATGACGGCGCACCAACGCCGCCACTTTCAGATAACAATCGGCATCGGCCAGGCTAGAGCCGCCAAATTTATGAATATGTCGCATACCGCTCTTAACCTTCTTTGAGGGCAGGCCAGGCCTGAGCCAGGTCTTCAATCAGATCGTCGGCATCTTCGATGCCCACAGAAAAACGCAGCAAACCGTCATTAAGGCCTGCTTCCTTGCGGGCTTTCGCAGTCATGGCAGCGTGGGTCATGGTGGCTGGCACCGCCACCAAACTTTCCACACCACCCAAAGATTCAGCCAAGCTGAACAATTTCAGTTTCGAGACAAAGCGGCCCAGGGTGTCGAGGCTAACGTTGAGCTCCACGCTGAACATGGCACCAAAGCTTTTTTGTTGGCGCTTGGCCAGTTCGTGGCCTGGGTGGCTTTTAAGGCCAGGGTAATGGATCACCGCAACCTCGGGCTTATCTGCCAGCCAGGCGGTCAGTTTTTGGGCATTTTCTTCGTGAATACGAAAACGCGCCGCCAGGGTGCGAATACCGCGCAGGGTCAGGTAAGAGTCAAAGGCAGAGCCGGTAACACCAATGCAGTTGGCCCACCAGGCCAGCTCGTCGCCCAAGGCTTTGTCTTTGGCAATCAGGGCGCCGCCCACCACATCGGAATGGCCATTGATGTATTTGGTGGTGGAATGCAGTACCAAATCGGCACCGAGTTCCAGCGGGCTTTGGCCGATGGGTGACAAAAAGGTGTTATCCACCAGTACCAGCGCCCCAACATCGTGGCTTGCCTGGCAAATCGCAGTAACATCCACCACCCGCAACAAGGGGTTAGACGGTGTTTCCACCCACACCAATTTCGGCTTTTTGGCCAAGGCTTCAGCCAGCGCCTTGGGGTCGGCTTGATCGATAGTAATAAGGTTAAAGGCACCTTTTTTAGCCCAGGCGTTAAACAGCCGCCAGGAGCCACCGTAGCAATCATGGGGCACCACTAAGGTGTCGCCTGCAGACAACAACTGCAACGCCGTGGTTACCGCCGCCATGCCGGTAGCCGTTACCACCGCACGAGCGCCACCTTCTAGGTCACAAATCGCCTTGGCCAATAAATCGCGGCTGGGGTTATTGGAGCGGCTGTAGTCATAGCCGCCCGGGGTGCGGAAATCGTCAAAGGTATAGTTGGTGGACAGATACAGCGGTGGCACCACTGAATTGTGCTGCTTGTCAGACTCCAGCCCGGAGCGAACGGCAGTGGTGCTTTTGCGTTTTGTCATCCTCATTACCTCGACTTGCTTATAAAAGAGCGGCCCTACAGTTAAAAGTAGGCCCGCCCGATTGCCATAGGGTAGCCGTTTGGTTATTTAGGCGTCAAGATGTTTAGACGTCTAAAACTCCTAAGATTGACTGTCTAAGCCAAGGGGGTACAATTTATGCAACAAAAATAGAGGCTCAAGGCATACTCATGGCTCAATGGAACGGCGATTACATCAGCCCTTACGCCGAACATGGCAAAAAGAACGAACAAGTTAAAAAGATCACCGTCTCCATCCCTCTTAAGGTATTGAAAATACTGACTGACGAACGTACCCGTCGTCAGGTTAATAACCTGCGCCATGCCACCAACTCTGAGCTTTTGTGTGAAGCCTTTCTCCACGCCTTTACCGGCCAACCGCTGCCCGGTGATGAAGATTTGCGCAAAGATCGCCCCGACGATATTCCCGAAAGTGCCAAAAAGCTGATGAAAGAGCTGGGGTTAGAGATCCCCGACCTTTACGAAGAATAAGAAAACGCGGCCTAGGCCGCGTTTTTTGCATTAGCGTAAATCCATTTCTTGGTGTTACCCGTCCGGGGTTTGCCGCAAAAATCCCATAATCAGCCTCACCATCGCCGCTTCAAATTGTTCGGTGCCCAATAGCGGCGAGCCTTGTAAGGCGGCTTGGCGTAGCACTTCCACTATCGATTGATTAAGCACGAAGACTTCACTGTCGTTTAGCGGCGGCTGCCCTTGGTTTTTGGCGGCCTGCCAAAGCTCAACAATGGCGTTAGCCACAACATGGGGCGGCGATGGTATACCATGCTGCACTGCCATTTGCAGCAGTGCCTTGGTTAACCTTGCCGAAGGCCGGCGATGGAGCGCAAAGGCCTGATGCAGCTCGCGGATAATAAGCCTTATCTTTTGTTCCAGGCTTTCGTCTTGATGGCGAGCCAGCACTTCATCAACCCGCCGCGCCACTTTAGCGCGTTGCCGCTCTATTAGCGCCAGCACGATGGCTTCACGATTCGGGAAATATTGGTAGATGGTGCCAATGGAAAAACCCGAGCGTTCGGCAAGGTAGTTGGTGGTGAGCTGCTCGCTACCCTCGTGCTTTAAAATCTGAGCCGTGGCTTCCAATAGGGTTTCAAAAGTCTGCTTAGCGCGCTTTTGTATTGGTAATTTTCTTTTTATTTCATCAGCTTGTTCTTCATCCATCGGCTAGTCCTCTTCACACCAGAAAGCGAGTACGAAAACTGAGTAGTGCTCAATATAATGGTTTTGCTCCACTCCTTAAACATCGCCTTTATTTTTTGCCGTCCGTAGGAGGCAACATGAATAGCGCACATCGCCCCAAAAGAGGCTTCGTAATGAAAGCCTTGGTGGCTGTTCTGGCATTGTCAGCTGGCAGCGCCATGGCCACCCCGTTTTTTAGAGGGCTCAATTACGTTGACCCTTACCACGCCAAAGTCAAAGAAGCCGGTTACGTTGAAAAAACCGCCAAGGTTAACAACATAACCCTGAGCTATGCCGAGGGCCCCAACAATGGCCCACCGCTGGTACTGCTGCACGCCCAGTTTCTGGACTGGTTTAGCTATAGCCGGGTATTGCCCGCTTTGGCCAAATCTTTCCACGTTTATGACATCGACTACCCTGGCCACGGCAAAACCGTTACACCAGCCAATTACCCGATGACGGCCAACCAAATTGGTAGCGACTTAAGCGACTTTATTAGCAAGGATATTGGCCAAGCGGTTTACATCAGTGGCAATTCCTCAGGCGGCTTGCTGGCCACTTGGCTGGCAGCAAACCGGCCTCAGCAAATAAAAGCAGCACTGCTGGAAGATCCGCCGCTGTTTTCCTCTGAATACCCGGCCATTAAAAAGACCATTGCCTACCGCGCCTTTAAAACCAGCTATACCGCGGTTAAAGACGATCATCCCGATAATTTCATCTTGTATTGGGTTCAGAAAAACGCCGCGTTTTTCCGTAACAATATCGGCCCTGGCACCCCTTATTTTCTAAGCCAGGCCATTACCACCTACCATCGCAATCACCCTGGGCAACCGGTGGAGCTGGGCAGGGTAAAAAATGACACTATCAGAATGATGCTGCGCGGCTTAGACCAGTATGACCCACGTTTTGGCGCCGCCTTCTATGATGGCAGCTGGAATAAAGGCTTTGACCAAGGCAAGGCGCTGGCCAAGATCCAGTGCCCGGTATTGCTGATGCAGGCCGATTATTCCTACAAGCCCGGCGGCATTTTAGACGGGGCCATGAGTAAAGAAGATGCCCAAGCGGCCATGGCGCTGCTAAAGCACGGCACCTATCAAAAGGTCGATGCCACCCATGTGGTTAACCTGGATAAGCCGCAACTGTTTATCGAGGCTATCGAGCATTTCTTTTTAGGGAAAAAGGCGGGTTAAAGCCACTCCAACTTGCAGACAACCGCCAATAAAAAAGCGGCAAGAGGTTTCCCTCTTGCCGCTTTTTCTTTATCGCACCATTTACTGCTGCATATAACCGGCAGGCAGTTCAATTTGTGCCACACCACTGTCAACCGCCGCTTGTGCAACAGCGCGGGCAACCCGTGGCAGCAAGCGTGGGTCCATGGGCTTTGGAATAATGTACTGGCGGCCAAAGCTTAATGAATCAACGCCCGCAGCGCTCAGCACTTCGGTGGGAACCTCTTCTTTAGCCAGGCTACGCAGCGCTTCAACAGCAGCCACTTTCATCTGGTCATTAATGGCGGTTGCACGTACGTCCAGGGCGCCACGGAAGATGAAAGGGAAACACAAGACGTTGTTAACCTGGTTCGGGTAATCAGAACGGCCGGTGGCCATAATGAGGTCATCGCGGGTGCTGTGTGCCAGCTCAGGCTTAATTTCCGGGTCTGGGTTCGAACAGGCAAAGACCACTGGATTTGCGGCCATCAGACTCAGCGCTTCACCAGACAGTACGTCAGGGCCAGACACACCCACAAACACATCGGCACCTTCAATCACATCTTCCAAGGTGCGCTTGTCGGTGTTGTTGGCAAAAAGGCGCTTGTATTCGTTAAGGTCGTCACGGCGGGTATGGATAACGCCCTTGCGGTCCAGCATGTAAATGTTTTCACGCTGAGCCCCACAGGTGATCAAAAGCTCCATACAGGCTACAGCCGCAGCCCCGGCGCCCATGCAGACAATTTTGGCGGTTTCGATGTCTTTACCCTGAATTTCCAGGGCGTTAATCATACCGGCCGCAGTCACAATGGCCGTGCCGTGCTGGTCATCGTGGAAGACCGGAATGGTGCAGCGCTCTTTAAGGGCCTGCTCGATTTCAAAACATTCCGGCGCCTTGATGTCTTCAAGGTTAATACCGCCAAAAGTGTCGGCGATGGCCGCAACGGTATTAATAAATTCTTCGGTGGTGCGGTGCTTAACTTCGATGTCGATGGCATCAAGGTTAGCGAAGCGTTTAAACAGCAGCGCCTTACCTTCCATTACCGGTTTAGAGGCCAGGGGGCCAAGGTTACCCAAACCTAAAATCGCGGTGCCGTTAGAGATAACAGCCACCAGGTTACCTTTACCGGTGTATTTGTAGGCATTGTCAGGATCGTCGGCAATTTCGCGCACCGGCTCGGCCACGCCAGGTGAGTAAGCCAGGGCCAAATCACGAGCGTTGTCAGCAGGTTTGGTTAGGGTAATGCCAATTTTCCCAGGAACAGGTTCGGCATGGTATTGCAAGGCTTGTTCGCGTAAATCAGACATAATGCGAGTAACTTCTTGTAGGGTTGTGTTATACGGCTTTTTGCAGTGTCGCACGTTTTATCGACACTGATATATCCGACCACAAAAAAAGGCGCCTTAAGCGCCTTTTTCAACGTTTGAGATACTCGGCTTATTTTTTGCCCAGTACACCAAAACGTTTGTTGAACTTGTCTACGCGGCCACCGGTGTTTACTTCTTTCTGCTTACCAGTGTAGAAGGGGTGGCAGGCACCACATACGTCCAGGTTGATGTCTTTACCCAGAGTGGATTTGGTGATGATCACGTTACCGCAGGTGCAGGTAGCCTTGATCTCTACGTACTTAGGATGGATACCGTCTTTCATGGGATTACCCTCAATAGGCCGTGTCGCCATCTGATCCAGTGCCAGACACCACACGATTGTGTTAACGTTCACAAATTAGAAGGCGCGCATCATACCGGATCCCTTGCTCAACAATCAATCCCCTTCCCGCATTATCAGAGTCTATTTGGCCACGCCGCTCAGGCGCGGTTTCGACTACCTGCTGCCCGCGCCAATGGCGGTGCAGCCAGGGGTGCGTGTTTGGGTGCCCTTTGGTAACGGCAAACGGGTTGGGGTAGTAGGTGAGGTGGATGTCGCGCCGCAGGTAGCGCTGGATAAATTAAAGCCCATCGACAGTGTTATCGACTCGGCGCCGGTGCTGCCAGCCGCCCTTAACAAACTGGTGCGCTGGGCTGCTGATTACTATCTGCATAGCCCCGGCGACGCCTGGCACCAAGCCATGCCGGTGCTGCTGCGCCAAGGGGCAAACGCTAGCGGCGAAGAACTCTATTGGCAGCTTAAAGCCGGCGCTACCAGCAGCGGTATTGCCAAAAATGCCAAAAAGCAATTGGCGGCTATCTGCTGCTTAGAACAAGGTGAGTTGTCGGACAACGAATTGGCAGGCAAAGACTTTGACCGCGCCACCCTTCGCACCCTGGCCGATAAAGGCCTGGTGACCTTTGAAACCCGCCAGCATCAAGGCCAGCCATTTTGGACGCAGCCGGTGACAGTGCAGCCCGGCCCCCGCCCCAATCCCGAACAAGCCGTGGCCATTACCGCCATCAATAATGCCCAGGGTTTTGCGCCCTTTTTATTGGAAGGGGTAACGGGTTCGGGCAAAACCGAAGTCTACCTTAGCGCCATGAGCCAAATCCTGAAGGCGGGTCAGCAAGTTTTGGTATTGGTGCCGGAAATCAGCCTAACCCCGCAAACCCTGCGCCGCTTTCAAAAACGCTTTAACGTACCGATGGCGCTGTTGCACTCAGGCCTTACCGATAACGAACGGCTAAGGGTTTGGCGCCAAGCTCGCGACGGCGACTTAGGCATTGTCATTGGCACCCGCAGCGCCATTTTCACGCCGCTGGCACGGCCCGGGCTTATCATCGTTGACGAAGAGCACGATGCCTCTTTTAAACAGCAAGAAGGTTTTCGCTACCATGGCCGCGATCTGGCGGTGGTGCGGGCGCAGCTGGAAAAAGTGCCGCTGGTACTGGGCTCGGCCACGCCCGCGCTGGAAAGCCTTGCCAACTGCGACGCCGGTAAATACCAAAAGCTTACCTTAAGCCGCCGCGCCGGTAACGCCAGCCAAGTGCGTTTTGACCTTATTGACGTTAAACACCAGCCGTTAAAGGCTGGCATGTCACCGCCGGTGCTAGCTGCCATTAAGGCGCATTTAGCACGGGGCGAACAGGTGCTGGTGTTTTTAAACCGCCGCGGTTTTTCGCCCACCTTACTGTGCCACGAATGCGGCTGGATAGCCGACTGCCAGCGCTGCAGCGCCTACCCAACGGTACACAAAGGCCGGCAACGACTCATTTGCCACCACTGCGGCTCTGACCGGCCATTGCCACAGCAATGCCCCAGTTGCGGCTCCACCCAACTGGTTGGCGTGGGCCTTGGCACCGAACAGCTGGAAAACGAGCTGTCAGCGCTTTTCCCGGACTATAAGGCGGTGCGTATTGACCGCGATGCCACCCGTCGCAAAGGCAGCTTGGAGTCGGCGTTAGACGGCATTCGCCAAGGGCAATACCAGCTGCTGATTGGCACCCAAATGCTGGCCAAAGGCCACCATTTTCCTGATGTAACACTGGTGGTGTTAATGGATGTGGACGGCGCCCTTTACTCGGCCGACTTTCGCGCCGCAGAGCGTTTGGCCCAGTTGGTGGTGCAGGTTGCCGGGCGCGCTGGGCGCGCCGACAAACCGGGGCGTTTACTGCTGCAAAGCCATCACCCCGAGCACCCGTTATTAAGCCAGCTATTAACCAATGGCTATGGCGCCTTTGCAGAAGAAGCGCTGCTAGAGCGCCGCCAAACCTATTTGCCACCGTTTTCTGCCCAAGCGCTGTTTCGCTGTGATGCACTTAAGGCCGAGGATGCCCAAAGCCTGCTTGAAGCCATTGGTCAGCTGCTACAGCAAAGTGCGCCACAAGGCGGCTGGGTTTTGGGGCCGCTGCCCGCGCCCCTCGAACGGCGGGCCGGTAAATATCGCTTTCAACTTTGGGTGCAATACCAAGACAAAAAGGCGCTGCGCCAGTGGCTGGCACCGGTGCTCAGCCACTTAGAAAATGAACCACCGCATCGGCGTGCAAATTGGACTTTGGACCTGGATCCTATCGACAGTGCTTGATTTCCAGGCCCCCCTTGTCCAGCATAGGCCGACCTAGCAAGAGTCCCCTGTGACATGGCCCGTAAAGACTACGTAAAAACAACGGCACCAAAACGTCGTACCAACAACAAGAAAAATGCGCCTCAGCGCAAGCCACCTTGGTTAGCCATTGCGGTTTTTGCCGTCTGCGCCCTGGGGTTTATCTATTTCCTGGCAACCTTGCCTAAAAGTTCAGATAAACCCAAGGAAGAGCCGGTAGCCGTTAAGCCCAAGGCCCAAGAAGCGCCCAGCCAGCATAAAAAACCATTACCGGCACCACCAAAAGAGCAGTGGCGCTACGTCGAAACGCTGAAAAACAAAACGGTGGAAGTCGACGTACCTGACCGGCCCAAAGACGAAACGCCCTACCAGATGCAGTGCGGTTCTTTTAAGTTGGAAAAACAGGCCGAAGCGCAAAAAGCCAAGTTGGCCTTTGTCGGAATGGAAGCGCAAGTGCGCCACACCGGTGACTGGTATCGGGTAGTGCTTGGCCCCTACGCCGGCCGCCGCGCCGCCCAGAACGATCAGCACAAAGCCGAATCCAAAGGCTTTCCACACTGCGCCATTTGGCCTTGGCGCTAACGTCGCCTTTACCCTTTGTAAGGCCGCCCTGGCCGGTTTGAGCAACAAAAGCTGAACCGGCCTGGCGATTATGCCCTTGGCTCTTGAAAAGCCGCCCCCCTGCCCTCATTTGCTAGCTATATCCAATGGCGCCACACTGGCGCCCTTGTCTTAGGAGAGCTCATGACCACGATCGTTTCTGTCCGCCGTAATGGCCAGGTCGCCCTGGGTGGCGACGGCCAGGTATCCCTTGGCAATACGGTCATGAAGGGCAATGCCCGCAAGGTGCATCGTCTTCATAACGGCCAGGTGTTGGCCGGATTTGCCGGCGGCACCGCCGACGCCTTCACCTTGCTGGAACGTTTTGAGTCCAAGTTGCAATCGCACCAGGGCAACTTGGAAAGAGCCGCGGTTGCGCTGGCAAAAGACTGGCGAACCGACCGCGCGCTGCGCCGCCTGGAAGCCATGTTGGCCGTGGCCGACAAAGAAAAGTCTTTCATTATTACCGGTAACGGTGACGTGGTGCAGCCAGAGCAGGACATCATTGCCATCGGCTCCGGCGGTAACTATGCCCAGGCGGCAGCCAAGGCGCTGCTGAACAATACTGACTTGGATGCCAAGGACGTTGTTGAAAAAAGCCTGACCATCGCCGGTGAGATCTGTGTGTTTACCAACACCAACCAAACTATTGAAGTCCTGGAGTAAAGCATGTCATCCATGACCCCCCGTGAAATTGTTCACGAACTGGACCGCCATATTATTGGCCAGGGCAACGCCAAACGTTCCGTGGCCATTGCCTTGCGTAACCGCTGGCGCCGGATGCAGCTAGAAGAATCGCTGCGCCACGAAGTTACCCCGAAAAACATCCTGATGATTGGCCCAACCGGGGTCGGTAAAACCGAAATCGCCCGCCGCTTGGCGCGTTTGGCCAATGCCCCTTTCATCAAGGTAGAAGCCACGAAATTCACCGAAGTGGGTTACGTGGGTAAGGAAGTGGAACAAATTATTCGCGACCTGGCCGACGTGGCCATGAAAATGACCCGCGAACAAGAAATGAAAAAGGTGCGTACCCGCGCCGAAGAAGCCGCCGAGGATCGCATCCTCGACGCGCTGCTGCCGCGTGCCAAAAACCAGTGGGGTGAGGCCGACAAACCGGAAGCGGATAACCACACCCGCCAGGTGTTTCGTAAAAAGCTGCGCGAAGGTGAGCTGGACGATAAAGAAATCGATATCGATTTAGCGGCGCCGCAGATGGAAATGCAGATCATGGCACCGCCAGGCATGGAAGACATGACCAACCAACTGCAGTCGATGTTCCAAAACCTCGGTGGCGGCCAAACCAAGCAAAGCAAGAAGCTGAAGGTCAAAGACGCCCTGAAACTGGCCATCGACGAAGAGGCCGCCAAACTGTTAAACCCGGAAGAGGTGAAGGAAAAAGCCCTGGCCGCGGTTGAGAACAATGGCATTGTCTTCCTCGACGAAATCGACAAGATTTGTAAGCGCGGCGACACCTCCGGCCCCGATGTGTCCCGTGAAGGGGTGCAGCGCGACCTGTTACCACTGGTGGAAGGCAGCACCGTTAACACCAAGCACGGTATGGTCAAAACCGACCATATTCTGTTTATTGCCTCCGGCGCCTTCCAAATGGCCAAGCCGTCCGACCTTATTCCTGAGCTGCAAGGCCGGTTGCCTATTCGCGTTGAGCTGGACGCCCTGTCGGCAGACGACTTTGTGCGCATTCTCACCGAGCCCAAAGCCAGTCTGACCGAGCAATACCAAGCGCTGATGGCCACCGAGGGCGTGAACCTCGAGTTCACCGAGGACGGTATCCATAAATTGGCGGAAGCCGCCTGGCAGGTTAACGAGCGTACCGAAAACATCGGCGCGCGGCGCTTGCACACCGTGATGGAAAGGCTGATGGAAGAAATCAGCTTTGAAGCGGCGGACCATGACGGCCAAACCGTTACCATCGACGAAGCGTATGTGCAGTCGCACCTGGGCACCCTGGTCGAAGACGAAGACTTGTCGCGCTTTATTCTCTAAGCTTAACGCAATGAAAAAGGCCACCTGTCGGTGGCCTTTTTTAATGGCGTGAATTTACACCGTAAAGCGGCTAATAACCCCTGCCAAACGCTCGGCTTGCTCGGCCACGTGCGCTGATGTTTCAGCGTTACCTTGCGAAGCTGACGAGGTTTGTTCGGCCACATCACGAATAACCACCACATTGCGGTTAACTTCGCTGGCCACTTGGCTTTGCTCCTCAATGGCGGCAGCAATTTGGGTATTCATATCCAGAATACGGGTCACGTCCTCGGTAATACGGTTCAGTAAGCTACCGGCTTTTTGGGTTTCGGCAGCGCTTTCCAGGCCTTCACTGCGGCAATCTTCCATCAAGGTCACAATTGACTGGGTCTTTTGCTGCAACGATTTAATGATGCCGGCAATTTCCTCGGTAGAGGTTTGGGTACGCATCGCCAGCGTACGCACCTCGTCTGCTACCACCGCGAAACCGCGGCCATGGTCGCCAGCGCGGGCCGCTTCAATGGCCGCGTTCAGCGCCAGCAAGTTGGTTTGCTCGGCAATACCACGGATCACATCCAGCACCGAACCGATGGTATTAGAGCTTTGTACCAACTCGTCCACCACCACTGTGGAGTTCTCCAATTGCCCGGCCAACTGCTCAATGCGGGCAATGGCGCTTTGCAACTGGCCTTGGCCTAACTGGGCGTTGTCGTTGGTTTCCTGCGCCTTACCGGCCGCATTCTCGGTGTTACGGGCAATTTCTTCGATGGTTGAGCCCATCTCGGTAATGGCGGTTGCCACCAAATCGGTTTGGCTTAACTGCTCTTTGGCGCCGGTAGAGGTTTCTTCGGCATTGGCCGACAGCTCAGAGGTGGCGCGGCTTAAATACTCCACCGCTTGCTTACTTTGGCTGACCAGATCCCGCACCCCATCAATCATGGTGTTAAAGTGCAGGCCCATTTGAGTCAGCTCGTCTTTGCCTTGCTGCGGCAGCTTCAGTGTCAGGTTGTTGTCGGCGGCGATACGTTGAATAACGCTGATGCTGCCACTTAACTGCTTGTTAAGTCGGCGCACAATCAGCACTGCCAGCACAATCAACACCACAGCGATCAGCACCACAAACACCAACAGCTTCCAGAAAGTGCTTTGCTCGGCAGTGGCGATGATGCTGTCGAGCTGCTTACTTATCTGTGCAAACTGGTCTTCGGTGGCTTGCACTTGTTTGCGCAGCTCACCGGTTAAGCCTTCTGAGGGTGTTAAGCCAATCACTTGCTGGCCCGCCACCAGCGCCAAGAAGTCACGCTTGTAGGTCGCCATGGCTTGGCGGGTTTTGTCTTCGGTCAGCAGTGCATCTAACTTGGCAAAATCGCTGTTGAACTGGTCAACGTATTTGGTATTTAGGCGCAGCATGAAATCTTTTTCATGGCGGCGAAGCTGCAAAATACCGGCAAGCTGGTCGTCACGGCCTGAGGCACGTACCTGCGCTTCCGCGTCGTGAACGGCATTACGCAAACTGCCATAGAGGCCGGTTTCGGGGCTTAAACCAACGGTATGGTATTGCGCCACCAGCTTGGCAAAAAGCTGTTGGTAATTGTTGATGTCCTTATCCATGCGCGCTAACGAGTTGTCGTTAACACCCTGCTGGTCTAACAATGCATCGAGACGCTTAGCTGTTGCCTTAAAACTGGCAATTTCATTGTTAAATTGCTTGGCGTACTTATCGTCTAGCCGCATCAGGAAGTCTTTTTCATGGCGGCGCAGCATCAACATGGCGTTGTTTAAGCGCAGGTTTTGCAGCTTGGCTTCGTTTAGGGCATCGATGGACCGCCAAGACAGCCACATTGCGATCACCAGCAGTGCCAAAGCGGCAACAGCCAGTGTGGCCAAACCATAAAGTTTATGTTTAATGAGCATAGCGCCTCGCCGGTTACCAGTTAGAGGGAGCCATCCTTGGATGTGTAAAGCAATGAGCTGAAAGCTTAATTCGCACTCAGCACGTTATCGGCCTGTAATGCCGCCTTTTTTGTTAATTTTTTATGACAGATGAAATTGACGTAACAGATGAGCCGAAAAGGCAAGACGATGGCAAAGGTGCCGAAGCACGGCTTGGCCAGCAGGGAAGGTGGAGATGGCAGTGATACTGTGCATAAGCTTCGCCTCAATCTGTAGACGGAGCCTTCCATGGTGATGAATAGAGCACTGCTAACCACTACAGCGCTATAGGCATAACAGGTCAACAATGTTTAATAAATGTTAACCTTGAGCGAAAAATTAACGTGTTTTTCGCGCGTTAGCAAGCGCCTTTTCAGTAATGTGGTTATAAAGGTGGAAAAGTTGCCCGGCCAATTCGCTTAGCTCCGGGTGTTCGTAGATGAGTTCTTTGTCTTCTTCAGCGATGTCGATAGCGTCTTTCAAAAAGCGCAAGTCGAAGTCGTCAAGCAGCTGGCCAGCTTCGACCTTTTCCTTGAGCTTTAGCAGGCGGGGAATTTGAATTTCATTGAGTTGCTCCAGAAGGGCCAGTACAACACCGTTACTCTGTTCCTTATCCACAACTACGTCTCCCTTGAGATACAAAAAGGGCGCTTGCGCGCCCTTTAAGATTATTCGTCAGAGCTATCGCTCGTCTCGTAATCCGCGCTGGCCCCACGGGCCGGTGCGTCGCAAATGGTATAGACATGACGACGCTGGGTGATACGGTTAAGGTACTTCATCCAGACCTTTTCTTCCAAGCTGGTTGCAGGCACTTCACCACGACAAACACTAATAAAGCGTTGTTCATCACTGTTCATGGGTTCACGCTGGCCACTGGCCAGTTCGTGCATAACCATACCTCTGCTGGTCAGCAGGTTGGCTTCAGTGATAGTGAAGTCTCCGCTGCGCTGGAAACCGCGCGGGAAGTTCAGATCATCAAAAAACTTCTTGCCAGAGATAAAGCTGTTCATTACATCTGTCCCCATGGTTCCGGTAAAGCGTGCAGCCAACAGGCTTACGCGGCGGAGTATGGATAACCCGTCAATAGGGGTAAAATGAAAAATATTTATCGCCACCAGAAAACTTGTTTAACGAGAACCTGATTTGGATACTGAACTGCTAAAAACCTTTCTTGAGGTTCACCGTTGTCGCCATTTCGGGAAGGCAGCCGAGAACCTTTACCTAACCCAATCGGCGGTGAGTTTTCGCATCCGCCAGCTGGAAAGCCAGTTGGGGGTGTCCTTGTTCACCCGCCACCGCAACAACATCCAGCTAACCGGCGCGGGCGAACGCTTGCTGCCCCATGCCGAGGCAATGCTGTTGTCTTGGCAGCGCGCCAAACAAGATATTGCCTTGGCCAGCCATCAGTCGGTGCAGTTAGCCATTAGCGCCAGCACCAATATTTGGGACCCTTTCTTACAGCGACGCTTACCGCTGATTTACCGCAGCCTTGGCCAGGTTGCCCTGCGCGCCGACACCGCGCCACAAGACGTGTTAGTGCGTTCGCTACTGGAAAGGCGTTTGGATATGGCGCTGCTGTTTGACCCGCCAAAGGTGGAAGAGCTGGAAGTAAAAGAGGTAGGTAGCCTTAAGCTGGAATTGGTGTCCAGCAAACCAGGCCAGAACCTGCATTCCGCGCTAAATGGGCCTTATGTCAAAGTCGATTGGGGCACCCAATTTAGCATTCAGCACGCCAAGCAGTTAAAGGAGCAGGCCCCGCCTTTACTGCACACCGGCATTGGCCGCATCGCCCTGGATTTTATCCTCGACCATGGTGGCAGTGCCTTTTTGCCACAGGGCCTGACCCAGGAAGGGATAGACAATGGCAGCCTCTACGCCGTTGAAGGTGCGCCCCAGCTTAATCGCGAGCTTTACGGCGCCTACTTAAAAGACGCCGACCGCCTGAATCTGGTGGAGCATGTTTGTCAGCTGCTGCTCACACCATCTGATAATTTGCAGTAAGACGGAAAGGCCACTTGCCGCCACAGGCTTTGGCAGAGCTGTTCGCGGTTTTCAAAATTGCCAGCCAGCAGCCAGTCAGCCAGGCTGGCTGCAACATCGGGATAGGACACCGGCTGCGCGGCCGGTAGTTCTAGCCAAGCATCGAGCTCTGCGGCAGACAGTTCGTACATCACTGACGCCAACCCCAGTTGGCGCAGCGTCAGCACATTGGAAAGCTGCTCAAACTGGCCGAGTAACGGCTTTAATAGCAACTTCTTCCCCTGGCGCAACGCTTCGGATGGCAGCTCAAAACCACCATTGGCAATCACCCCCACGGCGTCGGCCATATCAGCGTGAAAACCGCTGCGCGATGGCGAGCGCAAACGAATGTGGCCGCGGTCTTCATTGTTGGCTTGGGGGTGATAGCAGTAAAATTCCACGTCAGGGAAAGGCTCAAGCAGAGCCAGCACTTCGGCTACCGACTCAAAAGGCAGGTACACCAGCACTTTATTCTGCCGCACCGGTAGCGGCGCGCCGGGCTGCTCGATGATCGGCGGCAGCAAATTGTGGCCAAAGTGGTACCAATGCACCCCAAGCTCAATATCCACCGGCGCAAAATGGCGCATTAAAAAACGGGCGCTCCAGTTGTCACCATCTTTAGGTACCGAACTTAAAAAGCAAGCTTGGTGACTCAAACCAATACTGGGCACCTTAGCCAGTTTGGCCGCCCAGGCAGTAACGGGTTCAAAATCGTTAACCACCAAGTCGTAATCGGTCACAGGCAGGTTTTTAATGTCTTGCCATAAGGTCAACAAACGACTTTGCTGCAGCGTTTTTAAAATTTTCACGCCACCGCGTTCGGTAACAAAAGTCAGCCCTTGGCGGCGCTGGTAGTCGCCAAAGATATCCATGTCGAAATACTGCCCCGGCTCGCGGCCAGAGAACAAAAAATCGACCTTGACCGCTCTTTTAGCCAGCTCCTCGGCCATCACGCGGGCCCGGGTAATGTGGCCATTACCGGTTCCTTGCACACCATAAAGAATGCGCATTCAAACTCCTCGAGGTCGATTACAAAAGCACCATGCAGCTAACGCAGCTACCTAAAGCCGCGCCGGCCAAAATATCGGTAGGAAAGTGCACACCCAGCATGACCCGAGACAGCCCAACCGCTATCGCCCAAGGCAATATCAGCAGCCCCAATAAGCCAAAGTGGCCAAGGGCCATGGTGGTTATCACAAAGGCGGCGGCGGTGTGGCCAGATGGCAAACTGAATTTATCGGAAGGCTCAATAAACGCTTGCGCCCCTTGCAGCGCCACTACCGGGCGGCGGCGGCGAAAGCTGTGTTTAAGGAGCACGTAAAGCGGCAATTCAATGGCGAAGGCGCAGAGCACGTCCAGCACGTAGCCCTTGAGGGCGGCTTGCTGGCTCATCCAGAACGCCAAGGCAATAAGCCCGTAAAGCGGGCCATCGCCGGTACGGGAAACCCAGCGGGCAATACCAGCCCATTGCCGCCACTGCGGGTGGGACTGGCTGCGGATGAAGAGCTGATGGTCTAATGCGGTGATAACTGTCAGGCGCATAGCAAACCTCCGTCTTTGCCGCCAAAGATAGGCAGCTTCAATGACAAAGAGGTGACTAACAGTTTAAGGATTGGTTAATTTATGGCCTTATAGGTAAACACTTGGCCACAAAGCGCAGCTTCATACATTAAGCCGCCTTTGGCCATGGTAAAGACCGAAACACCATGTTGGTAATCAACGCTGGTGCCGGCACCGGCATCAAGGGCCACCGCCGAGGCCTGAGCGCCAAACTCCAACCCACCTTTAGTAAAACGTTTGAATGCGTCAGACGATTTAAAAAAGATAAGCTGGCTGTATGTTTGGCCGCCGATTTGAAAACCCAGGGTCAGCTGCTTTAAGCGGCTGGTTCCAACCAGCTTGCGATTAACAAATACCAGGCCTTCGCCATAAGCCCCACCGATAATAAGGCCGCCTTTCGCGACATGGGGAAAGACCGCATAGCCGTGGGCGCGATTGAAGAAGGCTTTTAAACCAGGATCGGTTTGCAAGAAGGCTTTTATAGTGACAGCGGCTTGGGATTCGAGCTGTTGGGTACGGGTGGCAGAAACCCCATCGGGGCTAAAGCCAATAAAAAAACACAGCACAATCAACGGCCAAAGTCGCATGCCAGACTCCAGAAGAAACAAAGGCGACCATTGTACTCAGATGAACGGACAATGCGACGCCGGTTGTCTAAGGTTAATTACCGTTGGTTGAACCAAGGCTGATCTGCCTTATCGTTAAGCTTTTATTTGCTGTTTGCCCAGGCCATAGCTTTGGCGCTACCCTTTAGGGGCATTTGGCCCCTACGTTAGGAAATTGCCATGGAATACAACACCTCTGCCCTTTGTGACACCTATATCGATATGGTGGACGTGGTTGAACCTGTTTTTGTCTCTTATGGCGGCCGTAGTTCCTTTGGCGGCAAGGTCAGTACCGTTAAATGCTTTGAAGATAACCGCCTGGTGCGCGAAGTTCTCGAAGAGCCCGGCGAAGGCCGGGTATTGCTGGTTGATGGCGGCGGTTCGATGCGCCGCGCTCTTATTGATGCCGAAGTAGCAGAACTGGCCATGCGCAACAACTGGGAAGGCCTGGTTATAAATGGCGCAGTGCGAGAAGTGGACAACCTAGAAGAACTTGAGCTCGGCATTTATGCCCTGGCGGCCATTCCCGTTGGCGCCGACGATAAAGGCCATGGTGAAACCGAAGTACCGGTCAATTTCGCCGGTGTTACCTTTTTGCCGGAAGACTGGCTCTACGCCGACTCCACCGGCATTATCCTCTCGCCAGAACAGCTCGACTTGGTATAAGAAGCCGCCGAAAGGCGGTTTTTTCAACCATACCTTGGCAAGCATCCACGCTGCCGCAAGCACCACTCTCTTTGTCATAAAATGCTGAGCCGGCAAATGAACCGCAGCCAGCATCAGTAAAAAGAAGCCGTGCCATAGGGTTCTCACAAAGCCCTTAACCTGACTTCAGTGCCAACCCTTGCCTTATAAAAAATGGCAGCCATTGCCCTGCGCCCCTTCAGACTGACAGGGGCCACTGCTATGCTTGCCGTTAACGCGTCGACCTGAAAAAAACGCCAATAAAGGTCGCTTAATATCAGTAAAAGCCCTCGTTGTTGCCAGGCAACAACAAAGGCTGTCAGCTAACACAGGGTCCTTTGGGCCTCTGGAGTCAAATTGAAAACCGTTACCGTTGATTTCGTTTCCGATGTAGTGTGCCCCTGGTGCGCTGTAGGTTTGGCTGCGCTAGAAAAAGCCATGGCCAAGGTTGAAGGGGATGTGCAGGTTGAACTGCGCTTTCACCCGTTTGAACTCAACCCACAAATGGGCCCTGAAGGCGAAGAAATAGCTGAGCACCTTGCCAATAAATACCAGCTAACCCCAGAGCAATTGGCCGCCAACCAAGCCAACCTGGAACAACGTGCTGCCGAGGAAGGCGCCAATTTTGACCTGGCGAAACGCACCCACACCTATAACACCTTTGACGCCCATCGCCTGCTGCATTGGGCCGCCCCGCAAGGTAAACAGCACGCGCTAAAAAAAGCCTTGCTGGACGGTTATTTTGCCGAAGGCATGAACCCCAGCGATCGCCCGCAGCTTTTAGAGAAGGTGGCGGCAGTTGGCCTTAATAAAGATGAAGCGGCAACGATTTTGGAAAGCTCGCTTTTTACTGAAGAAGTGCGAAACGAAGAAGCCGTTTACCAAAAACGCGGCATCAGTTCGGTGCCGGCGGTGGTACTCAACGACAAGTACCTTATCTCCGGCGGCCAAACCGCCGACTACTTTGAAATGGCCATCCGCCAGGTGGCGGATGAAGCCTAAAAAAGCCCGCCAAATGGCGGGCTTTTTTATTAGCGTTACTGCCAGGCACTCATGGCATAAGGCCGGGAATCTGGCGCCGTGGCCCAGGTTTTATTGGGCGTTTTTTGCATCACAAAGGTGAGGCTGCCACCGGCCATCACATCCTGGTGGCGAATAAAGCTGTTGCTAAGCAGCTTGCCGTTTAGCAGCACCTTACCCACATAAGGATGCGCGGTATCTAAGTGTTCGGCTTTCACCACAAAATGTTTACCGCCCGGCAGGGTAATGGCGGCCTCGCTAACGAAAGGCCGGCCAATCACATACTGGTTAGAGCCTGGGGCCACCGGATAAAAACCCATGGCGGTAAAGAGGTACCAGGCCGACATTTGCCCCAAATCGTCATTCCCCGCTAGGCCTCCCGGGCCATCGTGGTATTGACTGTTCATGATGGTGGTCAGCCGCGCCTGGGTTTTCCAGGGCGCACCGGCGTAATCATAAAGATAAGCCACGTGATGACTGGGTTCATTGCCGTGGGCGTAGTAGCCAATCAGCCCGGAAATATCTTCGACATTGGCAAAGGTTTTGGGATCAACCTTGGTGTCAAACACCGCATCGAGTTTTTTAACAAAGGCCTGCTGGCCGCCCATGGCTTTGATAAGCCCGGCCACATCCTGCGGCACATACCATGAGTATTGCCACGCATTACCCTCGGTATAGTCGCTGCCATAACCCACAGCAGCCGGGTCAAAAGGCGTGCGGAATTTACCGTTGCTTAGCCTTGCCCGTACAAAACCGGTTTTCTTATCAAACACGTTTTGCCAGTTTGTGGCCCTTTTCATAAAGCGCGCCGCCAATGCCTCTTTGCCCATGGCTTTGGCCATGCGGGCAATGGTCCAGTCATCAAAGGCATATTCCACGGTTTTAGATGCGGCCTCCGGCTCTTTGTCGATGGGCACATAGCCCATTTTCATGTAGTCGCTAAGGTCGCCATAGGGGCCGTAGTCGGCGCTGGCAACCATGGCTTTTAAGGCGGCATTTTTATCAAAGCCACCAATACCTTTAAGAAAAGCATCGGCTATTACCGGCACTGCGTGGTAACCGATCATGCACCAGGTTTCCAAGCCCTCGTAGGCCCACACCGGCAAGATGCCAAAAGGGCTGTGCTGCTGGGCGGCAATGAGGGAATTAACCAGCTCACCCATACGTTTGGGTTCAAGGATGGTCAGCAGCGGTTGCTGGGCCCGGTACACGTCCCACAACGACCAGGTGGAGTAAAAATCAAAGCCCTTTGCCTGATGAATACCGTGGTCAGGCCCGCGGTAGCGGCCGTCAACATCGGAGGCAAGGTTGGGGGCTATCATGGCGTGATAAAGCGAGGTATAAAAACTGCGGCGCACCTTGTTGGGTGCCTTTACTGCAATGCTGGCCAAGGCTTGCTGCCAATCTTTGCGAGCACGGGCTAGCGCACCGTTAAAGTCCCAGCCCGGCGCTTCGCTGCTTAGGTTGTTTAAGGCCCCTTGCTCGCTGACACTGGAAATAGCCACTTTCACCAATAAAGGCTGGTTGAGCTTACCGAAGTCAAAGGCTGCCTCTAACGCCCGGCCACTGATGGCCGCCACGTCTTTCGGGCTGTGGCCCGGGCCTTTAAAGCCGCGATAGGTAAGGTGCTGTTCGCGGTTTAACAGCTGGTGGCCAATAGCCGGTTTGGAAAAACGAATAGCGAAGAACAGCTGCCGCCCCGGCGCCCAGCCGCGGGTTTCACGCATACCGGTTAAGGTGCCATCAGGGTGCAAATGCAACCGTGACCACAGCACCTTGCCATCGTAGTTATAGATGCTGGGGCGAAGGTCCAGCAGTACCCGTGCCTCTTTGCCTTTGGCAAAAGTATAACGGTGCCACCCCACGCGCTTACCGGCGGTAAGTTCAACATTAACTTGGTTATCCAACAGTTTGACCTGGTAATAACCGGGGCTGGCTTGTTCTTCTTTGTGGCTAAAGCGGGAACGATAACCACTGCCGGGCTGGTCTTTAGCGCCTGGGTCCAAGTGCAAGGTGCCGCTCATCGGCATCAACAGCACATCACCAAGGTCAGAATGGCCAGAACCTGAAAAATGGGTATGGGAAAACCCCAAAATACTGCTATCGCTGTAGCGATAGCCAGCCGCCCAACCGTAGGCATGGTGGAAGTTAGGCATGTCGGTATCAGGGCTTAACTGCACCATACCAAAGGGCACTGTGGCCCCTGGGAAAGTGTGGCCATTGCCGTCAGTGCCAATAAAAGGGTCAACATCGTTAATGGGGTTGGCAAAGGCCGGTAGGGCCAATACCAGCAGAGTAGAAAGCAGGGCGCGCATAAAACAATTCCACTTGGCTTTTTTTCAGCATGCCCCATCGGCGTTAGCACCGAAAACAGCCCAAGGCCAAGCGCCGAGCAAAAGCGACAAACGAAGATAACTCTTTGGCAACAATGAGCATTCTCGTTTTAACGCATTGTTGAGACCTTCCGCCCGGTTTAACGTTCAACAGTCTGTTAGGTTCTGATACCAATGTGATTAACCTTGCTGCCGGCCCGTCCGGTCCCCCCAAAACGAGTACAATGGAGTAACCATGCTGAAGTGGCTCAGCTTGCTTTGTGTTGTTTCTTGTGCGGCCAACGCCGCTGACAGCACCTATAACCCTCTGGAGGCATTTGCCCCACTTTCCCTGCCAACCTCGGCCAACAGCATTCGTGAAGGTTCTGGTTTACCCGGCCCGAATTTTTGGCAAAACCGCGTTGACTATAAAATTAATGCCACCATTCATACCGACAGCAAAACCTTGTCGGGTAGTGAGGTGATCGCTTACACCAATAAAAGCCCGGATGCTCTTAGCGAGCTTTGGGTACAACTCGACCAAAATATCTACCGTCGCGATTCCCGTGCCGCCTTAAGCTCTGACCGCAAACGTGAACACTTTACCGACGGCTATCAAATCAAATCTGTGGAGTTGCTAAGTAAAGGCAAAGCTGTACCTCTGCACTATTTGATTACCGACACCCGCATGCGGGTCGACCTGCCAAAAGCCTTGGCAGCCAAGGGTGGCAAGCTCGACCTGAAAATTAGCTACGCCTATCAGATCCCCGGCACCTGGGGCGGTCGCACGGCAGTAACCCCCAGCAAAAATGGCGACATTTATGAAATCGCCCAGTGGTTCCCCCGTATGGCGGTATATGACGACCTGCGCGGCTGGGACACCAAGCCTTATTTGGGGCAAGAGTTCTATCTGGAATACGGCGACATTGACTATAAAGTTACCGTGCCTTGGAACTACTTAGTGGTGGGTTCTGGCAAGCTAATGAACCCAAAAGACGTGTTGACCAAAACCGAGCGCGAGCGCTTGGATAAAGCCCAACACAGCGATAAAACGGTTTATATCCGCAAGCCCGATGAAGTAACAGACCCTGCTTCACGCCCCACCCATAGCGGCACCAAAACCTGGCATTTCCATATGCAGCATACCCGTGATGTGGCCTTTGCTGCGTCACCCGCCTTTATTATCGATGCAGCTCGTATCAACCTGCCTGGTGGTAAGCACTCGCTGGCGATGTCGGCCTACCCTGTTGAAGGCGTAGGGAAAACCAAGTGGAACCGCTCTACTGAATACGTTAAAGGGGCCATCGAGCACTTCTCGAAAAAATGGTACCCCTACCCATGGCCCGTTGCCGTTAACCTGGGTGGCCACGGCGCCGGTATGGAATACCCCGGTATCGTCTTTGATGGTATGCATGATAAAAACCCGGTGTTGTTCTGGATCACCGCTCACGAAATCGGCCACACCTGGTTCCCGATGGTGGTAGGTTCCAACGAACGTCGCCACGCCTTTATGGACGAAGGTTTTAATACCTTTATTGACGTTTACGCCTCTGATGCCTTTAACCACGGCGAATTTGGCCCCAAACGTGACCCTGAATACGCCCCAGGCGGCGGTAACCCGGTTGATGAAATCGTGCCCATTTTGGCCGACCCAGACGCACCAACCATCATGGCACCGGCTGATTCTATTTCTGAAAAGTACCGCCATTCCATCAGCTACTTTAAGCCTGCCCTTGGCCTGATTTTGCTGCGCGAACAGATCCTTGGGCCAAAACGCTTCGACAAGGCGTTCCGCAAATACATCAGAACCTGGGCATACAAACATCCCACCCCCTCTGACTTTTTCCGCTTTATGGAAAGTGAAGGTGGTGAAGACCTAAGCTGGTGGTGGCGCGGCTGGTACTTCAACAACTGGCAACTGGATTTCGCCGTAGACAAAGCCGAATACGCCGATAAAGCCGACCCAGCCAAAGGCTTGAAGGTTACCTTCTCGGCCCTCAAGAAACTGGTGATGCCCGCCACTGTGCGCGTTGATTACAAAGACGGCAGCCATCAAGACATTCGCTTGCCAGTAGAAACCTGGCGCTTTAGCGCCACCCCCTCCATCCTGCTGCCAACCAGCAAAGCCGTGGCCAAAGTCACCATTGACCCTGACCACAAACTGCCTGACGCCAATAGAGCCAATAACAGCCTCACGCTGTAAAAGCACCTACTACGAAAAAAGCCCGGCAGTTGCCGGGCTTTTTGTTAGCGCCATTGTCACTAGAGGGATAAAAATGCACCAACAAATTGAGCAAAAACAATGAAAAGCGTTATTCCTGATCTCTTTTTTTACACATTCAGTTAATGTAGGCCAATAAAAAATCCGCATATACACATATGCCTTCTTTGCTACAAGGATAAAAAATGAACCCTTTTGGGCGTGCGAAGTATCTGCCTAAAGCGCTGCTATTGGCCGCAGTGTGCAGCCTCAGCGCTTGTCATGACGACAACAGCTCCAGTTCCGACTCAAGCTCAACCACCACAGCCACCTACACCATTGGCGGTACTGTTTCAGGCCTTGATGGCACGGTGGTATTGGAAAACAACAGCGGTGATGATTTAACCCTCACCAGCGACGGCAGCTTTACCTTCGCCACCGCCGTTGACGATAACAGCAGCTATAGCGTCACCGTATTAACCCAGCCTTCCGGCCAAGCCTGCACCGTGACCAACGGCAGCGGCACGTTAGACGCAACCAACGTCAGTGATGTAGCCGTTAGCTGCCTTGATAGCGCCCCCACCGCCAGCCTTAGTTATGGTTTTAAGGCCTTTGACTTCAGTTGGAATCAAATTGCAAACGCCAGCTATTACCAGCTCTATGAGAACGCTGACGGTAACTCCGGCTTTACGCTGATTGCCGATAACATCACCGACACCAGCTATAACGTCACCGACGTCAGCCTCTATAACAAGCTCAATGCCCAGTATTATGTGGCGGCCTGCACCAGCGACGATGAGTGCACCGATTCCAATACCGTTACTGTGTCAGACACCTTGAGCGAGGCCGTAGGCAACATTACCGGTGATGATGCCGCTGCAGCTGATGGTTTTGGTGCCGGCGTGGCGCTCTCTCGTGATGGCAGCACGCTGGCTGTTGGCGTACCCGATAAGGCAGGCAATGATGTCACCCAATCCGGTGCCATCTACATTTTCACTAAAAGCGATGGCAGCTGGAGCCAGCAGCAAGAACTTACCGCCAGTGATGCAACCGAAGAGGCGGAACTGGGAGTGCGCTTGGCGTTATCAGACGACGGTAACACCCTCGTGGCTGGCGCAGATGGCGCCAACGATGATGACGGCGAAGCCTATATCTTTACCCGCACTAATGGCACCTGGAGCCAACAACAAAGCCTTACCACAGCAAGCAGCGATGGCGACAGCTTTGGTCTTGGTGTCGCGGTAAGTGGCGACGGCAGCGTTGTCGCCATAGGCGGCGTCGGGCTTGCCAACGTGTATATTTACTCGGGCGATAATTGGGAAGATGTTACAACCGTCACCGGTAGCGATACTCTAACAACGGATGGCTTTGGCGAAGGTGTGGCGCTGTCAGAAGACGGCACCACCTTGGCCGTTGGGGCGCCGTTAAAAGCGGTTTACTCTGTGGCAGGCGATAAATACACCAGTAGCAGTACCGGCGTAGACAACTACGCCGGCGCCGTTTATGTGTTTAGTTACAGCAGCGGCAGCTGGTCACAAACCGCTCACCTAAAACCCATCGACCCTTCTGCTCCAGGCGGTCTTGGCGTATCCCTAAGTATGTCGACTGATGGTAACACTTTGGTAGCAGGCGCTCCGTTAGATGGCGGCGATGCCAATAGCACGGCCGACGACCCCAATACCAATGCCAGCTTCGCCGGAGCGGTGTATGTGTTTAGCAACAGCGCCAGTGGTTGGGGTAGAAGTGCCTATCTAAAAGCGGCTAATGCCGAAGCCGGTGACTATTTCGGTATGTCGGTGGCCCTTTCAAGTGATGGCAGTTCACTGGCCGCAGGCGCCATTTATGAAGCCGGCGACTCTGCCGGAGTTAACGGCAGCGACAATAACAACGCCAGCCAAGCAGGTGCGGCCTACCTTTTCACCGCCGCCGATAGCAGCTGGAGCCAACAGGCCTACCTTAAAGCCAGTAACCCCACTGCCGGTGTGGAATTCGGCTATGGCATTGCTCTAAGCGGTGACAGCACCACCCTAGCGGTAGGCGCTCCCTTTGCATACAGCAGCAGTAGCGACAGCGCTATCAGCCATGGCGTCACCGCCACCGATGGCGTGCAATCAGGCATGGTGTATCTCTACTAATTCCTCAAAAGGGCCCGGCCAAAACCGGGCTTTTTAGCGACGGCCGTAGCGGCTAACACCGTTTTTAACGGCATAAAAAAGCCGTTTATCATTTAATACAAAAGGAATGTAATAATGTCTTTATTTAGCAGCCAAGCCGCCCGCTTGGCGTTGTTGCTGATAGGAGTCAGTGCCCTTAGCGCTTGTCACGATGACAACAACTCCAATTCAAGTGCAACCACCACAGCTACGTACACCATTGGCGGCACTGTTTCAGGCCTTGATGGCACCGTGGTATTGGAAAACAACAGCGGTGATGATTTAACCCTTACCAGCGACGGCAGCTTTAGCTTCGCCACCGCCGTTGACGATAACAGCAGCTATAGCGTCACCGTATCAACCCAGCCTGATGACCAAGTCTGCACCGTCAGTGACGGCAGTGGCGCCGTCAGTAGCGCCGATGTAACGTCGGTCGCGGTAAACTGCGTTTCCGCTCCCACAGCAACCCCCACCGCCAGCCTAAGTTATGGCCTTAAAACCTTTAATTTCAGCTGGACTGCCGTTACCGATGCCACTTACTACCAGCTCTATGAAAACGCCGATGGCAACTCCGGCTTTAGCCTGATTGCCGACAACCTCACCGACACCAGCTATAGCCTCACCGATGTGGCACTTTATAACCACGTGAATGCCGAATACATGGTTGCCGCCTGTAATGATGCCGGCTGCACCGACTCCAGCACCTTAACCGTGTCGAGCACCTTGGCTAAGGCTATCGGTTATGTCAAAGCCTCAAATGCTGGCGAATATAACCGTTTCGGATACGCTACGGCGCTTTCTAAAGATGGCAATACGCTAGTGGTGAGCGCACCGGATGAAGAGGGCGATGCCAGCAGCACTAGCGCCAGCCCTAACGACAATACTTACGGCGCCGGCGCCGTGTATGTGTTCACCAAAGCCAGCGACGGCAGCTGGGCCCAAAGCGGTTACCTCAAAGCCAGCAACGCCGAAAAGTATGCTTGTTTTGGATCGTCGGTCGCGGTCAGTAGTGACGGCGACACCATCGCTGTTGGCGCCTTTGAAGAAAATGGTGATGCCAGTAGCACTAGCGCCAGCCCTAATGACAACGCTTCCAGCGCTGGAGCGGTATACATCTTTACCTTAACTAACAGCAGTTGGAGCCAAAGCGCCTACCTTAAAGCCAGTAACGCTGGGGAAGGTGACCTGTTTGGTACGTCCCTATCCCTATCCAGTGATGGCACCACCCTTGCGGTAGCTGCACCTTATGAAAGTGGTGATGCCAGTAGCACCAGCGCCAGCCCTAACGACAATGCTTACGGTGCCGGCGCCGTCTATGTATTTACTTACAGCGACAGCAGCTGGAGCCAAGTCGCTTACCTCAAAGCCAGCAATGCCGAGGAGTATGATTATTTTGGCTGGGCACTGAGCTTGTCTGGCGATGGCAGCACCTTGGCCGTGGGCGCCAATGGAGAAGCTGGCGACGCCAGCAGCACCAGCACTGACCCCAATAACAATGCCGACGGCGCTGGCGCTGTGTATATCTTCAGCAGCAGTAGCTGGAGCCAAACGGCTTATCTTAAAGCCAGCGACGCCGTTGAGAGTGGCTATTTCGGCACGGCGCTGTCGTTGTCAAACGATGGCAGCACCTTAGCGGTAGGCACTGGAACCCACTATATATCGATTGGTGTTTCTAGCACCCCCAACGATAAAGACCGGGTGAGCGCAAGCGACGTAAGTACTTTTGCCAATGTTGTTTATGTGTTTAGCAATAGCGATTCAAGCTGGAGCCAGACAGCCGAGCTAACCGGCGATAACACCGAAAGCGGTGACGATTTCGGTTATGCCGTAGCCCTCAGTAGCGACGGCACCACCCTCGCCGTTTCAGCACCTTATGAAGCAAGCGATGCCACCGGTATTGACGGCAGTGATAACAACAATGCCAGTGATGCTGGCGCGGCTTATGTCTTTACCCTCAGCGATGGGGCTTGGAGCCAGCAGCATTACCTTAAAGCCAGTAATACAGAAATTTCCAATGATTTTGGTATTAGCCTTGCCATTACCGATGACGGCACCTTGGCCGTTGGCGCTTATTTGGAAAACAATGATGCCAGCGGCGTTAGTTACGGGGTAACCAGCACCGACGATGGTTTGGAGTACTCCGGGGCAGCCTACCTTTACTAAGCTCCTTGCAAAGGCCCAGTATCAACTGGGCCTTATTTTCCCACCCTGAATGCCTTTCTTGTTGTTTTAACAACCCAAAGACAATAGCGAAAAACAGTCTAATGTTTAGACGGTGTTAATTTTTCCTTCATATTAGGCAATAAAAATAGTCAAAAAAGGCATTTAGCCTTTTTTGATAACAGGATGGTAAGGATGCAAGCTGTTAAAAATAAAAAAATCTACCGATCACTATTACTGATAGCCACCTGCTTAATTTCCGCTTGTCGCTTTGACCACTATCAAGACTCAGACACCTCTGCTACCACCTCCTCCTACAATATTGGCGGCAGCGTCTCGGGTCTTAATGGCAATGTGGTTTTAGAAAACAACAACGGTGATGACTTAACCCTTGCCAGTAACGGCAGTTTTAGCTTTGCCACCGCCGTGACTGATGGCAGCAGCTATAACGTGACCGTTAAAACCCAACCCGATGGCCAAACCTGCAGTGTCAGCAGTGGCAGCGGCACCGTAAGCAGTGCCAATGTAACCTCGGTAGCGGTGAGCTGCGTGGCCAACACCACCAGTAGCAATACCTATACCCTAGGCGGCAGCGTCTCGGGCCTTGATGGCAGCGTAGTGCTAGAAAACAACAGCGGTGATGACTTAACCCTTGCCAGTAACGGCAGCTTTAGCTTTGCCACCGCTATTACTGATGGCAGCAGCTATAGCGTGACCGTAAAAACCCAGCCCGATGGCCAAACCTGCAGCGTCAGCAGTGGCAGCGGCACCGTCAGCAGTGCCAATGTAACCTCGGTGGCGGTGAGCTGCACCACCAACACCTACAGCATCGGTGGCACTGTCTCGGGCTTGAGTGGCACCCTGATATTGCAAAATAACAGCGGCGACGATCTCAGCCTGAACAGCGACGGCGACTTCAGCTTTGCCAGCGCCGTCGACGATGGCAGCAGCTATAGCGTCACGGTGCTGACCCAGCCTAGCGGCCAGTACTGCAGTGTCAGTAGCGGCAGCGGCACAGTTAGCAGCGCTGCGGTGACTTCGGTGGCCATCAGCTGCGCCTCTGCACCCGCAGCACCTTCGCCATCCCTGAGTTATGGCTTGAAAACCTTCGCCTTCAGTTGGACGGCGGTAACAGATGCCACTTATTACCAGCTATACGAGAACGCCGACGGCGCCTCCGGCTTCAGCCTGGTGGCAGATAACATCACCGCCACCAGCTATGACATCACTAATATCGTGCTTTATAACCGCATCAATGCCCAATATATGGTGGCGGCCTGTAATGCGGCCGGTTGCACCGATTCCAGCGCCATCAGTGTGTCCAACACCCTGGTAGAAGCCGTCGGCTATTTCAAAGCGTCTAATGCCGGTGCTTCAGATAATTTTGGTAAATCGGTGGCGTTGTCCCGGGATGGCAGCACTATGGTAGTTGGCGCCTATGAGGAATCCGGCGACGCCAGCAGCACCACCGCCAGCCCCAACGACAACGCCACCTATGCAGGTGCTGCCTATGTATTCGTTAAAGACAGCGACGGCAACTGGAGCCAAAGCGGGTATCTCAAGGCGTCCAATGCCGGCAGTGGTGACGAATTCGGGGTGTCGGTGGCAGTAAGCGACGATGGCGCCACCATCGCGGTGGGTGCCGACCTGGAAGACGGTGATGCCAGCAGCACCGTCGCCAACCCCAACGACAACGCCCTTAACAGTGGCGCTGCCTATGTGTTCAGCAAAGACAGTGATGGCAATTGGAGCCAAAGCGCTTATATCAAGGCCAGCAATGCCGGCCAGGGTGATTATTTTGGGCTATCGCTGTCGCTATCCAGTGACGGCACCGAGCTGGCAGTAGGCGCCTATCTCGAATCGGGGGATGCCAGCAGCACTGCTGCCAGCCCCAACGATAACGCCAGCGACGCCGGCGCCGCCTATGTGTTTAGCCTCAGCGGCAGTAATTGGGTACAGGATGCCTACCTCAAGGCCAGCAATGCCGAAAGCAGCGATTATTTTGGCGCGGCGGTTTCGCTGTCTGCCGACGGCGCCACCCTGGCGGTAGGTGACTTTGCCGAAGACGGCGATGCCAGCAGCACTAGCACCAGCCCCAACAACAACGCCTCCTACGCTGGCGCCGTTTACATGTTCAGCAAGGCAAGCAGTAGCTGGAGCCAAACCGCCTACCTCAAAGCCAGCAACGCCCGCGCCAACAGCGATTTTGGCTATTCCGTTGCCCTTTCGGCCGACGGCACCACCCTGGCGGTGGGCACCATCGGCGAATACGGCGACGCCAGCAGCACCATGGACAGCCCCAACACCAACGCCGCTGCCGCCGGCGCCGTTTATATTTTTAGCCAAAGCGGCAGCAGCTGGAGCCAGACCGGCTACCTCAAAGCCAGCAACACCGAGGCTGGCGATGAGCTGGGCTATGGCGTTGCCATCAGCAGTGACGGCACCACCGTCGCGGTATCGGCCCCTTATGAAGATGGCATCTCTACCGGCATCGATGGCAGCGACAATAACAGCGCGTTCTACGGCGGCGCCGCTTACCTCTTTAGCCTGAGCGACGGCAGCTGGAGCCAGCAGCATTACATCAAAGCCAGTAACAGTCGCACTTATCTTTACTTCGGTCTAGCCATAGCCCTGGCCGATGACGGCACCCTGGCGGCAACCTCCTATGTTGAGAGCAATAACGCCAGCGGCATCAGCTTTGGGGTTACCAGCAGCGATCAGAGCCTGAGCAGTTCGGGGGCGCTTTACCTTTACTAAAGGCTCCGGCGATTTTTGATGAAAAAGACAAGGAGGCTAATGCCTCCTTGTCTCTTTTTAGCTTCCGTCGCTCTTACCCAGTTAATGATTGCTAGCTATTGCAAACGCCAAATTCAACTAAAAAGGTATACTGAAATGTAAATAAAATCACATTGCCAATTAATACCAATAAAAGTTAATAGCGTTAACATTTAATTTGTGACAGCCTTGCTGCCTATTTTATTCTTTAACTGAAAAATCAAGTAAGAACGCTATGTTGGCTAGAGCTCGCGGTTGGCTGTTGCGCGCTAGTGTATTGGCCGTTGTGTGCTTGCTCGCAGCTTGCGGCGGCGGTTCAGGAGATGACAGCAGTGATAGTAGCGCCAGCGACAGCACTGGCTCCGGAGGCACAACCACCACCTATACCATCGGTGGCACTGTCTCTGACCTCTCCGGCAGCTTGGTACTGCAAAACAACAGCGGGGACGACCTTACCGTAACCAGCAGCGGTAGCTTCAGCTTTGCCACCGCCATTGATGATGGCAGCAGCTATAGCGTTACCATTAAAACCCAGCCCAGCGGCCAAACCTGCGCCGTTAGTAGCGGCAGCGGCACCGTTAGCAGTGCGGAGGTGACCTCAATTAGCATCCATTGCCTGTCAGCGCCGGTGGCTTCTTTGAGTTACGGCTTAAAGACCTTCAAGTTCAGCTGGGCAGCGGTATCAAGTGCCAGCTATTACCAACTTTATGAAAACGCCGACGGCGCTTCTGGCTTTAGCTTGATTGCCGACAATCTCACCACCACCAGCTACGACCTCACCGATGTAGTGCTTTATAACCGCATCAATGCTGAATATATGGTGGCGGCCTGTAATGCTAATGGCTGCGCTGATTCCAGTGCCTTGACGGTATCAAGCACCTTAGTAGAAGCCGTAGGCCACTTTCGTGAATCCAGCCCGGCCGCCAATGACTATTTCGGGGTATCGGTTGCACTGTCGGGTGATGGCAAAACCATGGTCGTAGGTGCCTACGCCACTAACAGCTATAAAGGCTCGGCCACGGTGTTTGCCCAGGCCAGCGACGGCAGCTGGAGCGAGCAAGCTCAGCTACTGCCGACCACATCCAGCACCGGTTATGGCTTTGGCACTGCCTTGAGCGAAGATGGCAATGTGATGGTGATAGGTGGCTACGCCCGGGCTCACATTTATAACCGCAGCGGCGATACCTGGACATTAATAACCACCCTACACCCCACCGGCATAACTAGCACCGATTACTTTGGCTGGAACCTGGGGCTGTCAGCAGACGGCACACACCTGGCGGTAAGCGCCTCCGGGGCCAAAACCGTCTATGTGTTCGGCGAATCCGGCGGCACCTGGAGCGAGCAAGTGCAGTTGACTAGCGACACCAGCGATTGGGGCTACGGCAAATCACTATCGATGTCCGATGATGGCAGCACCCTGGCCGTAGGTTGTCAGGGCGAGGACTTAGGTTACGTCTACCTCTATGACAACGATAGCGGCAGCTGGACCGAGCAAACCAAAATTCAGGCCAGCGGCCTTGATGCCAATGGCGGCTTTGGCTCCGGTGTCGCCCTCAATGGTGATGGCACCACCTTGGCCGTGGGCGCCACTTATCAAAACGACTACGCAGGCAAGGCATACGTCTTCACCAAAAGCGGTAGCAGTTGGACCCAGGTGGCCGAACTTGCTGCCAGCAATGGCGAGTCGGATGACTACTTTGGCGAGCACCTCGATCTCACCAAAGACGGCACCACCTTGGCGGTTACAGCAACTTATGAGGCAGGCAACTCAACCGGCATCAACGGAGCTGACAACAACGACCTGCCCGGCGCCACCAATAATGAGACCGGCGGCGCGGCTTATATTTTTAAACAGGCCAGCGATGGCAGCTGGTCGCAAAAAGCCTATATCAAAGGCACCAATGCTGCCTATTACCAGCGCGCCATTTCGCTAGCCTATGATGGCACCTTAGCAGTAGGTGCGCTGCTGGACGAAAGTGACGCCACCGGCATCAGTTTTGGCCCGGGTAACGACGCCAGCAGTGCTTACGGCGCCGCTTATCTTTACTAAATCACTGTGTGGGCCTTGGGCCGAAGCCTTAGCGATGGGTGCTCACTGAGACAGTAATGGTTAGCGGTCAAAACGGAGATAACTCCGGCGCCGCGCACCTGCTCTGCGCTTCAACAATGTTGTGTTAAAAACAAAAAAGGAGGCCTTTGCCTCCTTTTTTGTTTAGCTTTACCGCCACGTTGGGCGTTACTTTTTCACATTGGGCGGCAAGCGGTGGCAGCACCAGGGTTCGTGGGTGGCGTTGTCGCGAATGTTTTGGTCGACAAAGCGGTAGTAACCCAAACGCATGCCGGCCATCCCTTTATGTTTTACCTCAAGGCCATGGTTTTGAATTTCACTTTCCAAGGCGTCAAGGTTCACGGCGGTGGCATCATAGGCCAGGGTTAACCGGTTCCCCGCTAAGACAACACTGTTAACACCTGCCAATTGGTCAACGGCTTTGGCACAGTTCTCTGCCGCCGCAAGGTTGCCAGTAAGTATCAATTTACGGCGTACCAGATAGGCTTCTCGTACGCCAGGTCTGAGGGTTGTCATCACTACCTCCTTAAAACCAGAATCTCACTCCGGCCAGCCATTTGGTTTCGCCGGCATGGTCACCTTCGCTACGGGCAAGGTCGGCGGTGTTACCCAGTTTTCGCTGGTATTCAAACCCCACATAAGGGGCGAACTGGCGGGTGATTTCATAACGCAAACGCAGGCCAAGGCTAGCATCACTTAAACCACTACCAATGCCTCTTGCCTGGTCACTTTTACCATATAAGTTCATCTCGGCTTTGGGCGTTAAAATCAGCCGATGAGTAATAAGCAAGTCGTACTCGGCCTCTACCCTGGCAGCGGTGCGGCCATTGTCACCCACATAAGCGGTGGCTTCCACATCGAGCCAATAAGGGGCTAAACCTTCCACACCCAATGCCAGCCATTGCCGGGCGGGGCCTTCGCCATTATCAGAACGAACGCCAGCCTGAAGATTCCAAAAAGCGCTAATAGCATGATCCCACAGCAGTTCGGTGCGGGCATCTTCCAGTTGGCTGTTTTGGTATTCACCCTCAGCTTTCACCAATACCCGGTTAAAGGTACCGCCATACCAAGCCTGCATGTCGTAGGCACCAACACCGCCTTCCTGCCATTCAAATTCGTCAGCTAACAGGTGGCCAAAATTGTCTTCATCGGCCATGTGCAGCTGCCTTGGCCCTGGTAGTACATAAGGGCCGCTATCAAGGGTGTAACCATCGGAATAGGCGTTAGGGTCTCGAAGATGGTTGCTTTGAGTGTCTGGCGCCATATCAGCGCCATAAGCCAGCACCGGCAGTGCCAAAAGGCTAAGCAGTAATTGTCGCATTGGGCCTCCTTATGACACCAGAATTTCGCGGAACATACCGGCTTCCATATGGAACAGCAGGTGGCAATGCCAGGCCCAACGGCCGGGCGCATCGGCGTTAACCAAGTAACTGACCCGCTGCGCAGGCTGTACCGGTACCGTGTGCTTGCGCACCACAAAATTGCCCTTGTCATCTTCCACTTCGCTCCACATGCCGTGCATATGCATGGGGTGGGTCATCATGGTGTCGTTTTGTAGCGTTACCCGCAGCCGTTCGCCAAGCCGAAAATGCACCGGCGTGGAGCTGCCAAATTCAACACCGTCAAAAGACCAGCTGTAACGTTCCATATTGCCGGTAAGGTGCAGTTCAATTTCCCGGCTGGGCTGGCGTGGGTCTAAAGGCCCGCCGACGGTATGTAAGTCGGCCAGCGTTAATACCTTGCGGCCATTGCCGCGAAGGCCTACGCCTGGGTCATCAAGGTTGCTACGTGGATGATTTACCCGCATCGCCGTGGTGGGGCCAAATTCGGTTTTGGCGTGGTGCACGGTTGATGAGGGCACCGCCAACGGATTTTGCTGGTCGCCCATGGTATTGCCCTTTGCCATGTCACCCGCTTGCATGTCGCTGCGCTGCATGCCACGCATTTGGCCACTGCCCATCTGCTGCATTTTCATGCCGTTCATGTCGCCATGGTCCATCCCTTTCATGCCCGCCATATCTTGCATACCCATGTCAGTCATGGTCATCCATTGGCGTTTATCCATTTTCGGAATGGCGGCTTGCAGCCCGGCTTTGACGGCCAGGGTGCCAGCGGCATAGCCGGTTCTGTCCATGGTTTGGGCAAAGAGGGTGTAGGCGTCTGCTGTTGGAGACACCAGCACGTCGTAGGTTTCACCGGGGCCAAAACGAAATTCATCAACGGTTACTGGCTCCACGTCCTGGCCGTCGGCTTGGATCACACTGAGTTTGAGGCCAGGAATACGCACGTCGTAGAAGGTATTGGAAGAGCCGTTGATAAGGCGCAGCCGGACTTTTTCGCCAGGTTTAAAGAGCCCAGTCCAGTTAGCAGCCGGGGTGCGGCCATTCATTAAAAATGTCATCGAATGGCTACTTAAATCGGCCAAATCCAAAGGGCTCATGCGCATCTGCTGCCACATTTTGCGCTTGTCCATGGCTTTGCCCAGGCCGTAGCGGGATACATCTTTGAAAAAATCCACGGCAGTGGGGGCGATAAAGTTGTCGTAGTCGCTCATTTCTTTGAGCTTGGAAAAAAGCGCCCAAGGATCGTCGTCGGTCCAATCGGATAAAAACACTAGGTGCTCACGGTCGGCGGGGTAGCGTTCCTGGCCGCGGGGCTTAACAATAATGGCGCCACTTAAGCCCAGCATTTCCTGAAAGCCGGTATGGGAGTGGTACCAATAGGTACCGCTTTGCTGCACCTTAAAGCGGTAGGTAAAGGTTTGCCCTGGTGCAATACCGCGGTAGCTTATTCCCGGCACGCCATCCATTTGGTAGGGCAAAATAAAGCCGTGCCAATGCACCGAAGTTGGCACCTCAAGGTGATTGGTGACGTGTAACGTTACTTCGTCCCCTTCTTGCCAGACCAAGGTAGGGCCAGGTAGTGAACCGTTCATGGTCAAGGCGGTACGTTCAGCGCCGGTAAAATTGACCTTTTGCTGGCCAATGTGCAGGTGAAATTCTTTGCCTTTTAACACCGGCGCAGCCGGGGCTTGCCCGGGTTTAGCGTTGGTTTTTGCCCTCACCAGTTGCGGTGCACTTAATAACACCCCACCGGCAACCAGCCCTTGTACAAAGCGCCGACGCGGCAAATTCGGTAAATTAGATGACATTCAAGGCCTCCGGCCAGAAACGAATGCCGTCAGCTTAAAGGCGGGGCACTTTCAGGGGCATGACCCCTTCATTACAAAGTTGTCATCTTCGAGTAATCTAGGCGCCAGCCGTTGCACGCTAAGCTGCACTCAAGGCGCTAACATCAGGAACGCCATGCGACTACTGGTAGTAGAAGACGAACACAAAACCGGTGATTACCTGCAAAAGGGCTTGCTAGAGGCTGGCTTTCAGGTGGCGCTGGCGCGTAATGGCCTGGATGGTCATCACTTGGCCATGACCGAGCAGTTCGACTTAATTTTGCTGGATGTCATGCTGCCAGACGTGGACGGCTGGCGTATTTTGTCGTCGTTAAAAGAGGCAGGCAAAACCACGCCGGTACTGTTTTTAACCGCCCGCGACAGCGTCGAAGACAGGGTCAAAGGCCTGGAACTCGGCGCGGATGACTACCTGGTAAAACCCTTTGCCTTTGCCGAACTGCTGGCCCGGGTGCGTACTTTATTGCGCCGCGGCGCGGCAACATTGCACAGCGACACCTTGGTGGTGGGCGACTTGGAAATTGACATCCCCAAACGCCGGGCGCAACGGGCGGGCCAGCGCATCACCCTGACTAACAAAGAATTTTCCCTACTGGAACTGTTGATGCGCCGGCAAGGTGAAGTGCTACCGCGCTCGTTAATTGCCTCGCAGGTGTGGGACATGAATTTTGATTCCGACACCAACGTTATTGATGTGGCCATTCGCCGGCTTCGCAGCAAAATCGATGACGCTTTTACCCCCAAACTCATCCAAACCGTTAGGGGTATGGGGTACAAGCTTGAGCTACCCGACCATGACTAAGATGCCAGCGTCACTGGCACGGCGGGTCATGCTGTTGGTTGGGCTTACCATCGTGCTTTGCTTGCTGCTGTTGGGCTGGGTTATTCAAACCGCGATAGAGCAGCATTTTGCCGATATGGATAGCAATGAGCTGCAAAATGCCGCGCAGCCATTGTTGCAAGTTATTGAGCACCAGCCCCCAAATGCTGCCGACCTTGACCGCACCTTGCGCGGCCTTAAAGGCATTTCCTTTACGGTATTAAACCAGCAAGGCCAGGCGCTTTATCGCACCCAAGGCCCGGACCTGCTTTTTTTAAAAGACGACGCCAAGCCCACCATTAGCCGCCAACATCTGCGCCGTTTCAGGCAGCAAGGCCATACCTACCGGGCCACGGCGTTAGCGATACCGGCCAGCGGCGCCCAGCAATACCGACTATTGATGGCGCTCAACATTGATATCCACCAGCACTTTCTCAACCATTTTCATAAAACCCTTTGGGGCATTATGGCCGGGGCGGCCCTGGTGACCATTTTGGCCGCCTGGCTGGCAGTGCGCTGGGGGCATGCGCCGCTCAGAGCACTTTCCAACACCATTCGCACCATCAATTCTGATCAGCTTTCTACCCGCCTAGATCCGCAGCAGGTGCCAAAAGAACTGCAAGAGCTGGTGGATGCCTTTAACGGTATGTTGAGTCGCCTTGAAGACCTGTTTGAAAGGTTAAGTAATTTTTCTGCCGACATTGCCCACGAGCTGCGCACACCCATCACTAACCTCAGCACCCAAACCCAAGTGGCGCTTGGCCAGGCGCGCAGCGATACCGAGTACAAGGAAATTCTTTACTCCAACCTTGAAGAGTTTGAGCGGCTCGCCAAGATGGTGACCGACATGCTGTGGCTGGCGCAAACCGATAACGGCAAAGTAATACCGCACCGCCAGCCACTAAAGCTTCGCCAAGAGCTTGAAGAGTTATGTGATTACTTTGAATTGCTGGCCGAAGACTGCGGCGTAAAAATCGATATTGTCGGTGACATTAGCGATGTTAGCGGCGATAAACAGCTCATTCGGCGCGCTTTAAGCAACTACATCTCAAATGCGATTCGCCACACCGCCAGCGGCCAAACCATCACCCTGTCGCTAGAAGAAACGGCCAGCAAAGCCTGGGTGCATGTCACTAACCCCGGCATCACCATCGCCAAAGAGCACCTGGCCCACCTTTTCGAGCGCTTTTACCGGGTTGACCCGGCGCGCGGCCAGGGCGGCGTTGGCTTGGGGCTGGCCATTGTTAAATCCATCGCCCGTTTACACGGTGGTGACGTCGCGGTTAGCTCCTTTTCGCAACAAAACCGCTTTAGCCTTTGGCTGCCACGTAAGCACTAAGCAGCCAAGTGCCACGTCACAAATTTACGCTTCTTCGCGGTGCTTAAGCTCATCCAGGTAGTTGTATATGGTAAAGCGGGTTACGCCCAGCGCATCGGCTGCACGCTTTACACCACCACGCACAATAAAGAGGCCGCTGGCCTGCATGCTGGCCACAGCGCCGAGTTTTTCTTCTTTGGTAAGCAACGAAACCGGCTTGCCGGTTGCTTCAATAACGCTGGCAATAATGTCTTCCATCAAGCCGCCCATTTCTGCCGGCTTGCGGTTCTCCTGCTGCTTGGCACCACCGCGATTTAACATACGGCCAAGCCAGGCATGGGCCAGGTGCGGAATGGTCATGTCAGCGTTAAGACAAAGTGCTGCGAATGGCTGGCCGCCGGAGTCACGAAACACTGCGGTTGCGGAATTAAGGGTAACGCCGTTTTTGGTAACGGTGTTGTATTCCTTGATGATGGTGTTTTGCTCGCCGGTGGCTTCGGCGTCCATGCGGGCGTTAGCAAAGCCCACATCCCCCTTCGGCCCCGCCAAGATAGGGTCGCCGATGGTACGCCCGGAAATATGGCCGTTGGCAATAGCCACTACGGAGCTTTCTGGGGTGCTAATGTCGTGCAGTACCACTTCAATATTGTCGCTGAGCATATGCTCCAGCAGATTCACTACCGTCGCCAGTGTATCAATCACTAACTGGCGCTCTCCTTGCCGTTCCTTGCTCAAATGAACCCTCTTGGCGATGCCTGTTTTTTCATTATGTTTTGTTAACTGTCCCACTATGCCACCGTCGATATTAACGGTTTTTATCAATTGTGTGAGGTGACGCAACTTTAGAATTCAATTTAACGTTGATTACCTAAACAAAGAGTGCAATTCATAATAGTAGGCAACGGATTCAATTATATGTCCGTTGTTTTTTTAATTCTGGGGCCAGGATACTCGCCTTGTTTGCAATGAGTTCCCCCTGGACCAGCAACCAAGCATCAGCTGGAGCCGTTATCGCTGCACTAGGCAATGAAGCCGTAAAAACACAAGGATCAGCGTGCACCGAGATCAGAGCAACGATGCATAACAGATGGGCAGCTGTTTCGCCCAGTCACGCAGGTTCATGTTGGAAATGACGACGATGCACACTACCTTATCGAAAAAACATCAGCCCTCTTTGACCAACGCTGTGCGTTTGGCATTGGGCCTCGCTGTATTCTCCCTCTCCGCTACCACTTTCGCTCAGGACGCAGGCACCACTACTGCCAAGGCATCCAGCGCTGCTACTACCAGCGCCAAGAAGAAGAAAGATAGCGACGACCAAAACACCGAAACCATTACCGTTACTGCGCAAAAGCGGGTTGAACGTTTGCAAGACGTCCCCATGGCAGTAAGCGTGGTCAATGCCAAGAAACTGGCATCCAATGGCCAGTTTGATATGGCCAGTTACTACACCGACATCCCCGGCCTGAGCTACGTAAAAAGCCAGATGAGCAGCAACATCACGCTGCGCGGCATTGGTGACGAATCCGGTATCGGCGCTCGCCCAACCGCGGGTGTGGTTATTGATGATGTCCCATATGGCTCTGCCACCAACACCGGCGTGATCCCAGACCTTGACCCGGCGGATCTGGCACAAATTGAAGTGCTTAAAGGCCCACAAGGTACCCTTTACGGCGCCTCTAGCATGGGCGGCCTGCTGAAATACGTGACCGTTGACCCTGACACCAGCTACACCTACGGTTCAACCACCGTCGGCGGCTCTACCGTTGATGGCGGTGGTAACGGCTATAACGTCAGCACCGCTAACAACGTTGCGGTGAGTGATAACTTGGCGTTCCGTGTTAGCGCTTTCCAGCGCCAAGACCCTTACTACGTCAAAAACATCCGCGATGGCGCCACCAATGAATCCAAAACCAAAGGCGCCCGTATCGCCGGTCTTTGGAAAGCCAATGAAAACTGGACAATACGTGCCTCGGCCCTGTTCCAAAACAGCAAACAAGGCCAAAGCGCCACCGTTGATAGCGACTTCGATATGAACCCCATCTATGGCGATGGTGAACATGATCGCGCCGATGGCACCGATGGTTATCACAACAAGGTAAGGCTTTATACCCTGAAAGTGACTGGCGACCTGGGCTGGGCCACCTTTGATGCCATCAGTGGCTACACCCAGCACCGCTCTGCAGCGCTGTCGGATGTTGGCTATACCACTATTGGTAGCTACGCCTCGTACTTTGCCACTAACTACTTTGGTCTTGACTATAGCGACCCAACCGCCGCTATCACCAACGAGTACAGCGAAAACCGCTTCACTCAGGAACTGCGTCTGACCTCGCCTGGCAACCAGAAGTTGGAGTGGATGGCAGGGTTGTTCTATGACCATCAACACACAAACAGCACCCAGAACTTCAACCTTTATGACGGTGACTCCGGTACGACGTTCACCGCCTATCCGATGCTGCTCTCCTTGAGCAGCGACAAATATCAGGAAGAGGCGATTTACGCCAATACCACTTACCACTTCACCGACAAATTTGACGTGCAAGTGGGCGGCCGTTACTCCCATTACAAACTGGAGAATGTGTCACCCTATGGCGGCCTAATGGGTACTGGCACTGCCGGTATTGGCGAAATTGATACCGGCTCCGATAGTAACAACGACTTCACCTACTCGATTTCACCCCGTTACATGTTCAGCCATGACATGACCGGCTATCTGCGCGTAGCAACCGGTTATCGCGCTGGTGGCAGCAATGGCAGTGTGATTTCCGGCATTCCCACCACCTTCAAATCTGACAGTTTGGTCAGCTACGAGGCCGGTATTAAGGGCACCGCTCTGGATCAAAACATTGGTTATAACGCCGATGTTTATTACATCGACTGGAGCGACATGCAGTTGTCCCAGTACGATTTGACCTACGGATCTTCCTACACCACCAATGCCGGTAAAGCCGTCAGCCAAGGTGTAGAACTGAGCGGTTCCTATACCCCAACTGCGAACTGGCGTCTGACAGCGGCCTACTCTTACGACGATGCCAAACTGACCCAGGACATCCCCGGCTACGAAGAAGGCTACACCGCCTACGGTAAGGACGGCGATCGCACTCCTTACACCGCTAAAAACACCGGCAATGTATCGGTTACCCGTTACTTCTACCCGTCTGATAACTATGACCTTTATGTCACAGCCAAGGCTGCGTACACCGGCGACCGTTACATGGAGTTCACTCAGTCTGAAGACTTGCCGCGTATCCACCTGCCCAGCTACACCACCGTTAACCTCAACATGGGTATCGAAGGTATGGATTGGAAAGTTAACGTTTATGCCAACAACCTGACTAACGAAGACGGCATCATCAATGCTAATCGTCGTTCAGCAACCACCACCGGCACTGACGTAACTTACGGCGCCACCATTATTCAGCCGCGCACCTTCGGTGTGAACTTCACGCTGGATTACTAAGAAGGAATGGATGCGATGAGACGTTACCCCTTGTTGGCACTTGCAGCGCTTAGCCTGGTTACCACCCAGGCAATAGCAGGCGAGCAGCCCGGTTTACGTATCAAACTGACCCCGGTCAAAACACAGGGGCAACTCTCTGGCATCCAGGTTGAGGAGACATTTAAGACGGCAGGGCAAGCCCTGGCGCCTTTGTCTCTTGCCAGCCGCTTGGGGCCATTGGCCGAGATTGATAGCCGTATACACGACATTAAGCTCGTTGATGCCAAGGGCGCTATCGCCCTTAAGGATGGCACTGCACCCAGTACCATTATTCCCGGCGGCAGCAACCACACTTGGACCCCTGGCCGACAAAGCCAGGGGCCCGTTACCTTGAGTTATATCGCTGACGTTTCCCACCTGACCATTCCCGGCCCTACCTGGGAGCTGCGTTCAGAGGCCAGAGGCATTAGCGGCTCGGGGATCACCTTTTTGATTTTGCCCGAGGACAAACGCCAGTATCAGGTGAAACTGAGCTGGGATCTGTCCGCTATCGGTAAAGATGCTTCCACCCTCGACAGCCTGCCCCAAAACGGCCAAGGCAGTCTCGACCGGATTTTGCAAAGCTATTTTATGGCCGGCCATTTGCTCCAAAAAAGCGCCGGGCCTTTTAAAATCGCCAGCACTGCAAAAACCCACAATTTCAGCCAGCAGAGCCTGCTTGATTGGATAGAAAAAGCCTATTTCAAACTCAGTGCGCTCTACGGTAACAACGCGCCGCCGCCCTTTACGGTGGCACTGCGCACCAACACCTTAACCACCATCAGCGGCACCGCCTTGCCGCAATCGCTGATGTCGATCATGAGCCCTGATGTCAGCAAAAGTGACATTGAAAGCCTGATGGCCCATGAAATGACCCATGTCTTCCTTTATGGCACCGACCCACAAAGCTGGTTCCAGGAAGGCTTGGCTATGACTTACCAAGACCGGGCGCCTTTTGCCACCGGCCTGATTGGTATGTCGCAGTACATTAACGGCGTTAACCAAGTGCTGCGTAGCTACTACAGCAACGTGCGCAAACATATCTCGATGCAAGAAGGTGAAAAGGCCTTCTGGACCGACGCCCGTGCCAGGCTGGTGCCTTACGACCGCGGCGCCCTGTATTTCATGGTCACCGACGGCAGGTTGCGCGCCAAAAGCGCCAATAAGAATAACCTCGACAAGGTATTGCGCCAGTTCATGGATAACTACCGCGCCGGTAAACCGGCACTGGCCAAAGACTGGCTGGCCCTGCTTGGCCAGTATCTGGATAAAAGTACCGTCGAAAAAGACTACCAAACCATGCTAACCGGCCAAGGCACCCTGGTGCCGCCAGAGCAATCCTTCGGCCCATGTTTTACCCGGGTAAAACAGCAGATGCCGCTGTTCGAGCTGGGTTTTGATATCAGCAGCCTGATGCACAATCCCAAAATCATTAAAGGCCTAAACCCCGACTCAGCCGCCGCCAAAGCCGGGCTGCGTAACGGTGATGTGGTAACCAACCCCATAGGCCTTGATGAAAGCCAGGCGCACCCCAGCCATACCATGACGCTGGTAGTAAACCGCGCCGGCAAGACACTGAATATTCGTTTTAAACCGGAGGGGAAATTGACTGAAGGTTACCAATGGCAAGCACGCAAAGGTGCAAAGGGAGACCAATGCAGACTCTAACAAAACAATTCTTTGTGGGCGCCTTGTTAGCCACAACAGTCACGGTGCCAAGGATGGCTTTAGCCGATACTGCCGCTATCAAAGATGTGGTTAGCCAACATCAGATAGCACTGAATGGTAAAGCGCTGCACTACGAAGCAATCTTTTCAAGCCAGCAACTGACCGACGGCGCCAGTGTCAGCGCCACCGCATACTTGCAACCGGCCAAGGCCGCAAACCGGCCGGTGCTGGTGGTGTTTAACGGCGGCCCGGGGGCGTCCTCGTCGCCGCTGCACTTTGAAGGTATCGGCCCTTATCTGAAGGAAAAGGATGCTAAGGGCAAACAGCACTTGGTGACCAACCCCAACAGCCTGCTGGATGTAGCGGACCTGGTGTTCATCGACCCACCTGGCACCGGTTTTAGCCAAGCGCCAAACACCAAAGCAGGCCAGCGCCAATATTGGTCCAGTAACGGCGATGCCAAAGCCATTCATGACTTCATCAAAGCCTGGCTTGCCAAGCATCACCGCAGCCAGGCACCGCTTTATATTGGCGGCGAAAGCTATGGCGGTTATCGCTTAGCGACCATGGCCGGCATCAGTGCTGACCTGCACCCGGCAGGGCTACTGCTGATATCCCCCATGCTCGATGCCACCGCCAGCGTCAACGCCCCCGGTAACGACCTGCCGTACATCATGAGCCTGCCAACCATGGCGGTTGCCGCAGTCAAGCACGGCAAGGTGGCGGCCCATGGCCGCAGCATGAAAGCGGTATTCAACGAGGCTAAAGCTTACGCGCTAAATGACTATGCCTTGGCACTGCTTAAGGGCGACGCGATAACCAGCACTGAAAGCCAGCAAGTGGCGGCGAAAGTGGCGGCGTTCACGGGCCTAAGCCGCCAGCAAGTGCTGGCTGCCAACCTGCGCCTTGACCCCGAGTATTACCGTAAAACCCTGTTAAAGGCCGACGGTAACGTCATGGGCCGCCTTGATACCCGCGTGGTGGCGCCCATTCCGAAAAAGGTTGATAAAAGCCGCCCTTCAGCCGCTAACGACCCAGCCTTGGGGCTTGGCAACAGCTTGGTGATTAAATCCAAGGAAATTGCCGACTACCTGCATGGCCAACTGCAGGTGCCGGGCAAAGCTGACTACACCGCCTTGTCGCTAAAGGTGAACTTCAAGTGGCAATACGGCGATGGTAGCGCCCAGCTCTACTTCAACCCCACCAGTAACATCAGCGCACTATTAAAAGCCCAGCCCAACACCAAATTGCTGGTACTGGGCGGTCTTTATGACCTGGCAGTGCCGGCGATGTCTTCTTGGTATGCCATCACCCATGCCGGCATCAAACCAGATCAGGTGCAGTTTAAGTTACTACCCACCGGCCACTCGGTGTTTGAACAAGCCAGCGAACGGCCAAAGCTCAAAGCGATGCTGACAACCTTTATGCAATAACACCGTAGCGAGCCAGCACCAGCCCTTATTTTTAAGGCCAAGCGGCGCCTTGATAGCCGCTATGGGCGTTTGCGCGTCTTCGCTAATTGAATTCCAGGTATAGATAACTGTGACAATTCCCATGCTAAACAGTAAGAACTCACGAGGTGCACGCCAATGAGCCAAATAGAACAGCGCCTCAATGACCTTGGCCTGACCTTACCGCCAGCACTGACACCACCACCCGGTATCATCTTGCCTTTTGCCATGGTCAAAGTGGTGGGTAACCGCGCCCTTGTTTCCGGCCACGGCCCACAAAACCCGGATGGAAGCATGCAAGGCCTGACCGGCCGGGTCGGTGAAGACTTAAATGACCAGCAAGGCTACGATGCGGCCAAACTTACCGCACTATCCGTGCTGGGCAGTTTGAAAAGAGCGCTCGGTGACCTGGATCGTATCCAGCAATGGGTGAAAATCTTCGGTATGGTCAGTTCTGCCCCCGGCTATCAGAAACAGCCCAACGTCATTAACGGTTTTTCCGACCTCATTTTGGAACTCTACGGGCCAGAAAGAGGCCTGCACGCACGCAGCGCCGTTGGCATGGCCGAGCTGCCTTTTGGCATTCCGGTTGAAGTGGAATGCGAAGTCGAGATCCAGCCCTGACACCGATTTAAGGAGCCTATGGCCATGAAAAATACACCGCAAGATGCGCCCCAGATAGATAACGTCGACCATTCTCGCCGTCGTTGGTTAGCCGGTATGGCCAGCTTGCCGGTGGCAGCTGGCATGCTAAGCCTGCCAGCCATGGCCAAGCCCAATGTGCCGCCGCCGCACCATAGCCCGCGTAAAACCGGCGCCGGCCTTGATGGCGCCGCCGATCATTTCAGCATCGACGGCACTTATATCAATGGCGCCTACATGCACCCGGTCACTAACAAGGCTGCCGATGCCATGCGTACCTATCTGGACGCCAGGCTGATGAATGCCAACGCCAATGCCACCGACATGTCGGGTAATCGCGACAAGGCCATGGAACTGTTCGGCAAGTTAATGAACGCCGACAAGGACGAGCTGGCTTGGGTATCCACCACCACCGACGGTGAAAACTTGGTGGTATCCGGGCTTGGTTTGCCCTACACAAAAGGCCGGGTCGTCACCGACCTTTACCATTTCGACGGTGCCCTTTACATGTATAACGAGCTGGCCAAGCAAGGGCTTGACCTGCACGTTGTTAAACCCCGGGGCAACCGCATTCACTTAGAAGACATGGACAAGGCCATTACCCCCGGCACCAAACTGGTTTCGGTAACCATGGTCTCGAATGTGGCGGGCTTTCAGCACGACCTCAAGGCGCTTTGCGACTTGGCCCATTCCCGCGGCGCCATGGTGTATGCCGACTTAATTCAAGCCGCTGGCACCACGCCTATCGATCTTCACGCCTGCGGTGTCGACTTTGCCGCTTGCGCCACTTACAAGTGGCTGATGGGCGACTTTGGTATCGCCTTTATGTATGCCCGCCGCGAAAGCCAGCAAGCGCTAAAACGGGTTGAATGGGGCTACCGGGAAATTGGCAAATTTAAAACCCACTTTTTGCCATTCGATCCCCCGGCTGACCACTTTTTGGATAGCGCTCCGGCAGAAGGCCTGGCGGGTATCGTTGGTGTCGGCACCTTAAGTAACGCCGCCCCGGCCGCCTTGGTGCCTTCCCTTGAATACCTGCAAAAGCTCGGCATTGACCGCATTGAAAAGTGGCGCCAACCGATGCTCAAACGCCTGCACGAAGCGGTGCCACGCTTGGGTTATACCGCCATGACACCGGAAGACTCCAAGTCGGCCATCATCGCCTTTTCGAAAAAGGATGTTTGGAAAGAACTCAGCCCGAAACTGAAAAAGGCCGGCGTGCAAGTCACCGTGTATCGCAATTATTTTCGCATCGCACCGTCGTTCTACAACTCCATGGACGACATCGAGCGTCTTATCGAGGCCTTGTCATGAGCATCAAAACCCTGATTTTTGCCGCCCTTGTTGGCACTTTCGCCATTAGCGCTACTGCCAGTGCCGCGCCAGCCAACAGCGACGACCTGCACTTTTATTCCTATGGCCCGAAAGTGCCGTTCTCTGCGGCGGTACGCACCGGCCGCACCCTGTATTTGTCTGGCCAAATTGGCATGGCCCCCAACCACAAGTTGCCGGCGAGCTTTGAAGGCCAAGCCAAGCAAGTCATGGAAAACATTAAAGGCACCCTGGCTGGCATGCACTTGGGTATGGACCGGGTGGTGAAATGCACGGTGATGCTTGACGACATGAACAACTGGCCAACCTTTAACAAGGTTTATATGAGCTTTTTTAAACCCGACCACATGCCAGCGCGCAGCGCTTCAGCGGTCAAAGCCCTGGCGCTCGGCGCCGCTTTGGAAGTGGAATGTATTGCCTACTTGCCCAAAGGCTATAAGTGAAAAACGTATTACAACCCGGCGTCAAAGCCCTAGCCTTGCTGCTAGGGCTTAGCTTTTGGTTGCCCGCTGTTGCTGCGGCCCCCAGCAAACTTGATTTGCAGCTAACCCCCATCACCGAGCACGGTGCGGTGGTAAAAATGCACGTTAAGCTCACCTTGGCGCACCCCGATGTAAAAGCCGGGGCGCCGCTACTGAATATGCCAACCGAGCTGGTTTCTACGCCAACGGCCGCCTATAACGCCAAGCAATTGCATGCCGTCGATGCCAAAGGCACTTTGCCACTTACCGCCAAAGATTTACCGGCCGATGACAGTGGCCGTTACCGCAACTACCTTGCCCGCCGCGCAAGTGTTGGTGATGTCACCGTTACCTACAGCGCGGCCCCAAGAAAGGTCGACGCCAGTACCCGCAATGGCCCGCTGTTTGACCTTCGTCAGCAGCAGGGCGGCATCATGGGCGCCGGAGTGTATTTTCTGGCACTGCCGGTTGGCAGCCAGCCATACCAGCTCAAGGTGCACTGGGATCTTAGCCAGATGCCCAAAGGCGCCCGTGGCGTGTGGAGCCGCGGCGAAGGTACCCAGCAGAAAATAGCGCCGGCAGAGTATCTGCGTTTTTCCTTTTACGCCGCCGGTACCTTAAAGAGTGTGCCGAAAGATGGCAGTGGTGATTTTGTAGTGTATTGGCTTAACAAGCCGCCCTTTGATATGCCCAAGCTTGCCGAGCAATCAAGCCGTTTTTATCACTACATGGCGCACTTTTTTGGTGATAAACGCAGCTACCGGGTCTTTGCCCGTGCCAATCCTTACCCTGCCGGTGGCGGCACCGCCCTGGCCGGTTCTTTTATGTTTGGTTACGGCCCTAACGGCCAAACCATTGCCAGCGGTAGCCAGCTGTTATTGGCCCATGAAATGACCCACACCTGGCCGACGTTTAATAAAGAAGGCGAGCCTCATGCCGAAACCGCCTGGTACACCGAAGGCACCGCTGAGTTTTATTCGTTGTTGGGGGCGCTACGTTCCGGGGCTTTAACCCAGGCCCAGTATTTGGCGCAAATTAACGACCGCGCTCAAGCCTATTACGGCAATCCCTTTGTTCACCTCACCAATGCCCAGGCAGGGAAGCTGTTTTGGCGCGACGCCAGGGCGCAAACGGTGCCTTATGGTCGTGGCTTTATGTACCTGATGCGGCTCAATGAGCAGCTAAAAGCCAAGACCGCTGGCAAGGTCAGTGTGGACAGCCTGGTGCTGGATATTTGGCACCGCCAGCAACGGGGTGAAACCGTCGGTATCGCTGACTGGAAAGCCATGCTCAAACAGTACCTGGGCGAAGCGGCAATTAACGACTTTAACAACATGGTGGCGGGCAAGCTTATCGCCCCAACCACCACCGCCTTTGATTGCCTCAAGGCCGTCGAAGGCAGCGAACGGCCTTTTGATTTGGGTTACGACGTTATGCGCCTGGCACAAATCAACCAGTTACGCCCAGACAGTAACGCCGCTAAAGCAGGCCTTAAAGACGGCGATGAGGTGCTGTCTTATACACCGCTTGCCAAGCTCAAGGCCGACCCTAAGCAACTGATGCATATTGTGGTGAAACGCAGCGGTAAAACCCTGCATTTCACCTACCTTCCCCGCAGTCCCGAAGTGAAGGCCTGGCAATGGCACACCATTGCCGGTGCCAAGTGCCATTTCGGTTAATTTAAGTGAGCCAGACGATGCGATTTTCAAGCGTTTTATTAACTACCGCCTGCCTGCTTTCGCCCCTTGCCAGTGCCATGGCACAAGCCAATACCGTTAAAGACACCACGGTAGAGCACAGCGGCAGCTTTGCAGGGCAGTCTATTCATTACCGCTCGGTGGTGGAGCATTTCAACGTTACCCCAGCCGGCCTTGGCGAAGTGAACCTGGTTAGCACCAGCTATATCAAGGACGGCAATCACAGCCAGCGCCCGGTACTCTTCGCCTTTAACGGTGGCCCTATCTCACCGTCTATTTATATTCAGCTGCTGGCGCTTGGGCCCAAGCGGATGGCGGTACCAAACGACCTTAGCGCTGATCCTGCGACCTTTAAGTTGGTTGATAACCACCAAAGCCCGCTCGATAAAGCCGACTTGGTGTTTTATGACCCGGCGGGCACCGGCTTTAGCCACTTTGCCAAAGGCACTGAACCGACTCAGTACTTCGGTAACGTTAACGATGGCAAAGAATTCGTGGCTTTCGCCCACGCCTGGCTAAAGCGCCACCACCGGGAAGGTTCTCCGGTTTTTATCCTCGGTGAAAGCTACGGCACCATGCGTACCGCCGAAGCGGTTAAACTGCTTAGCGCCGAGAAAAAGCCCATTAACCTCAAAGGCATTTTCTTACTGGGCCAGGCTTTAAACCTGACCGAAACCTCACAGCGCCCAGAAAACATCGTGACCTATTCGGTGTCACTGCCGACCCTGGCCGCCCTGGGTTGGTATCACGGCAAAGTGGACAAAACCGGCCGCACCTTTGCGCAGCTGCTGGACCAAACCCGCGCCTTTGCCGCCGGTCCATACCTCACCGCGCTTTATCAAGGTACCGACCTGCCGAAAGCCCAAGAAAAAGCCATTGCCTACAAGCTGCAAAACTTAACCGGCCTCAGCGCCAAGGTGTTTATCGACCACGATTTGCGGGTCAGCAAAAACCTTTACCGGGCGGAGCTATTGAAGGACCAAGGCCTGGTGCTGGGTGCCTCGGATGGCCGCTATGCCACGAAACCGGCCAAACCGGGCGACCTGCCAGACGGGGTGTCAGCAATTTACCCGGCGCTGGAAAACCGTTACCACCAATATGCCGAGCAGTTCTTGAAGCTCAAGGATATGCCCAAGTACAACACCGACTCGCCTATTCACAGCCTTAACAGCTGGGATTGGGGTTCTAAAGCCGGGCCTTTTGGTAACTGGGCTTACGACCAGGATGTACGCCAAGCCATGGAAAAACTGCCGCAGCTGCAGGTGGCGGTGGGCGCCGGTTACTACGATACCCTTACCACTACCGGTGCCACCGAATACCTGATGCGCCAAGCACATTGGCCCAAAGATCGCGCCAGCCTGCATTACTACCAGGGCGGCCACATGTGTTACACCGTCAAAACGACCCTGGATAAGTTCAGCGGTGATTTGCGCCACTTTATTCAAACCAGCAAGTAAGGGTAATAAGGCCTGCTTCAGTGGGCCTTATTACCGAAAACACTCATTTTTGGAATCAATCGATGACGACCATTGCCTCCAAGCCTGTTAAAAAGTTGGCCATCGCCGCCTTGTTAAGTGCCTTAATGCCCGCGTTGTCGCACGCGGCCGAACCGGCCGCCGCCATCACTCAGCACAAGGTTAAAATCAACGGCCATGAGGTGGCCTATCAGGCCCAGGTTACCCATACCCAACTGCTGACCATGCAAGGCAAACCCGGCGCTGATGTGGTGTCGGTGAGTTATTTGCGCAGCGACATCAAAGACGAAAGTAAAAGGCCGGTACTGTTTGTGTTTAACGGTGGCCCCGGCGCCGCTTCGCTGTGGACCCATTTGGGCTTTGTCGGCCCGCGCCGCCTGAAAATGGACCAAGGCAACAACAGTCAGGAAACCACCCCCCGGGTAGCACCGCCTTATCAGTTAGAAGATAACGGCGACAGCCCTTTGGATGTGGCCGACATCGTGCTGTTTGACCCGCCAGGTACCGGCTATTCAACGGTGCTACCCGGTGTGAATCCACAGGCGTTTTATGGTGTTGAAGCCGACGCAGCCGCCACCACGCAGTTCATTGAAAACTGGCTTAAAAGCCACCACCGTTTGAATTCACCACGTTTCATCATGGGTGAAAGCTATGGCACCATTCGCGCCGCTGAAGTGGCCAAACGCTTGGCTGGTGGCCCCTTTGGCACCCACCAGATGGATGGCGTTGCCCTTAATGGGGTCATATTGCTGGGCCAAGCCATGGATATGCGCAATGCTGACCGAGATAAAGACTCGGTGAACCTGCTGCCAACCCTGGCAGCACTGGACTGGTACTATCACCCCGATGCCCGGCACGGCTTAAGCCTGGAGCAAAAGGTTGAACAAGCCCGGCAATTTGCCGCAGGCCCTTACCTCAAAGCCCTGTATAAAGGCGCTACCCTCGGTAACAACGCAAAGCAACAGCTCGCGCAGCAGCTGGCTGACCTGACTGGCTTGAGCGCGGCGCAAGTGCTGGCCGATGATCTGCGTTTTAACGCTCACCGCTACGCCCAAACCTTACTGGCCAGTAAAGGCCTGGATTTGGGTATGTACGACGGTCGCTTCACCTTGCCCGCTGCCGCTAACGGTGGCGACCCGGTGGCTGACGACCCGGCCATGGCGCAATATGTGCCAGCCTTTGTGGCCAGCATTCAGCGTTACTTGCGCAAAGAGCTGCACGCCGACCTTCCCGGCACCTATCACGCTATCGACTTTACCGTGAATGGCCGTTGGGATTATGGCCATGGGCCTGGCGTACCCGCCAGCAAGGACTATGCACCGGCACTGGCCACCGCCATGCGCCGCAACCCGCAGCTGCAGTTATTCCTTGGTATGGGCTATTACGATTTAGTCACCCCAATGGGCAACGCCGAATACGTGGCAGACCACGACGGCTTTGATTTGAAACGGGTGCATCGTTACTACTATCAAGCGGGCCATATGCCTTATTTAGGCAAAGCCAACCGTGAAAAGCTGGCAAAAGATATTCGCCAATTCCTCACGCAATACTAAAAAAGGGCACCTTCGGGTGCCTTTTTTACGCTTGGTATCTCAGGCCCCACAGTAAGCAGCGCAGGCTTTTCCCGAAACTGTGATCGCCTTCATGGCGAAGATTCAACACAAAGTTGATCGCGTAAATATTTAGTGTAAAACAATAACTAAGGCAATCCCTACTGGCCAAAAGCCAGTTTCAGGTCGCCTGTAATGAAGGTAAGGCCAGGCACAGCAGGATGCCCTGCTTGGAGACAGTAATGACAAACAAAGTAATACTCCCTGATTAGGCCGTTTTGCAGTAGCAAGACGGCCCTTTTTTTACTGCCAGCGCGCTTCAATTTCGGCTTTGCACTGCAGCAACGCCGTTTTAAGTTGCAGACGGTTTTTAGCAAAGCGCAGCGCAGGTACCGCCAGTGCTAGGGCATAGGGCTCAGGGGTATCGATGGCAAGCCGCACACCAATACCACAAACACCCTCTGCATGTTCCTGGTTATCAATGGCGATACCGCTTTTACCAATATCGGCCAGTTCACGGCGAAGCGCCTGAGGTTCAACAATGCTGTGGGCGGTTCGCGCCACCAGCTCACCGGCTAAAAGCGGCGCTAATGCCGCCTCACTAAGCGCCGCTAACATGGCTTTACCATGGGCGGTGCAGTGGCTAGGAAAGGCTGTACCCACAGCAGATACCACCCGCAATTCCTGGTCACTTTGGTACTGATCCACCGAAATGGCATGTAAGCCGCGATAGACACATAAATCGACGGTTTCCCGGGTACGCCTAGCCAGTGCTTCCACCGCTGGGCGAGCCACGCTAACCACGTCACGGTGGGTCGCTGCCGCCAGCCGGGCCAGGCCCATACCCAGGCGATAGCCCTTGGGGCTTAAATGCACAAATTGCTGCGCCTCTAAGGCGCCACAGAGCCGGTGCACGGTGGTTTTCGGTAACGCACTCAGCTTTGCCAGCTCGCTAAGGCTCAAGCCAGCAGGATTCTGCTCTAACGCTTTTAAAATATGGGCGGCCCTTTCAATAACTTGGCTACCATTTTCCACTTTTTTTACCAAGGTGAAGCTCCCGGATCACTTGACAGCAACGATGCGATCTTAGCACCATCACCATTCCATATAACGGTTTAATATTCCAAATAACGGAACAAGATGACAATACAAACGCGCTCAGGCACGGCCATTGCGCTGTTAGCGGTAGCCTGTTTAACCATCATGGTGGGCTGTGTGATAGTGCCCGGCCTGCCTTCCATTGCCAAACAACTCGGCGTTGCCCATGCCGCCAGTTGGTTGGTGACCATACCTTCACTTGGGGTGGTTATTTTCGGCCCATTGGCCGGGCGCTGGATAGAAAAGGCCGGGCTTTATAAAGCCCTTTGCCATGGCTTGGTCCTGTACGGGCTACTGGGTGTGGGCGGCGCACTGCTGCGCGGCTATTGGCTGGTATTTGCCGACCGCTTGCTACTGGGCGGTGCCACCGCCTTGGTAATGGCATCAGGCACCGGCCTGATTTCCCTTTTCTATGAAGGCAAGGCCCGCATGGCAATGATGGCCAAACAAGGCATGGCCATTGAACTGGGCGGCGTTATTATGCTGGCTTTAGGTGGCGTTTTAGCAAGCATCCACTGGTTTTGGCCTTTTGCTCTCTACCTTACCGCCTGGCTGTTATTCGCCTTGGTGTTATGGCTGGTACCAAACCCGCAAGTAGCGGCGCCCAGCCACGGCGAAACGGCTGACACACCTAAACTGCCGGCGGCAATAAAGCTGGTGTATTTTGCGGCGTTGCTGTCAATGGTGGTGTTTTTTACCGCAGTGATAGTGCTGCCTTTTCGTTTGCACGCCCAGGGCTTTAGTGAAGCGCAAACCGGCTACTTTTTATCTTTTGTGTCGCTAATGGCGGTAGCGGCGGCGGCCAATATGCCCAAAGTCGTTACTCAATTGGGTGAGCATAAAACGCTGTTACTGGCTTTTATTTGCTACGCCTTGGGCCATGGCTGTTTTGCTTTTGCCCAGCAACTTTCGGTGTTTATTGCCGGCGCAGTATTGACCGGCATTGGTTTTGGTTTGTCTATTCCCCTGGTAAACCACATGACGGTCGAGCTTAGCCACCCCAAGGTAAGAGGGCGGTTTTTAGCCTACCTTTCCATGGCTATTTTTTCCGGGCAGTTTTTATCGTCTTTTGTGGCAATGGTACCGGTTGCACCGGCCACTACCTTTGAAATAGCCACCGCGGTTGCACTTGTCGCTGGCATTTTAGTTATGTTTTTTCACCAGCGTATTCGCCACGTCACTGACTAAATACAAAAAAGAAGGCCTTAAGGCCTTCTTTTTTTCGCTTAACACGCCGAGGTGGTGACTAACAGATTCACTTTACTGCCGCGCTTAGTACACCTCAGGCTTTTGCCATTATCGACAGTAACGCCTTGGCGGTATCGGCCGACGAGGCCGGGTTTTGGCCGGTCACCAGTTGGCTATCACTTTGCACATAAGGCGCCCAATCGTCACCTTTGCTGTATTGCCCGCCTTGTTCCTTAAGCATGTCTTCCACAGAAAAAGGGACAACACCGCTAAGGCCAACCGCTTCTTCTTCGCTGTTGGAAAACCCGGTAACGGCTTTGCCCGCTACCAAAGGTTTGCCATTTTTACCGCTAACATGGCGAAACACGCCGGGGCCATGACACACCGCCGCTATGGGCAGCTCGGCTTTAGCGGCCTTTTCTAATAACGCGATAGACGCTTTGTTTTCAGCCAAGTCCCATAAAGGGCCATGGCCGCCTGGGTAGAAAATGGCATCAAACGTTTCGAGGTTCACACCATCAAGGGGTTTAGTACTAGCCAAGTCGGCGACCGCCTTGGCGTTTGATTTAAATAACGCCACCGCTTCGCTTTGGTCTTCCGGGTTATCACTTCTGGGGTCCAGTGGCGGCTCGCCGCCTTTGGGCGATGCCAGGGTGATGTCAGCGCCGGCGCTTGCAAATACCAGGTAAGGCGCTGCCAGCTCTTCTAACCAAAAGCCGGTTTTCTCGCCGGTATCGCCTAATTGACCATGTGAAGTAAGCACGATTAGTACGTTCACCAATGCCTCCTTGTCATTAAAAAAGCGGCGCCGGGCGCCGCTTTTATTTAAACGCTAGCGCCGCTATCGACCACGGCAATCAGTTTTTGGTTAACAAATTCCTTAAGGCCAAGACCGGTTAATTCGCGGCCATAACCGGAGCGGCGAATACCGCCGAATGGCAAGTCAGCGCGGCTTTGGGTTGGATGATTCACAAACACCATGCCGCTAGATACCTTGGCCGCCACTGCACTGCCCCGTTCGATATCTTCGGTGTAAACAGAGCCACCAAGGCCGTAGGGCGAGTCGTTGGCAATACGCACTGCGTCGTCTTCGTTGCGGGCGCGAAAGAACATCGCTGCCGGGCCAAAGAACTCTTGGTAATAGGCGGGGTTTTCCGAGGTTACGTTACTGATAACCACCGGTTTAACGAAAGCGCCCTGGCTTGGCACCTCAATGCCGAGATCTTCAACCTTGGCCCCCTGCTGCTGCGCCGCTTCTATCTGCTGATAAAGGTTGTCGGCAGCCTCTTGAGATGACAGTGGTGACAAGGTTGTTGCCTCATCCATCGGGTCGCCCGCTTTAAGCTGCTGCGCCGCCTTTTGCTTGTACAGGGCCAGAAACGGGTCATAAACACTGTCGACCACAATAAAGCGTTTGGAGGCGGTACATACTTGCCCGGCATTACTGTTGCGGCCAGACACCGCAAGCTCTGCAGCCCGCTCCAGATCAGCGTCTTCAAGCACAATAAAGGCGTCACTGCCGCCAAGCTCCAAGGTGGATTTTTTTAAGGCTTCGCCCGCTTGAGCGGCCACTTTGGCACCCGCCGCTTCTGAACCGGTAAGGGCAACCCCTTGCACCCGTGGGTCGTTAATCAGGGTATGGATTTGCGCTTTGCTGGCATAAAGATTTTGAAAGCCGCCAAGGGGTAAGCCGGCATCCAGCAATAGCTGCTCAAAGGCGCCGGCGCACTGCGGCACAATAGAGGCGTGCTTAAGAATGACGCTGTTACCGATTGCAATTTGCGGCGCGGCAATACGGGCTACCTGATAAAAGGGGAAATTCCATGGCTCCACTGCCAGTACGGTGCCGATAGGCTCGTTAACCACCTTGGCTTTAATGCCGTCTTCGCGCAGCACTTCTTGGCTACTGAGCTGTTGCTGGGCGTGCTCGGCGTAATACTCAAAAATATCAGCACAGATAGCCAGTTCGGCTTTGGCTTCACTAATGCGCTTGCCCATTTCCAGGGTAATAAGTTCAGCATAATGCTGGGCGCGCTCACGCAGCAGGTCGCAGGCTTTTTTTAGCACTTTGCTGCGCTCAGCGATGGGTGTTTCATGCCACGCATTAAAGGCGTTGTCGGCACTGGCAAGCGCCTTGCTAACCTCTTGGTCTGAGGCTTCAGGAAAGGTTTTCAGTTGCTCACCGGTATAAGGATTTGTCGTTGCATAGGCCATAAATAGCTCCTTATGGGTGGATGAATATGCCCTATTCACCCTAAGGGGCTGGCCACAGATTTGAAGGATAGCGCCGGTATTGTTTATCTGCCGGTAAGAAAGGTGACTAAACAGCATGGCAATTCAGGGGGTATAACCCATAAAAAAGCCGGCATTATTGCCGGCTTTTTTTATCGCGGCGAAGGCTAAACGCCTTCGGCCAACAGCACCCGGTAATCGCCACCTTTTAAGCGATGACGGCGGGCATCGGTATAAGCCGGGCTGTCGTACCAGGCGCGGGCGGCGGCCATATCTGGGAACTCCAGCACCACCACTCCCTCGGCCTCGGGGCCTTCCAGCGCCGTCACATCGCCATAAAACACTAAGGGTTTGAGCGGGTGTTCGCCTCTGGCCGCGCTGGCTTTCTCGGCATAAATCGCCATTTCACTGGCGTCTTTTTCGGCGTCTTTGATGAAAATAACGTAAGCGCTCACTGACTTTTCTCCACCAGGGATAACAAGGCTTTGGCGGTATCTGCTGATGACGCCGGGTTTTGGCCAGTCACCAAAATACCGTCTGTTAACACATACGGGGCCCAGTCATCACCTTTGCTGTATTGCCCGCCATTGGCTTTAAGCATGTCTTCCACCAAAAACGGTACCACATCGGTTAGGCCAACGGCCGCTTCTTCGGTATTGGAAAAACCTGTTACCGCTTTACCCTTCACTAATGGCTGGCCATCGGCCGCTTGGGTGTGGCGAAAAATACCGGGAGCGTGGCACACCGCTGCCAGCGGCCGACCGGCGGCCAGGGTTGCTTCAATCAGGGCAATGGAGTGCTTATCTTCGGCCAAGTCCCACAGCGGCCCATGGCCACCCGGGTAAAACACCGCATCAAAGTCATCAACCTTTATGTCGCTTAATTTGACGGTACTGGCCAGGGCGGCCTTGGCTTGAGTGTCGTTTTGAAAACGGCGGGTGTCGTCGGTTTGCGCGTCGGCGTCGTCACTTTTGGGGTCTAGCGGCGGTTGGCCACCTTTGGGAGACGCCAGGGTGATATTGGCACCGGCATCTTTAAATACATAATAAGGGGCAGCCAGTTCTTCTAGCCAAAAGCCGGTTTTATGGCCGGTGTCGCCCAGTTGGTCGTGAGAGGTTAATACCATTAATACGTTCATCTTTACTTCCTTACTGGTCGTTGCCGACACGGATAACAAGCTTGCCGAAATAGTGGCCTTTTAATAGCCCATTCAAAGCATCGGGCGCGGTTTCAAGACCGTCTTGAATGTGTTCCCGGTAGTGAATTTGCCCACTCCCAAGCCACTGGCTCATGTCTTGATAGAACTCACCGAAGCGATGGCCGTAGTCATCAAAAATGATGAAGCCGCGCATGGTGATACGTTTTTTCAAAATGGTGCTCACCAGCAGTGGCAGGCGGTCGGGGCCATCGGGCAATGCCGTGGCGTTGTATTGCGCCACCACACCGCAAACCGGCACCCGCGCACCGGTGTTAAGCAGTGGCAACACCGCATCAAACACCTTGCCGCCAACGTTTTCATAGTAAACATCAATGCCGTTGCCACAGGCGGCTGCCAATTGCTCGGCAAAATCAGGCGCTTTATGGTCAATGCAGTGATCAAAGCCTAGGTTTTCAACAGCATAGCGGCACTTCTCGGCGCCACCGGCCACACCAACCACCTTTAGGCCCTTAAGCTTGCCAATTTGGCCAACGGTTGCCCCCACCGGGCCAGTGGCGGCAGCAACCACCAAGGTTTCCCCCGCTTGTGGCTTGCCGATATCTAAAAGGCCCATGTAAGCGGTAAAGCCGGGCATACCCAACACGCCTAACGCGTAAGAAGGGTGCGAAGGGGCGCTGCCCAGGTTGGTGAGGCCGCTACCGTCTGACAGCGCGTAGTCTTGCCAGCCGTGGTAGCTCAGCACCCAGTCACCAACCTTAAAGTCGGGGTGTTTTGAGGCCATAACCCGGCTTACCGTGCCGCCCACCATTACCTCACCAATGGCCACCGGCGGGGCGTAAGAGGGCGCGTCGCTCATGCGCCCGCGCATGTAAGGGTCTAAAGACAAATAAACTGTGCGCAGCAACAACTCGCCGTCATTGACCTTGGGAATAGCCGTTTCTTCCAAGCGAAAGTTATCTCTAGAGGGCTCGCCATGGGGGCGAGACGCCAGCAGCCACTTGCGGTTTACGGTGTTCGATTGCGCCATGGTGTTCTCCTTGGTCGGTATACATGCAGACAATTAGACCAGTCGTCTAGTTGCAGTGTAAATAAAAGGGCCGCTCTGCAGCCCTGCTGTTTAATCTTCGCTCATTAGCCTTTTGGTGGCGGCCAAGGCAGATTCCAACGGCGCCTTGGTTTGGGTGACTTTCGCCAGCATGCTGGCGCCAAGCCACATCTGATACAAGGCGCTTGCCAGCTCCTCGGGAGCCACCGTCTTACTGATGTCGCCTTGTGATTGCGCCAAGGCAATCTCGCCGGTCAACCTTGCCAGTAATTGCGCTGTGCCTTGCTCTAAGACCTGGCGCATATCTTCTGAAAGGTCGCTCACTTCAGCGCCCAGCTTCACCACCAAGCAGCGACTGTGCAGATCGCTACCAGCCTGGGTGTCTACCCAGCGCTGCCAGTAATCCATTAACCTTGAAACCGCCGTGCCATTGGGATTGCTCAGCAGCTCATTAAGCCCGGCCATGTAATGGCTGAAATAACGCTCAAGCAGCGCCACACCAAAGGCTTCCTTGGAGGCAAAATAGTGGTAGAACGAACCCTTGGGCACATCGGCGGCCTTTAACAGTTCATTCAAGCCAACAGCGGAAAAGCCGCGCTGCCCCATGATGCCTTGAGCGGTATCGAGGATATGGGCTTTTACGTCACGTTCGGAATGGGCCATGTTCATGGCGCTATTGTAAACAGCCACTAGACCAATCGTCTAGTCCTGATTTTAAGGTAATAAACAATCAGTCTAATGGGTATTCAAAAGAAGCCCTTGTGGGCCCCTTTTAGGCTCTATCAGCTTGTTGCTGGCTAAGGGCTTCGTCCTTTTCGTTACTGAGGTAAATAAACCACAGTGCGATAGCCAAGCAGATAGCGGCCAGCAAACGGTTTAAGGAAAAGGGAATGGCGTCATTGTGCAGCCAGCCAAAAGTATCAATCAGAATCGACATGGCAAGTTGGCCCAAAATAACCGCCACCGTGGCAACAGCGGTGCCGATACGCTGCACCGCAAACACCATGGTCAGCACGTATATCAGCCCTAAAAACGACCCGGTAAGCTGCCACTTAGGCACATCAAATAGTGTTACCGAGTGGGCCGGTTCAAAGAATAGTACCAACAGGCCGCTAACCACGGTGCCCACCAAGAATGTCAAAAAAGTGGTACGCAATAGCCCTTGGCTTTGGGCCAAGCCGCCGTTCACTGCGGCCTGAATACTGAGCAAGGCACCGCCGACAATGCTTAATAAAATCATCACTAACAGCAGCATTATTTACCTCCGGCAATCAACATAAGGGCGGCCGCTACAAAAACCAGCGCCACCAGGCGGTAGCGATTAATGGGTCTTTTGCTGGCACCGAACAGGCCAAAGTGGTCAATCAAAACACTTTTGGCCACTTGCCCGGTGAGGATGCCGGTCATGGTAAGGGCAACACCGATCACCGGCGTAACCAGGGTTAAAATAACCACGTAGCCCGGCCCTAATATGCCCCCCGTCAGCTGCCAGGCCGGGGCTTTGCTCAGCGCCGGCGTGTCCGCTTTTCCCCACAGCAATACCATTAAAAACGACAACGCCGCTTCTACCGCAAACAAGCAGAAAGTGGCCCAGTAATGGCCAACTTGTTCGCCCAGGGGCCCAAAATGCCAGCCTCAACCGACAACCCCATGCCAGCGATGATCACCAGCACAATCGATAACAGTTTCATTGTTGTTGCTAGCCATTTAGCAAAAATAAGGGGGCTAGTTTAAAGACTGATGATTTTGCTAAAAACAGGAAGGTAAGCATAATTGCTGTGCAAATATTGCATAAAAAGCAGGGGTTATGACCGTTAATACCAAAGCCATGCAGCTCTATGTTGCCACTCTTGAGCTGGGCAATTTTTCAGAAGTTGCCCGCCGTGAAGGCGTATCACCGTCGTCGGTGTCTCGCATCGTGCAGCAATTAGAAACGGAGCTGGGCACCCAGCTTTTGTATCGCAACACCCGGGCGGTTGAAGCAACCGAGGCGGGCAAACTTTATGCGCAAGCCTTTCGGCAGATGCTAGCCACCCTCGATGAAACCCAGCAGCGGTTACTGGAACGGGAAGCAGAGCCAGGCGGCCTGGTGCGCATTAATGCGCCGGTAGCTTTTGGTAATAAACACATAGTGCCTTGGCTGCCAGCACTTTACCGCCGCTACCCGGCCCTGCAAGTGGAGTTGGTGCAAACCGATGATTTCATCAACCCAATGACCGATGCGGCAGATTTGTTATTTCGCATCGGCCCGCTGCAAGACTCCGGGCTGCACATGCGCCTTATCGACCGGCCACAATATAGCTTTGCGGCTAGCACCGATTACCTAAGCCGATACGCAGCGCCACAAACACCAGAGCAACTCTACAACCACAACTGCCTGGTTTATAAAGGGAAGATGGGCCTACAAAAGGCCTATTTTAGCCGCCCGGGCCAACCGGTTGAGATGCACAGTTTTAGTGGCAGTTTGCGGTCCAACAACGCTGATACCTTGGTGCAAGCCGCTTTAGATGGTTTGGGTATTGTGATGATGCCCGACTGGCAGATTGGCAGCTATATCAACCAAGGGCACTTAATACCGTTACTGACTGACCACCACATTGCCCCCCTTCAGCAGCAGCAAGTGATTGCCATGCTCTACCCTAAAACCCGCTATTTACCGGCGGCGATTAGGGCAGTGATTGATTTTTTTGCCGAAAAGTATGGCGAGCCGCCCTACTGGAAATTTGCCGGCCAAACGCTAATGAGCGGCGACCTAGCATCGCGCTAATGCTTGTTGTAAATCCTCTTGGCTGTCGATATCCACGCTTGCATTAGCAAGCGAAACCGCAATAACCGACTGCCGGTTTTGCTGCAATAGTTCACGGGCACCGCCGGTGCTGGATAACGCACAAAGCGCCGGGAAAAAAGTGGCGGGGAAGATAGCGGGCACCCCAAGCTGTGGCGGGTGTTCAGTGGCAACCGGATGCACACCGTCAAAGGCGGCAAGCAACTGGCCGTAATCCTCAGCCGTCAGGGCAACCTGGTCACAAAGGCCAATCATAACCCCGTGGTACCGTCCGTCTTCGGTAAGGGCCTTTACCCCTACCGCAATAGAGCTGCCCATCCCTAAAGACCAGTTGCCGTTAAAAACCACCGGCACCTCGCGGGCAACAGAGGCAGCAATGTCGTTATAAAAGGCGCCCAGCACCACCAGCGGCGGCGCGCCTAATGCTTGTTGCATGCGGTCAATGGCGCGATTTAGCAGGGTTTGGCCAGCGACTTGCGCCAGTTGTTTACGGCCGCCAAAGCGGCGACTAACACCAGCGGCCAAGATTAAACCTGCTACGTCAGCCACCTCAGCCCCCCGCTTTAAAAAGGGCCGCGTGAATGCCCGACAGAATTGAAAGGGCGATGCTTTCTGGCAGCTGGCCACCAATATCAAGTCCCGCCGGGCTCGATACCACAAACGGCAGCTCCGATGCCTGCAAGCCGGCGTGCTCCAGCACCTTGGCAAAGCGGTGGCGCGGGCCAAGAGCGGCTAAATAACGAATGGCCGTTTGGGGCAGTAATGCCAGTGCATTACCGTCGATGGCAATGCTGTGCGCCATCAACACCACTGCATCCACTTTTTGCTCGGTGATATAGCGAACAGCGGTGTTGTCCAATTGCCGCAATAACTTCACCTCGGCAGGAAAGTGCTCAGGGCGGCCGTTGGCAGGGCGCGGATCTAACAGCGACACCGCCCAGCCCATGTCGACCGCTAACCGTGCCAGCGGCCTAGCATCAATGCCGCCGCCCACCAGTAAAACATGGGGTTCAGGAGTGATAGGGGTAATCAGCCAGTCGCCATCGGCGCGCGTTTCAAGCCAGGCGGCCCCCTGGCGGGCATTGCTGCCTGCGATAAATTCGCCAACATTTGCCGCCATTTTCTGGCAATAAAAACCACTTTGCCGTTGGCCAAGGGCTTGGCGCACGGCCTCCAAGCCTAGGTCGTTATCCGCCAGCAACGGCTGCAACATAATGTGCACCTTGCCCCCACAGCCAATTCCCAGCTGAAAAGACAAGTCGTCCTCGTCACTGCCGTCATACACCCATGTTGTGGCTTGGCCACTTAGCATCACCTTGCGGGCTTTAACAACAATGTCGGCTTCCAGGCAGCCACCACTGAGTAATCCAAAGTGCTCACCCTGGCCATTTATCAGCATCATGGCGCCTGCCTTTCGATAGGCGGAGCCCTCGGTTTTAAACACCGTACCAAGTACCCAATCTTGGCTTTTTTGGCGGTGCCAAGCGGCGAGCAGCGCTGATAACTGGTTAGTCATCCCTGACCTCGGCGAGCCGCTTGCGCATTATCAGCATGATTGTGTTCATCACTAGCGCATCTGCAGAATGATGAGGTCGATACTGGCCGGGTTGGTGTGCTCACGCAGGGCTTTCACTTCGCCAGCACTTACCTTACCGCCGCTATTGCCCCAACTAGAGCGCACAAAGGTGAGCAATTTAGCCAGTTGCGCATCATTTAGCTGCCCACGGTACGGTGGCATCCGGTATGCGTCGGGCAAGCCGCCAGCGCCCACCCGGCCAGAGCCATTGAGCACCACATTAATGGCTGAGTCCGGGGCGGCAATTAACATGGAGGTGGCCCCCGCTAACGGCGGGATCCATGGCTTTTTACCGCGACCATCAAGGCCATGGCAAAAGCCGCATTTCTCGGCGTAATGCTGGGCACCGGCCACCTGGCCTCTATTGGCCGCGGTGAGCGCTTGTTGAGTGCTGTTGTCGTACTGCCAGGGCTTGTCGTCTTGCTCAGGGTTGGCGGGTAGCGATTTTAAATACGTGGCGATAGCGCGAAGGTCGTCATCGCTCATAAATTGCGTGGAGTTATTAAAAGCGTCGGTCATAGAGCCAAACACCACGGCATGGTCGTTGCGGCCGGTTTTCAGGAACTGATAAATATCTTGCTCACTCCAGCGCCCTAAGCCGCGATTAGGGTCGTTACGCAGGCTCGGTGCGTACCAGCCGTCGAGCAACGCTCCGGAAAGGTAGCGGTTGCTAGTTTCGTCCAGGGCTTTTTCGTTCATCGCTACGCCACGCGGGGTGTGGCAGCTGCCGCAATGGCCAGGGCCTTGTACCAAATAAGCGCCGCGGTTCCATTGCGCGCTTTTACCGCTGGTGGGCGTAAAGGCTTTACCGTCGGTAAAGAGCAGGTTCCACCAAGCCAGGGGCCAGCGCATATTCATTGGCCATGAGATCTCACTGGCTTTATTGGCTTGTGTTACCGGTTTTACGCCATGCATAAAGTAGGCGTACAGGGCTTTGATATCGTCATCTGACAATTTTTGGTAAGACGGGTAAGGCATGGCCGGGTACAAATGATGGCCATCTTTCGCCACACCATGGCGCACGGCACGGTCGAAATCACTCAAGCTGTACTGGCCAATACCGGTGGCGCTGTCCGGGGTGATATTGGTGGTATAAATCGCCCCCAGTGGCGTCCCCATTTTTAAGCCGCCACTGAAGGGTTTGCTGTCAGCTGTACTGTGGCAGGCAACGCAGTCGCCGAGCCGTGCCACATATTCACCACGGTCAATCCAAGCTTGGCTATTAAGCGGCGCCGCGTCACTGCTTTTAAAAGGGGAAGCGGGCTGCCGAACGTTAAGCCAAACAGACCCAAGCAGGCCAATAATGACAACGGCCACGATAGCAATAAGCACTTTTTTCAACGGACACTCCGTTTATCAATAAGGGGCGCAGGCCAAAACCCTACGCCGGGTACATCCCTTTACCGGCTCGCCTGTACGCAAGCGGCCCATTAGCTTTCAAAGCGATGATTTTTTAGTGGCATGCTGCGAATGCGTTTGCCAATCAACGCCGACACCGCATTCGCTACTGCCGGCGGTACCGCCGGTAAACCGGGTTCGCCAATGCCGCCCATCGGCGCGCCACTTTCCACTATCTGCACATGCACCTTTGGCATGCGTGAGGGCGGCAAAATGGGGTAAAGATCGTAGTTACGCGCCAGTGGTTCGCCGTTGTTGTAAACCACCTCTTCAAGCAGCACCTGTGATAGCCCCAGGGCCGAGGCCGACTGCACCTGCGCTTCGATAATGGCGGGGTTAACAATGCTGCCAGGGTCAATGGCTTCCCAAACATCGTGTACCACGACTTGGCCATTACGGATTGAGACCTCGGCCATGGCCGCAGCATGGCTGCCAAAAGGAGATGCCATAGCGATGCCGCGGGCCCGCAGGCTGCCATCAGCAGCGGTAAAAGGCCCCCGCTTCCAGCCTCCGGCCAGCGCGACAACAGCGTTAAGCAGATTTGTCAGGCGGGTATTGCCTTTTAAGAGATGCAAACGCAGCTGATAAGGGTCTTGGCCGCCTTTATCGGCTAGCTCGTCAAGAAAGCACTCATAAAGGAAGTCGTTCATGGAATTACCCACCGACCGCCAATAGGCCAACATGGTGGGGTTTTTCACAAATTGCTGGGCAATGCGCTTGTTGGGAATGTGGTAGGCCTTACCGGTGAGGCCTTCAAGTGCACTTGCATCCAGTGCTTTAGGGTCGTGATGGTTGCGAATGCCTTCCGCTGGCCCTTCACAGGCGCTGATGGCCTCTAGGGCAATGGGCATACCCTTTTCATCCAGGCCCCCGCGAAACCGCACCGCCGCCATGGGCCGCAATGGGTCTCGTAAAAATTCCTCTTCACGGCTCCAAATCAACTTAATGGGCCGACCAACCGCCTTGGCCAAAGCGATAGCCTGCGGGTAAGGGTTGGCAGACGGATAGAGGAAGTGGCGGCCAAAAAACCCGCCCAACAGCGGCGAGTGAATGTTCACTTGCTGCGGCGAAAGGCCCGCCACTTTGGCAATTTGCGCCTGAAACATCTCTGGCGCCTGGTTGGGCAACCAAATGTCTAAGCTACCGTCTTTATTAAAGCGTGCCAGAGAAGATGGCGGTTCCAGCTGGCCATGGTGCAAATACTGGCTGTGATAGGTGGCTTCAACCTGGGTTGCCGCCTTGGCTAGCGCGTCACTCACATTACCTTCGGCTTCAGCCGTAATGCCCGGCCCCGAGGTACTGGCAAGCGCTTTAGCAAAGTCCGCCGTTGAGAAATCGTCTGGCATCGCCCTGATGCTGGCATCGGTTTTGACGCTCGGCATAACCCAATCGACTTGCAAGGCATCCACCGCTTGCTTGGCATGCCACCAGCGCTGGGCTACCACCGCCACCGCGCCAGGCAAGCGGTGAACCGAATGCACGCCCTTCATCGCCTTGACGGTGGCTTCGTTACTGATAGAACCAATATCAAGCCCCAAACGCGGCGCGTGCTTAACGGCCGCATGGAGCATGCCTTCTACTTTGCAATCAATGGCATAAATGGCTTTGCCGGTGGATTTCTCGTAAACATCCAACCGTTTAACCGGTTTGCCTATCCAGCGAAAGGTACTGGGATCACGCAGGGTAACGGTGCTGGGGTCTGGCACCGGTAAGTCCAAGGCATTTTTCGCAAGCTCGCCATAAGTGAGGGATCTGCCCGAGGCAGCGTGCAGCACCTTGCCCGGTTCGGTGCTGAGTTCTGTTATCGGCACAGCAAAGCGCTGAGCCGCTGCCGTTAGCAGCATTTGCCGAGCCAAAGCGCCAAGTTTTCGCATGGTCGAGTAGCTGGTGCGCACCGACATACTGCCACCGGTGATACGCATTTTGCCGTTAATCACCTGAAAATCGTGCCCTGCGGGTGCATTACTGACTAAAAAGCTTTTCGGGTCGGCATCCAGTTCTTCCCCGACAATTTGCGCCATGGCGGTGAAAACCCCCTGGCCACCTTCGACAAAGGGACTGAGCAAACGGATGAGGTTATCTTCCCTTATCTCCAAAAAAGCCGGAACCCGCGTGCCGGGCGCCATCTCTTTTGTCGCTTGCTGCGCCCTGGCAGTGCCGACCGGCAAGCCAAAGCCCAGAACCAAAGCCCCCACCGTGACGCCAGCAGAGCTTAATAAAAAGCGCCGCCGCGAGATATTAACCGGCTCGGCATTAGGCAGCGGTTCTTGCTGAAAAAGATACGATTCCAGAGGGCTCACTTGGCACCTTCCTTAGTCCCCGCCAGGTCAGTCATGGCGGCGTTGATGGCGTTATAGGTGCCGCAGCGACAGAGGTTAATCATGACGGCCGCGATTTCCTCTTGGCTAGGGTGCGGGTTTTCCTTTAGCAGCGCCGTTGCCGCCATCACCTGCCCCGACTGGCAATAGCCACATTGTGGCGCTTGATGTTCTACCCATTTCTCGACAACCCGTTTGCCAACCGCGTCGGCTTCAATGGCTTCAATGGTGGTGATTTTGCGGTTTACCACGCTGTCGACCGGCGTGACGCAAGAGCGCATGACTTTGCCATCAACCAATACCGAGCAGGCGCCACATTGCGCTAGGCCGCAGCCATATTTGGTACCAGTAAGACCAAGGTCATCCCTTATCACCCACAGCAGTGGCGTGTCGCCATCGGCATCCACTTCATGGGTTTGGTTATTGATATCCAGTTTCATATGGCCCTCTTTGCATGAATGACAGGCAGCGAAGATGTGGCAGATTAGTTGGCTGCGCGCGCGAAAATTTAGGGGTTATGGTGGTTAACGCTGAACGGTGTCCAATGACCTACTTAGCATAGCGTGGGGCAAAGCCCGCCACGTTTTTGCCCATTACAGTAGCTCTAGCAAAAGGCATTGTCTTTGGTCAAATGTTCATCAGCGTTATGAGTCAAACTCAACAATCACTGCGGTGAAGGGAAAAAGATAAAGCAAACGGAGCGGTAAATGGCGAGGTCAGACAGAAAAAAAGCCTCACCGCGCTAGCGATAAGGCTTTGTTTTTATTTCACTAACTGACTATTAATCAGTTCATGCCGTATTTTTTTAAACTTTGCCTTTCCATGTTACAGGTTGCTCAAAAAAAGGAGAACATAGCCAATAATATCATTCAGTTACAAAAAGGTTCAGTGCTATTTTGTTCATCGTTGTTTAGCGTTAAACTCGACATAACGTGTACCTAGACGTGTACCTTTCATGGCGATAAACAAGCTTAACGATAGGCGTTTGAAGGCCCTAGTAAATGAGCCTCACCAAAAGCAGCGTAGTTACAGTGATGGCAACGGCTTATCTATTCGTGTGACCCCCACAGGGGCCGAACCACCTAACCACTTGCAGTGGCGTTACCGCTACCGTATCGCAGACAAACAGCTAGCTTTAGTGTTGGGTAAATATCCAGATCTACCACTGGCCTCAGCACGACAACAGTTAGACCAATGCCGCAGGTGGCTCGCCGAAGGCAAAGACCCCAAGAACGAAAGAGCGGTAGCCCGCAATGAGTCCTTAGCTCCGCTGACAGTGGAAGCCGCACTTGAAGAGTGGCTAAGTAAATACGCCAACGACAAGCGACGCAACGCCACCAAGCACCGCCAGCAGTTCAACAAGTGGATCTTACCTACGGTAGGTCACCTGCCACTAGCGCAAGTCAGTAAACCTCTTTGGCTTGCCTGTTTTGAAAAGCACGCGACTCAATACCCTGTAGCAGCAGGCTATGTGTTGCAAAACCTCAAGCAAGCGCTCATGTACTGTCGCAAGCGCGGCTATGAAGTCCCGCAAGATGTCTTTGAACTGGATTTAGATACCATCGGTGGTAAGCGGCAAGCGAAGCGCTCAAGAAGGTTGGTCACAGAATCAAGCTGGGATGAATTAGCCGACTTAGTGAAGTGGCTAGACGAAGGTAAAATGCCGCCTTATTACCAAGCATTGCTTACAGTTCTGGTCACTTTTGGTTGCCGAACCCAGGAAATACGGCTATCCGAGAAACAAGAATGGGACTTTGAGCAGCTGATTTGGACTGTGCCGCCGGAACACAATAAAGGCAGCGCAAAGGACCAACAAAAAGGCGACAGCGGCGAAATATTGCGCCCCATCCCCAAACAACTTGTGCCATGGCTAGAGGCTCTGGCCGCTACTAGCCCTAATGACTATCTGCTGGGCGAACTCAAACAAGACGCAGCGGTTAGTCAGTGGGGACGTACCATCTATCAAAAGCTAGGTCATAAAGTGCCATGGCGACTACACGATATTAGACGCAGCGTCGCCACTGGGATGAATGAATTAGGCATAGCTCCTCACATCGTCGAACAGCTACTTGGCCATGCAATCCAAGGAGTCGCTGGCATTTACAATCGCAGCCAACGTCTACCAGAGAAAAAATTAGCGCTAGAGAAATGGCTAACGCAATTGGAATTTTTGAGGAAAAACTAATAAATCAAAGGAAAGCTTATGAGCATAGAGTTAGATGCCGAAAACATTTCTAAAAAAATTATTGACCGACTTCTCAGCCAAAAAAGTTTGTCAGAGGCTCATGGTAAAGCAGCTCAAGCAAGTTACATTAACGATCTAATAGATTGTCACTCTTCAAAAAGTCGCCGTACTTTAAAAGATCTTAAGATTAGGCTTGAAGAAGAACTAAAACATATCTTTTTAGGACTGGAACACCTTGGGTTTGGTCTGGAAAAAATTTCACGGGAAAGCAGAAAGGAGTCAAGTACGGATGCACTTTACGCCGCCAGACAAGCCCTGCTTGAATTCGATAAAGATGACCCGAATTTAGATTTTTCTGCATGTCGAATAAAGGAATCCTTGTCTAAAGGAATGAGGTCGATGAATGTTCAACGTGATGAATGGTTAGAAATATCACATCACTACCTTAAATCTAAAGATGAAAAATATCTTCTAGCGCTTAAAATTAAAACATGTCAGATATTTCATCTTTTAAAAGAAAGCTCTCCCAGACAGAGCGAGAATAAATTAATAAAATCATTAAACGCTATGTGTGCAGCCTTACTTCGAGAAGCCTCACTTCGAAAAGAAGAATTCTCTTGTAAACCTAAAAAATCCCACGTCGATAAGTTTACAAAACTTGTATTGATGGAAGTTTATTCAGCTAAAGGATCAATGATTGGTGAAGACAGCATTGATAGAAAATACAGACGCTACATAACAGTCCAAGAAGAAAGAAACAACAGGGGTACTACTTCTTCAGCAAGTATCACATTGCTATTAGGTGACAAAAAGCACGTAGCTCCTCCACCTTGTGCCTACCTAGATGTGACCCTATCTGCACTAAAAAATTTATCTAAAATCGAGTTTGTCCAGAAACGAAAGGCTCTGTGCGGGCAACATTGTCCCTATGAAACAACAAGGGACAAACCCAATGAAAATGGTACATCAACCAACACGAATGCTAACCCAAAAGGAAGTATGTGAATCTTTAGGTGTAAGCCGCACTTGGCTATACAACGCTGAAAAACAAGGCATCTACCCGAAAGGAGTAAGACTGACAAAACGCTGTGTCAGATTCAGAGCTGACCTCCACGAAGCCTATTTGGAAGGTAAAAAAGGGGCCTCACATGAGGAGTGAAGTCCTACCGAACGAACTGCAAGGTATTACCGGGAAACTAAAGAAGATGCTACTCCTTGTATGGAAAAACCCAGGCATTAAAACACATGAGGTTAATGAAGTACTCCGCGATAGCAATAATAGACACATGGCAGTGCAGCACCTTCGTCAACACCTTTCTAGAGTTGGTTGGTCCTTGAGTCTTAAGCCAGTCAACGGAAAAAATCGAAGCCATGCTTGGTATATAGAGAAGAAATAAAAACTTATTAGTGGCCACTAATAGAACTGAGTAATTGCACCAGTTAACAACATTGAACAAAAAGTCTGGCTTTACTACCTTCTCACAACATTTTATTTCAGTATCGGTCGATAACTGTCAGCTCCAATGCTGATAGTGACCGCTCACATCAAACTAGGTAATTAAATATTATTCAATTTTAATGAATCTGGGAGTGTATAGGGCATGAAAATCATAAAGAGTAATATCATTCTGATTGGACAATATTCTTTTAAAATATATCCAGAGCGACAGGGTAGCATAAAAGAAATTTTAACATCCATAATGGGTCAACTTGAAGCGATGCAATCCTGGCATTCAAAATCCCATGTACTTAGATTTGACCTACATGTTCCTGTTTATTCTCCCAAAAACATCCAGATTAAAATTTTTTTTCAACGATTAGTAAAGAGGATACAACGAGAATATGACTTAATGCGGGTTGGTTATGGATGGGCTAGAGAGATCAGCCAAGCAGAAAAACTACATTACCATTGTTTTCTGATATTAAATGGGCATCAAGTAAGGCACCCTCATAACATCCAAAGCTCGATCCAAGAATGCTGGCAAGGCCTTGTTGATAACGGGTCATATCACTGGCCGTTGCGTAGCTACTACAACCTTCATCGTGGTGACACCCTTGAGCTTGCAGACGCTTTCTTTAGACTTAGCTATTTGGCTAAAGTGAAAAGCAAAGAGCTGAATGAAAAAAAAGTGAAGGTTTATGGCATGAGTCGGATTAAAAAACGTTTTTAATGCTACTAATATTTTGGAATTTTCAAAAAATACCCGGACACCTTAGAGCGAAAAATTTAATTCATAGAAAACTATGAGTTTGGACTTCTTCAATGTTATGAATAATCTCATGGCAACCATCCACTCCGAAATAAATGGTTGCCAAAAGAAAAAATGACACATTAGATTGGCATTACTTAATAACGCAATCTTTCGCAAGAACGTTCATCATCAACCCATCAATTCTACACACAATGGTAAGCCGTTGACCCTTCCTTAACTGGCCTAGTTGGTTGTTCATGGAGTCATCAAAAAATGCTTGAACTTCTGGGACTTCAAAACTAGCACCAGTACCTAAAGTGACGTAAAGATTATCTAAAATATCTTTTTTTATGCTGGTTACAATACCTGTAGTTTTAACAAGGTGATTTTTGTACTTATTATCCGCACCGACTTCATTAGCCTGATAGTCATTTAGTATCTCACCTATGTTCACTTGTAATACTTCTTCTGCTTTTGCAGGACTGGAATCAGCTGTTGTCGTGGTAGAGGAGGAGGAGGAATAGGAAGTCCTATTATCTTGATTAGCAACAATGACAAGAGAAATAATTAGCCAAGCAAAGGAAATTATTCGTGCCTTTTTGGTGTAGCCAGAACGTAACGTAAACCATGAGAAAATTAATGGAATTAGAAAAATCCCGATGCGAAGAGGAATGCTTACTGGCCTACTTTGATGGGCTTCCGTTTTACTTGGTTTGCCGCAATTAGGGCAAGCTGGCGCAGAGTCAGACATTTCCTTTTGGCAGTCTGGGCAGTTAATCATTGGCATTTTTGCTCCTTTCATATCCAATGTGCTGTATTCAAAAATTATTCTTGATCCGGCATTTACCAATGACAGAAGAAGTGAATGCGTTGTGTCATTCTCAGTTAGAGGTAATCGACTAGCAATCCTGAGACTCACAAGAGAACCCTTTAGCTCTCCCTCGATTGTTGTGATGTAGAAACGGGGAAGCCCACCTGAAACACTTCACAGCCAACAAAGCCTCAGTTCCTCTAACCTCAAAGTTGTAGCCTAGGTAAATCCCAGCATTAATAAAAACACATTTCCCTCACTTGCCTCATCAGACCAGTAAAAACTCCATGTTAGTCCGAATAGACACAGAACTTTTCTACCGAAGGTGGCATTAGTATTGGCACAACAGCCAACCCAGCTTTTAGCTGTGGCATATCAACCTGAGTCCCTATACGTGTACTAAATAACAAAAAAGCCTCACCGCGCTAGCGATAAGGCTTTGTTTTTATTGCATTAAATGACTATTAATCAGTTCATGCCGTATTTTTTTAATTTTTTACGCAGGGTGCCACGGTTGATGCCCAGCATGTTAGCGGCTTTGGTTTGGTTGCCGCGGGTGTAGGTCATCACTACATCCAGCAGGGGGGCTTCAACTTCACTCAATACCATCTCATACAGCTCGGTTACTTCCTGGCCATCCAGTTGCGAGAAGTAGTTCTGGAGCGCTTGACGTACGGAATTACGCAGGGGCTGTGAGTCGCCGGTCTTGGGGCTCACGGCAGTCAGAGACTTAGAAACATCAGTCGTCATGTTGGAGTCAAACATAGTCTTAACGCTCTTGGTTGTTATCTTGGACACTACAATGAACGGAAATAGTGCTCGAGGGCATCGAGTTGCACCTGAGCTTCCGTCAACGCATTAAAAGTTCGGCGAAACTCGCCTTCTTTATCTTGAGACGCCAGATACCAGCCCACATGCTTGCGGGCGATCTGAACGCCTTTAAACTCGCCGTAAAACCCGTGCAGGGCCTCAACATGTTCACGAAGAACCCTGGCTTGCTCTTCAAGACGCGGGGCTGGCAAATGCCGCCCTGTCTCAAGGAAATGGGCCACTTCTCGGAACAGCCAAGGCTTACCCTGGGCACCGCGGCCAATCATGATGGCGTCGGCGCCGGTGTGTTTTAACACCCACTGCGCTTTTTCGGCACTGGTAATGTCGCCATTGGCGACCACCGGTATATCAACGGCCTTCTTGATGGCTCTAATGGTGTCGAACTCTGCCTGCCCTTTAAAAAGGCAAGCGCGGGTTCGCCCATGTACGGCCAGAGACTGAATGCCGCAGCGCTGGGCCAACTTAGCGATGGCGACACCGTTACGGTTATCCGGATCCCAGCCGGTACGGATCTTCAAAGTGACCGGTACCGCAACAGCGGACACCACGGCTTTGAGGATCTCTTCTACCCGTTCAGGAAATTGCAGCAACGCAGAGCCTGCGAGCTTTTTATTTACCTTTTTGGCAGGGCAACCCATGTTGATATCGATCACTTGGGCACCACTTTCCACATTGAAAAGTGCCGCCTGCGCCATCAGTTGCGGCTCAGACCCTGCTATTTGCACCGCCCTTAAGCCCGATCCATCGTCATGAACCATACGCAGCCGGGATTTTTCCGACTGCCAGACATCAGGGTTGGCAGACAGCATTTCTGACACCGCCAGACCGGCTCCCATCTTCAGGCAAAGCTTACGGAAGGGCTGATCCGTAACCCCGGCCATCGGGGCCAGGATAAGTGGAACATCCAATTTGTAAGAACCGATTTGCATGAGCCTGGGAAGCCAGTAGCACAGGGCCGCGTAGTTTACGCATTTCTGCCCTGTCTGAAAAGGTCAGAAATTGACCGAATGCATTTTTTTGTCATCTAGCTGGCAAAATCGTCATTAAGTAACGGTTTTGGCTTGCTTTCAGAATTTCTTACCGGCAACCCGGCACCATTCTTCCCGTTCCACGATGGGGTCCATCTGGCACTGCTCGCCATAGAAAGCCGATAAGGCGGGCGCTTGGCTTTCCAAAATGCCGGAAAGGGCAATAACGCCGCCCGGCTTGAGATAGCCCAAAATGATGTCACGCAGCTCATGCAGTGGCCCGGCCAGAATATTGGCCACCACCACATCGGCTTGCAGGCCAATGGGCTGATCTTTAGGGAGGTACAGCTCTAACTGCTCTGCCACATCATTGCGTGTGGCATTGGCCAAACTGGCTTCAATGGCTTGCGGGTCAATATCAACCCCCACCACTCGCTTTGCCCCCAGCTTAAGGGCGGCAATGGCTAAAATGCCGGAGCCACAGCCAAAATCCACCACGGTTTTACCGCTAAGGTCTTGGCCGTCGAGCCATTCCAAACAAAGGGCGGTGGTGGCATGGGTGCCGGTACCAAAGGCCAGGCCAGGGTCTAGGCGCACGTTAACTGCACTGGGGTCCGGCACGTCTAGCCAGGTTGGGCAGATCCACAGCCGCTTGCCAAATTGCATGGGGTGGAAGTTGTCCATCCAGGCCCGTTCCCAGTCTTTGTCTTCCAGCACTTCAATCTTGATAGGTGTGTCTTCACCCAGCAGGGTTTTAATCAGTGCCTTGGCGCCTGAGGTGTCAGCGTCGGCGGTAAACAGCGCCATCAAGTCGGTATCGCCCCAAAGACGGGTTTCACCTGGCAGTGGTTCGAACACCGGGGTGTCCTTGGCATCCATAAAGGTAATGGACAAGGCACCTTGTTCCATTAATAAATCCCCAAGCTTTTCGGCAAGCTGGGCATTGGTATTGGTTCTGACCTGGATCCAGGACATGCGATTCTCCCATTGGCGCGGAACGCGTAAGTCTATCATGGGTCATACTGAGTGAGGCCGGTCTGTGCAGCGGGAAATTAGCGTCGTTGCCAGAGCGGCTTTTCATTCACATCCTGAGGAGGAATCTGAAGATGTCGGACAACCACAGCCTTTACCGCGAGTTTCCCAACCACATTGACCGTATTCAGCAATTAAAATCTGACCAACCCGATTTTGCCCGCACCGCCGCCGAATATCACAAACTAGACCACCAGATACGTGGGCTACAGATGCGAAACCAGCCGGTTGATGACCACACCATGAAAGGTATGAAAATGAAAAGAGCTCAGCTCAAAGACGAGCTCTACCATTGGCTCGTCCGTTAGTCTTTTCCTCTTGTACTTTCGCCCTGGTTGCACCAGGGCGCTTTCCCAAGCATCAAAAACAAAAGATGCACCAACGTGGTGCCATCGTCGCCAAAAGGTAGACAAAACCCACAAAAAGCTGAATGATAGAAAAATATTTCTGCGCCACCTTGCCTAATTGCATATTTCATGCTCATTTTGGCGCTTTAAGCATTAATGCTTAAATTTCAGTCAGGCACTGTTATGTATCAACATGCCAACCTCTGCTCCATTGGAGGACATCACCATTAGCGAGCAGCATTCCATCGACCATGTATTGAGTGAAGAGGAGATAGCCTTCCTCGGTCAATTAAACCAACCTAGGAAACGCCGCTTTCCCTGGGGCAGGTTGGCTTTTTTTGTTTTGTTGCTGGTCGCTGCTGTTGCCACTTTTATTTATTCGTTTGACCGTTTCAGCGTGTCGATAAATCATGGCCTTTATCAACACCAAGGTATTCTCTATACCTCGCCCCCAACCAAAGCCGTACAGCAGGCTGCGCAGTCGTTACCGGCAGGCAGTATCGTGACCTATTTTGAAGAACAATGGGTGTCTTGCAGCCCTTTGGAGGACGGATGGCAGTGCCAAAGTTTGCCTACCCCTTCATCCTGATTTTAGCGGTGCTGGCCTTGGCCTTTTTTGCCGGCAAAATCAGCGCACAATGGCGGCCACTTTGGAAACTGGAAGGCCACTGGCATGGCGTTTATTTTCAAACTGTTGATAACGATCGCGTCAAGATGGATTACCGGCTCGACACCAAAGGCAAGCACATTGACGCCAAGGTGCAATACAGCGATGAAACAGGACATTTGCTGGGTAGCCGGGAAATGAACTTATTGTACTTGGGGAAAACACCTGACACTGGCCGCAACCTCTTTAGCCTGGAAAATCCCCCTGAAGACGCCGAACTACGCAACGACAGCAGCCTGCGCCTGCCCTTTATCATGATGATTGATAAAGACCATTACTTTACCTTGCAGCGCCGCGCCCAAGGTTTTATTGGCACCATTTTTCAGCGTATAGACCCGGCAGACAGCCACTAAAAAGCCGCCCCAAGGGCTAATGCTGATCAGTTAAGACAGATCGCTTGACTGATCCTCCCGTGATGAAAAAATCCGACATTTCCTTGGTGTCGGATTTTTTTATGCGTCTTCAAACCGCCTTGTCTTCGGCTTTTGCCTTCAGTAACGAGTACCGCTCTCTCGAGCAATTTTCCGCCCTTCTCGACCCGGCCATGCTGGAACAAGCCTTTGCCAGCACCGGTGTTGCCACGCTGCGTCGGCGCCGTTTACCTATCGATGCCGTGCTCTGGACCGTTATCGGCATGAGCCTGTTCCGCCAGGAGTCGGTGTGGCACATTGCCAATCGCCTGGATGTGCTATTGGCCAACCAGCAGCCTTTGCTCGCGCCCAGCGCCGTGGTGCAGGCCCGCCAACGCCTTGGCGAAGCGCCGGTTAGGGCCGTCTTTGAAGGATTGGCCCAGCACAGCTACCAGCATCATGCTTTCGATACCTGGTGCGGTCTGAATTTACTGGCCGTGGATGGGGTGATGTTCCGCGCCCAGGATACGGCGGAGAACCGCGCCGCTTTTGCCGGTGATAACGCCGAGCAAGGACGCTACCCACAGGTGCGCCTGGTCTGTCAGATGGAACTGACCAGCCATTTGCTGCTCAACTGCGCCATGGGCGGCGAACACCAAGGGGAAATGCGGCTGGCCGAGCAACTGCTTGATACCCCCCCGACCACAGCCTGACCTTGTTCGACGGCGGTTACTATTCCCTGGGGCTGTTACATCAGTGGCACCAGCAAGGGCAAAACCGGCACTGGCTGATACCGGCGCGCCAAGGCCTGCGCTATGAGGTGGTACAGCGCCTGAGTGACCGCGACCAGCGGGTGCGGCTGACCACCAGTGCCCAAGCCCGCCAGCGCTTTAGCGACTTGCCCGCGACGCTGGAGGCCCGGCTTATCACCTATCAGGTGAAGGGCAAGCCCCGACAAGTATTAACCTCCTTGCTCGATACCCGCCGCTACCCTTGCGACGACATCGTCGAGCTTTACAGCCACCGCTGGGAAATTGAGCTGGGTTACCGGGAAATGAAGCAAAGCCTACTGCAGGCGAGCTATACCCTTAGAAGCAAAAAGCCGTGCATGACTCGGCAGGAATTATGGGGACTGCTACTGGCGTACAACCTAATCCGGGTGGCAATGATAAAGGCGGCAGCGCCCCTGGAAGGGGTATGGCCGAACCAACTGAGCTTTGCCGGGTGCGCACGCAGTGTTATCCACCTTTTTTGTACCCAGCAAACCACTCATCCAGGTGCATATCCCAAGCAATACGCGTGGTTCATCAGCACCCTGGCCCAGTTCAAGCTCCCCGACCGACGACCAGACCGGTCGTATCCCCGCTGTATCCGGCCAAAACACAGCAAGTACCCCGCTAGAAAGAAAAAATGCCAGTCAGCTTAACTGACTGGCATTACCCCAAGGGCGGCTTTTTCAGCGTTTTTTCGCCAGATACCCCATACACAACAACAGCCCGGCCACCCCAAGCCAAGGCGCTAAGCTAAAACTCTCCATAAAGGGCACCTTACCTGGCAGGCTCACCGCCAAAATAGCGACAATAACCCCCATCAAAGCTTCACCGGTGATAAGCCCCGAGGCCAGTAGCAAACCTTTGCCTTCTTCGTCATTGCCGTCTTGTTTGCGTTGTTGCCAATGGGCCAACAAGCCACCAAACAAAATGGGTACCGATAACCCCAGCGGTAAATAAACCCCAACCGCCACCGCCAACACCGGAAACCGGAAGTTAGCGCCGCGCTTTTTCTGAATTTCATCGAGGATGATCAGCACCACCGCCAGGGCAAAACCGATGTAGATGTAAGTCCACTCAATACCCGCGCCAAAAATGCCGGTTGAAAGATCTTTCATCAGCCCTGCTTGTGGCGCCGACAGCGGCGTGGCACTTGGGTTGACTGGGCTAACCCGGCCAATGCCATAGCCTTTATCGAGAATGTTGAGTACCCAGGGAATGGCCGCCGCTGCCGCCGCAACCCCCACCACTTGGAATATTTGCTGGCGCCAGGGTGTAGCCCCCACTAGGTGGCCACATTTAAGGTCCTGCATATTGTCCCCGGCAATGGCTGCGGCAGAGCAAATCATCCCCGCTAGGTACATCACCGCCACCGGGCCCAAGGCCCCCGCTAAGCCTTCATTGCCCATCAACTGCAACAAAATCAGCGCCGACACAATCACGGTGGCAATGGTAACGCCACTGATGGGGTTATTAGACGACCCCACCAAGCCCGCCATGTAGCCGGCAACAGAGGAGAAAATAAAGCCAAACAGCAGCATTAGCAGTGTCATCACCGCTGCTATCCAATAGCGTTCGCTGTAATCGCCAAGGGCGCTCAAGAACAGGATATAGAGGGGAATAATGGACACCAGCACCATTAACCCCACATAGGGAATGGGAATATCAAACTCGGTACGCAGCACTTTGCCTGCGGCGGTTTTTGACTCGCGGTAGGCATGCAGCGAGGCCTTTACCCCTTGCCACAGCGGTTTGGCAAGAGTGATAAGAGACCACAAACCGCCAACCATCATGGCGCCCACGCCGATGCGGCGGCACTGTTGCCAAGACTGGCCCGCCAAGGCTTGCCAATCTTGCGCCGACCAATCGCTCATATTGGCTGACACACCCGCCAGTTGCTGCACTTCATCACCGTTAAACAGCCAATTGAGCGGCACCGCAATCAGGGTGCCGATGGCCCCGCCCATAAACACCAACAGCGCAATATTTAAGCCAACGATATAGCCCACCCCTAACAGCGCCGGGCTGAGGGTAATATCGCCCATAAAAAGCCACTTGCCGGCGAAAAAGCTTTTGGTGGTAGCTACGCCGCCAGCCAGCAAGCCAAAGCCTGCCTCCAACAGCTTAATGGCGCCGCCTAACCCGGCTGCTTGCAATAACTGCTTAAAGCCGGCCTTGGCCTCGGCAGTGGGTTTGAGTTCGGGGTGGTCTTTATCGGTTTCCACGCCACCGGTTTTCAGCACTTGGGCTGTCGCCACCCCTTCCGGGAACATCAGTTTGGCTTCAACAATCAAGGCGCGGCGCAGCGGAATGGTGAACGCTACCCCAAGCACGCCACCCAAAATGGCAATGCACACCATCGGCCCCCATTCATAGCCAGACCAGGCTTTCATCATCACCAGGGCAGGCAGCGTAAAAATGATGCCAGCTGCTAAAGACTCCCCCGCCGAGGCCGCGGTTTGCACCATGTTATTTTCCAAAATGGTGGAGCGGCGGAACAGCCTTAAAATGCCCATAGAGCAGGCGGCAGCGGGGATTGACGCCGATACCGTTAAGCCAACCAACAAGCCAATATAAGCGTTGGCCGCTGCCAAGATGGCCGACAACACAGCACCAAGCAGTAACGCTTTGAGGGTCAGTTCCGGAAGGGTTCTTTGCGGTGAAACCAGAGGGTGGTCAGCCATAACAATCTCCTTGTTGTTATGCCTTACCTTATTCGGTTGTTAACAAAAAGAAAACGCCAGCTTAACGCTGGCGTTTTTCGATATCAGGACTGGCCTTCCATCGCTTTGAGCTTCTTCTCCAAATAGTGGATGTTGGTACCACCGTTGTAGAAGTTCTCGTCTTTCATGATGATCTTGTGCAGGTCGATATTGGTTTTAATACCATCAACAACCAGCTCAGACAGCGCATTTTGCATACGGGCAATAGCTACGTCGCGGTTTTCGCCATAAGCAATCAGCTTACCGATCATGGAATCGTAGTTAGGCGGAACCTTGTATTCAGCGTAGATGTGGCTGTCCCAACGCACGCCCAGGCCACCCGGAGAATGGAAACGGGTGATTTTACCGGGGCTTGGAATAAAGGTGCGCGGATCTTCAGCGTTGATACGGCATTCCATGGCATGGCCACGGATAACCACATCCGACTGGCTGATAGACAGCGGCTGGCCAGCAGCAATGCGCAGCTGTTCCTTGATGAGGTCCACACCGGTAACCATTTCGGTAACCGGGTGCTCAACCTGAATACGGGTGTTCATTTCAATGAAATAAAACTCGCCGTTTTCATACAGAAACTCAAAGGTGCCAGCGCCGCGATAGCCAATCTCAACACAAGCACGGGCACAACGCTCACCGATGGCTTTACGCATGGCGTCAGTAATGCCGGGTGCTGGCGCTTCTTCCACCACTTTTTGGTGACGGCGCTGCATAGAGCAGTCACGCTCGCCCAAGTGAATGGCATTGCCCTGGCCGTCGGCCAGAACCTGGATCTCGATATGGCGAGGGTTCTCAAGGAACTTCTCCATATAGACTTCCGGGTTACCAAAAGCCGCTTTGGCTTCCGCTTGGGTGGTGGCAATAGCGCTGGTGAGTTCGCCTTCGTTACGCACCACGCGCATGCCGCGACCGCCGCCACCGCCAGATGCCTTAACGATCACCGGGTAACCGATGCGCTTAGCAATTGACTTGTTGCGCGCTTCGTCGTCGTTCAGGGAACCGTCGGAGCCCGGCACGCAAGGCACGCCCGCTTTTTTCATGGCAGCGATGGCAGACACTTTGTCACCCATCAGGCGGATGGTGTCAGCTTTCGGGCCAATGAAAATAAAATCGCTGTTTTCAACCTGCTCAGCAAAGTCGGCGTTTTCTGCCAAAAAGCCGTAGCCTGGGTGAATGGCAACCGCGTTGGTTACCTCAGCCGCCGCAATAATTGCCGGGATATTTAAATAGCTTTGGGGAGAAGGTGCCGGGCCAATACAAATGCTTTCGTCGGCCAACAACACATGCTTGAGATCCCGGTCAGCAGTGGAGTGAACCGCCACTGTTTTGATGCCCATCTCGCGGCAAGCGCGCAGAATACGCAGCGCTATCTCACCCCGGTTGGCAATAACCACTTTATCCAACATGGTGCGTCCTTATTCGATGATAAACAGAGGCTCGTCGAATTCAACGGGCTCACCGTTTTCCACCAAAATGGCTTTAACAGTACCGGAAACTTCGGCTTCGATTTGGTTCATCATCTTCATCGCTTCGATGATGCAAAGGGTGTCACCCTTATTGACCTGTTGACCAACTTCGGCGAAGTTTTTCGCACCTGGGCTGGATGCACGGTAGAAAGTACCCACCATGGGGGACTTTTGAACATTACCGCTGATCTCTTCTTTGGCCGGCGCGGCAGGTGCAGCGGGAGCCGCAGCAGCAGGGGCGGGCGCGGCAGCGGCAGCGGGAGCAACCTGCGGTACGCTGTATTGCATCGGCATCATTGCTGCATTAGCACCACGGCTGATGCGTACCGCTTCTTCACCTTCAGTGATTTCCAGCTCGTTAATGCCAGATTCTTCTACAAGCTCGATCAGCTTTTTTATTTTACGAATATCCATAAACAGGTTTCTCTAATGTTCAGCTTAGTTGAGATTGACTGACAGCTGCTTGGCAGCAGCTTCCAGTGCGAATTGGTATCCCTGGGCGCCCAGGCCGCAAATCACCCCTACCGCTTTATCAGACAGGTAGGAATGCTGGCGAAAAGGTTCACGGGCGTGCACGTTCGACAAGTGCACCTCTATGAAGGGAATGGCGACCCCAAGCAGCGCGTCCCTTAATGCCACGGACGTATGGGTAAAAGCACCGGGGTTGATGACGATAAAATCCACACGCCCCATGGCGTCGTGGATAGCATCAATCAGCACATGCTCGGCATTGCTCTGAACATGCTCAAGCGTAATGCCTAGTTCGGTTGCTTTGGGAGTGAGTCCGGCGAGGATATCTGCCAGGGTTTGATGGCCATAGACTGCAGGCTCGCGTTTGCCCAGCAGATTAAGATTAGGGCCATTAATAAGCAGTACTGTTGGATTTGCCATAATCTTCCGGAATATTGTGGTGATTTGCCCGGTAAAAGTCGGAATCATCAGAGTTCCGACCAGATGAATACATTTCACCCTTCACCAAAGGCATTATATCGGCTTGCTGCAAAAAGACAGCAAAATACTGGTCTTATCTCAGCATAATCCCGGTAATTTCGTGTATCTACGCGGCTTAGCGCCGCGCCAAATCATGCCAAACCCGTAAACTGCGACGCAGTTGCCCGTGCAATTGCTGATTTTCGGCATCGTTTCGCGGCGCACCGCTTGGGCCACGGTGCGGCAGCACCACTTCCATTGCCACATCGCCACTGAAACCACCTTGATAAAGCGCGCGAAATTGCGCAACAAAATCAATGTGGCCGGTACCGATACCGCCACGATTGGAATCAGAAATATGGTAAATGCCGGTCTTGCTGGCAAAACGGCGGATCACCTGGCAGGGGTCATGCTCTTCTTCGATGTTCATATGAAAGCTGTCGAGCAGCACGCCAATATTGGCACCACCCAGTGCACGAATAAGCCGCTGGTAGTCGCCACTGTTGTGCATCAAAGGGACTTCGTAGCGGTTACAAAGTTCGTATAACAACGGTACCGATTTCTCAGCGGCATACTCGGCGATGGTGCGACAGGCGCTAACCAGCATATCCCACTGACTTTGGTCATCTGCTTGGGTCACGGTCCAGGTGCTCATGCCTTGCAAGCAAACCGGAATATTCGGCCCCAAGGCCGCTGATAAATCGACAGCGCGGCTATAAAACGCCACCACCCCGTCCAAGGTGGCATCAGCGTCGCTGGGGGGGCGGCAGTTAAAGGGGTCAACCGCCATAATCTTTAGGCCATTATCCTTGGCGGCCTTAGCAACGGCGTCGGGGGAATAAGCGTCGAGATCTTCGCAATATTGCACAGCATCAAATCCGAGCTTTGCTATGGTCTGCATCAATTCTTGTAAATCCCTTGTACCCAAGGTCCAGGTACAAACACCAACAGCCATCCACTCCTCCTGTTTGTTTGATGACAAAAAACCCGGCTTAGGCCGGGCTTGTAACTTGCTTATAGTAGTTCATCGACCTGGGCGATTTTACCCAGGACGGCATTGATCCGATTTTGTACGGTTTCAAGCTCACCCTTGAGCCGTTGGTTCTCTTCAACCAGGGCACTATTTTGGCTGCCAAGCTGTTCTTTCTCGGTCTTAAGCTCTTCCAGCTCCAGTTGCAATAAGCCAATAGTGTCTACGGCAGCTTGCACTTTAGCTTCTAACTTCTCCAACAATTCCAGCGACATGTTTTCCTCTAATCATTAATGGCGCACTACAGACCAATGACCTGCGCCCGGGTCGCTCGCTGCTAAAGGCAGCGCCACTATTCTACGCTAACGCCTTTAATAGGTCGTTAAGAGACAGCACCGTGACAACCAGAGTCTCAAACATCTTTAGCAATAAAAGCTGAATGGCCAAGCTGAGTGCTCAAGATAACAGCGCCTTGTTGCTAACGCACCCCATAACGCCCTCAACAATCACCGCAAAACGCCCCAATACACCGGCTAACAGTTAAGTAAGGCTTAATTTTCGGCAGGTAATTTTTACTGGGTTTTCTCGTCCGATCGGTAGCAGATCTCCCCGATTTTGCAAAAACATTGCAAAATCAAATAGATGACACGCGTCAAATTTTTGACTATAAACGCGTTCTTTTTGTGCTCTCCTATTGTTTTCAATAGTAAGTTAGCGCAAAAATAGGCATCTAAAATATGCCGGTAATAAAAGCCGCCTACTTTGGTTAGGTGAGATCGACATATTTAACATAAAAGGCGCCAGAAATACGTCAGCGTATGGCACCCTTGGTGTACAGCAGTATGAGGACAGAACCATGGAAAGCTATGACGACATCAACCGTTTTAAGGAGAAGACGGCCCAGTCACAACTGGACTACCAAACCTTTTCCAACAAGGATGTCCAATTCAGCTCTTCCTGGCCGCTATTAAACCAGCTGGCCGAACAACGTTCGTCTGCGGCACCGGCCCAGCACTATCAAGCTGCCAAAACCATGACCCTGCCAGAACCGGCTGCACCTAAAGCCGTGGTGCAAGCAGAGCAGCCTGCGCCTGCGAAAGACCCAGTAAAAGCCACGCCAAGCGCTCCCCCCCAACAAGAGCCTGCGGAAACCGAGCAACCCCAAAGCACGGCTTTACGCTCTTTACTTAAAAAGGTCAGTTTATGAACCTGGTATACCTGACGTCTCCAAAGGGTGGTGTAGGCAAGACAACCCTGACTGCCAATTTGGCCTTCGCACTGCAACGCTTGGGACATCAGGTAGTGGTGATGGATCTCGACAGCCAAAACAGCCTGCGTTTGCACCTGGGACTACCGGTTTCTGAACGTCGCGGCGTTGCCGCCCAAAGCCGCCTGGACGGCGACTGGCGCAACCAGGTGCTGGAAACACCAACCGGGGTTGGCCTGCTGCCCTACGGCAGTGCAAGCAGGGCCCAACAAGAAAGCTTTGATGCGCTGCTACGCCAAGACCCTGACTACCTTGCTCAGCGCCTAAATACCCTTCTAAATCAGCCAGGCTGCATTTTATTAGCCGACCTGCCATCCGGCCCCAGCGCGGCTTTAGAGGCGCTGAAACGCATTCCCGCCCTGTCGTTGGTGGTGATGATGGCCGACGGCTCTTCGGCCGCAACCCTGCCACTAATTGAAAGCGATAGTTTCTTAGGGCCAGAGGCGCGCAAAGGGGCTTTTTACATTGTCAATCAGGTGTATATCCGCAGCCGTTTGAATCGCGATGTCACCGAGTTTTTTGAACAACGTCTCGGCGCCTCAATGTTGGGCCGGGTTCATCGGGATGAGGCCGTTCCCGAAGCACAAGCCTCGCAACGCTCCATTTTCGACTACGCACCTTCGTCCGCAGTGATCCAAGACCTGGAAAACATTGCCCGCAGTATCAGCCGCATGTTGCCCGACGCCTTCGGTAACAACGCGATGAAATTCTCTCTTAAGTGACGGACCGAGATGAATAAGGACAAACGCACCCGACCCTGGTCGGTGGCCTACCACACTGTTGCCTTCATTATTTTGCTGGCCATAGTGCTGTTAATTGTAACCACGCCCTTAGATGTTGATAGCCAAGCACTTTTTGGCTTGGCAGGGGTGGTATTGATGTTGCTGGTATCGCGTTTTAAGTCACGCTGGGCGCGGTTGGTATTGGTGCTGATGAGCATTGTTATCTCCACCCGTTACCTGTACTGGCGGGCTACCGATACCTTGGTGTTTAACACCCCCATCGAAACCATTTTAGGGATTGGTTTGTTGCTGGCTGAGGTCTACACCTGGCTTATTCTGGTGCTGGGTTTCGTACAAACCGTTTGGCCCCTTGAGCGCAAAATCGTGCCCATGCCCAAAGACAGCAGCACCTGGCCAACGGTGGATGTGTACGTTCCGACCTACAACGAAAGCCTGGATATTGTTCAAGACACAGTACTGGCAGCTCTCAACCTCGATTACCCCAAAGATAAGCTCAAGGTTTACTTGCTCGATGACGGCAAGCGCCCCGAGTTTGGTGCCTTTGCTGCCGCTGCGGGCGTGGGTTACATCACCCGCAATGACAACGCACACGCCAAAGCGGGTAACCTCAATAACGCCATGAAGCAAACCCAAGGCGAGCTGATTTGTATTTTTGACTGTGACCACGTTGCTACCCGGATATTTTTGCAAGCAACCGTTGGTTCTTTTATTGCCAACGACAACCTGGCACTGCTGCAAACCCCGCACTATTTTTACTCGCCAGACCCATTCGACCGTAACCTTCGCACCTCGCTGGACCTGCCAGAAGAAGGTGAAATGTTTTATGGCCCGGTACAAAAGGGCAATGACTATTGGAATGCGTCGTTCTTCTGTGGCTCTTGCGCCGTTATTCGCCGTAAAGCCCTGGAGCAAACCAACGGCTTTGCTGTTGAAACCGTTACCGAAGACGCCCACACCGCGCTACGGCTGCAGCGAATGGGCTGGGACAGTGCCTTTATCGGCATCCCACTGGCGGCAGGCCTTGCCACCGAACGCCTAGCTTTACACATCGGTCAGCGGGCACGCTGGGCGCGCGGCATGTGCCAAATACTGCGTCTCGATAACCCCTTGTTTGGCAAGGGCCTGAAATGGCACCAGCGGCTTTGCTACCTTAATGCGGCGCTGCACTTTCAATTCCCGCTGCCCAGGGTCATTTTTCTAACCGCACCACTGGCTTATTTGCTGTTTGGCCTCAATATCATTGCCTCTTCGCCGCAGCTCATCTTGGCCTACGCCTTGCCGCACCTTATTCACTCGCTTTATACCAACTCGTTACTGCACGGCCGCCATCGCTATACCTTTTGGGGCGAAATTTACGAAACCGTGCTGGCCTTTGCGCTAGTACGCCCAGTGCTCACCACTTTGTGGAACCCGAAAAAAGGTAAATTCAACGTTACCGAAAAAGGCGGTCTGCTGCGCGATGGTTACTTTGATTACGACGCGGTGCGGCCACAGGTTTTCACCCTGGCGCTGCTGTTTGCGGGTGTCACATGGGGTTTGGTGCGTTTGTTCTGGAGCGATCTGTTTAGCATTCAGCCCAGTGTGTTAGTGCTAAACCTGTTTTGGGCCAGTTTCAGCGCCCTTATTTTGCTGGCCTCCATTGCGGTAGCGCGGGAAACCCGGCAGGTCCGTAATACCGTGCGGGTAGACATTAAACTGCCGGCGATTTTGCATCTATCTGACGGCCGCACCCTCAGCACTCAAACCTGCAACTTTTCCATGGGCGGCATGATGCTGGATAACCCCTTGGGTGAACCCTTGGCCGACGTGATGGTGGAAGACGTTGAAATTCGTTTTGACAACCAGACCTTGCTGTTCCCGGTAACCACCGTTGCCCTGGACGATGAATACTTCCGCTTTAAATTTAATAACTTACCTATTCGTCAGCGCCGTCAATTGGTGAATGTGGTCATGGGCCGTGCCGATGCTTGGGTAAGGTCTGAACCGCACCCCAAAGACAACCCACTGCGTTCGTTTTGGGCGGTGCTCAAAGCGGTAATGGGACTGTTCTCCAGTAACAGTACAAACCGGGGGTTAACCCGCTGGCGTAAGGGCCTGATGGGCAGTTGGAAGTTCCGTATTGCCCTGGTGGTGTTGGTCGCCTTTGGTATCACCATTGTCGCTAACCGGGCCTGGGCGGCAGATGCCAGTTACCAGCGCGACATCAGTTTTAAGGAAGCCGGCCAATTTGGGCCGATGGCGGTCAGTGGTAATGGCAACAGCTCAGGCATTCACTTTTCACTGCGCCAAGACGAAATGGCCAGCACCGCTGACCTGGATCTGTCATTGAGCTACCCCGATGCCAAGTTTGCCGACAAAACCCATTTAGAAGTTTTGCTCAATGGCCAGTTGCTGAAAAACATCCCTTTAGACCCTTTCAGCGCTGACGGTATGGAAACCCATATCCCCATTGATGCGGCGCTGGTGCTAAGCCATAACGACTTGAACTTTAGGGTAGTGGGCCAGGCAGGCCCCCAGTGTGTGGATGAAGACTCGCCCCAGCAAAATGAAGTGCTGATCAGCAACCAGTCAAAGCTACAGTTCCAGCTGGTGCGGCTACCACGGCCCCGGGATTTGTCGATTTTCCCGGCCCCCTTCTTTGATGAAGGCATTATGGGCCAGGTAACGGTGCCACTGGTGCTGCCAGAGCACCCTAGCCAAACAGTGCTGGAAAGTGGCGCCATTTTGGCCTCTTACTTTGGCGAAAAGGCACAGTTTCGTACCGCTAGCTTCCCCGTAACTTTAAATGGCCTGCCCGACAACAACGCCATTGCCTTAGTGGTGGGGGATAACCTTGCCGGTGCGAACTTGCCGCCCCCAACAGGGCCGGAACTTCGCATCATCGACAACCCGTTAGACCCACTTTATAAAGTGCTGGTGGTGATGGGCCGCACCGATAGCGAAGTCAAAACCGCCGTCGAATACCTGCTCAGTGGCGCCGCGCTAAGCGGTCAAGATGTGGCGGCCAAAGCGGTAACCTTGCCCAAGCGCCAGCCCTACGACGCCCCCAATTGGGTATCAACCCAAGGTAGCACCCCCTTAGGCCAGCTTACCGGCCCCGAAGGCCTCGTTGCCCGTGGGCTGCACCATGGTGCCAATGAAGTTAACTTCCGGGCGCCACCTGACCTGTTCCGCTGGCGTGACCGTCCCATGTCAATGCAAGTGCAATACCTGTTCCCGGAAGGGAGCTGGATGGATGAACGCCGCTCCAAACTCAACGTTAGCCTTAATGGCCAATTCTTAGAGTCGCTGCCGGTCAATAACACCGGGATCTGGGCCTCGTTCTTGCACCTGTTGGGTAACGATGTGCGCCAGCAAAAAGCCAAGGTAGAGATCCCCTCTTACCTGCTTTATGGCGAAAACAAGTTGTCCTTTTACTTTGACCTACGATTGCACCCCGGTAGTGACTGTAAGCAAGTGCTGGGCACCAAAATCATCAGCAGGGTGCTACCCGGCTCCAGCCTTGATTTAAGTGGCTCAAAGCACTTCACCAAGCTGCCAAACCTGTCCTATTTTGTTGGCGCAGGCTTCCCCTTCACCCGTATGGCAGACTTGTCGCAAACCCTGGCACTGCTGCCCAGCAACCCCACCACACTGGAGCTGCAAACCTTCTTTGATTTGATAGGTCGCATGGGCCAAGACACCGGCTATCCGGCCTACGGTATTGAAGTCAGTAAAGGCGTTAAGGATCTTGACCAAACCGCCGGCAAGGATCTGTTGGTCGTCGGCAGCGTTGCCGATATCGACTCGGGTAATTTGCTGCAAAGTAGCCCCTTCCAATTTCGCCAAAACAAGCTGGCGTTAAAACCCATCACTATGGCTGATACTTGGAAACGGCTAATAAGTGGCGACTGGGGCCGACAAGATAAAGCCGCCAGCCGCCAGCTGGATGCCCAAGATAACTTCTTCGGCCTGGCCAGTTTTATCTCACCGGCCGACCAACACCGGGTGGTGGTGGTAGCCACCGCCAGTCAAGAGCAACAGCTGCCTGACTTGGTAGAACGCCTGCAACAACCGCAGGCCAGTAGCCAAGTGCACGGCGACTTAGTGCTCTTTCAAGACCAGCAAATTCGTTCTTACCGGGTTGGGCCTCGCGTCGGCACCGGCAAGATGTCATGGGAAATGAATCTGGGCTGGTATTTTGGAAATCACGTGCTGCAACTGCTGGTAATGATGCTGCTGTGCATCTTGTTAGGTGCAACCTTGATTTACCCCTATCTAAAACATCGTGCCAAAACGCGGCTGGCCCAAGATGAAGACAACCGTCATGAATAAATCGCTTTTGCTCACCTTCGCTCTTTCTTCACTGGCAGGCTCAGCCCTGGCAGCGCCACCGGTCGCCACTCCGGCGCCGGGCAACTTTGATGCGCTGTTTAAACAGGCTGATTTTTGGCAAGGAAAACAGCGCCAAGATCTCGCCAAAGACGCGCTGCGCCGCGTATTGGCCGCTGACCCTAATAACACTGAGGCCCTTTATCGGCTGGCGATGATCGCCGTGCAAGAAGGCAACAAAGTCGAGGCTCAGCAATATAGCGATAAGCTAAAAGCGGTTTCCCCTAACGACTCGCACCTTGAAGATATCCGCATTGCCGAAGCGTCAACGCACATGGACTCAGGGGCGCTGAACGAAGCGCGAGTTATGGCGGCCAGCGGCCAGTCAGAAGAAGCCATCAAGCGCTATAAAACCTTGTTTAGTGGCGATACCCCGCCCGCCACCTTGGCGGTGGAGTATTACCAAACCCTGGCCGGCACTAAAACCGGCTGGGATGATGCCCGCAAAGGCCTGGAAAAGCTGCACCAGCAGCAGCCCGGTAACACCCGCATTGCGGTGGCTTACGGCGAAGTACTGAGCTACCACCAGCAAACCCGCCGCCAAGCGATTGCCTTGCTCAAACAGTATGATGGCAAAGATCTTGAAGCCACCAAAGGCTGGCGCCAGGCTTTGTTGTGGCTTGATGCCACCAAGGCTGACAAACCGCTATATGAGGCTTACGAAAAGGCCCACCCTGGTGATGAGTCAGTCCCCAGCTATTACAAGAAAGCCACCACCTTAACGCCGGCGCAGCAGGCATCACAAAGCCGCGCCAATGGCTATCAGGCCCTTAATGCCGGCAAGCTTGCCAGCGCTTACAGCGCCTTTGAACAAGCCCTGTCTTACAACAGCAAAGACGCCGAGGCCCGTGCCGGTTTGGGTTTGGTAGAGCTCAAACGCCAGCAATTTGCCAGCGCCCGCCGCAACCTGGGTTTGGCCATGGCGCAAGCCCCAGCTGAGCGCCACAAGTGGCAGAAGGCGTATAACAGCGCCGATTTTTACGCCAGTCTGACCGAGGCCCGTAAACTGGCCGACAGCCGCCAGTACGACCAAGCCATGACGCTGGTTGAGCCCCTTACCGACGCCAGCGGTAGCCAAGCACGCGATGCCCAACTGCTCAAAGCCGATATTTTGCAAAAGCAGGGCAAGCTCGATGCCTCGGCGCATCTTTACCAGCAATTGCTGGATAACAACGCCAAAGACATTCCGGCGCGGGTTGGCTTAGTGAATGTGTTACGCCAGCAGCAGCGCTGGAATGACGCTAACCAAGTGGCTAATGCCCTGCCCAAATCCGCTCGCAAACAGTTAGGCGACATGGCCTCCGGCCAAGCGATGCTGCTGCGTGAAAAAGCCAAACTGGAACCGCCGGTCATGGCAGAAGCCACCCTGCGTGAAGCCATGAAACTGGCGCCGAAAAACCCTTGGGTCAGGCTGGACTTGGCAAGGCTGCTAAATAAAACCTCACGGCCATTGGCCGCCCAGGTAGTGGTGAATAAAGGGGTCGAAGACTACGGCACCGCTAACGATCGCTACGTGGCGGCGCTGCTGGCCAAAGATCAGGCCCGCTGGGGTGACGTTAGCCATCTGCTTGGCGAGGTAAAACCACAAGACCGTACCCCCCAAATCGACAGTTTGGCGGAAGAAGCGGCGCTGCAAGCGCGGCTTGATGAAATCAAGCGCCGCCAGTCGGTAGGTGACCGCGATGGCGCCCGCAAGCTCATCATGGATCTCTACAACCAGCCACCGAAAAGCGCAGCCGGTGTTGGTGAAGTAGCGTCGTTACTGTACGACAGCGGCGAACCGGCCATGGCGGTGATGCTGATTCGTCAAAATGACAAGCGCAAAACCACCGAACCGGTTGGCGACTATCAAACGCAAATTGTTACCCTGGTTAAGGCCGGTGACGACGAAGACGCCAACGATCTGTTGGCGAAACTGTCGCAGCGCCAAGACTTAACCCCGGCGGACTGGAAGGCCATTGAACAAACCCGCAATACCATGGCGGTGGTTAAGGCCGACAAGTTGCGTAAAAGCGAAAAGCTTGCCGACGCTTACGACGTGCTGGCAGCCAGGCTGCGGGTGGCGCCTAACGACGAAAGCCTGCTGCTGGCGATGGCAAGGCTTTATCAAAGCGGCAATAAAAATAAAAAGTCGCTGCAGATTTACCAGTACACCTTAAAACATAACCCCGACAGCACCAGCGCCCTGGAAGGCGGGGTGATGACAGCATTGGCGCTAAAAGACTTTGATACTGCCGATGATTTGATGGCCCAGCTTTCCACCGAGAAAGCCGAACAGCCCGAGATGTTGCTGTTGGCGGCCAAGGTTGCCCGCGCCGAGGGCGATAACGATACCGCCGTGGCGCTATTGGCCAAGGCCCGAGGCAAACTCTTTAAGAACCAGCCACAGCAACCTTGGCTGCAAGCAAGCGACAGCCAACCGGGCTATGCCAACCCCTTTGCCGACCAAAACGGCGCCAAGAAAGGGGCTGACAATCCGTTCCGCCGGCCAAGCTTCTTACCGGGTGGCGACGACCCCAGCAAAGAAAGCTCACCTTGGTATCAGGCCAGTAAAGACAGCAATGCGCAGCCGTCGCTGGTGGCACAAATCGACGCCTTGTCTGAAAAAATTCAACGTGACAGCGCCACGACATACAGCAGCGAGGTGCAGTTCCGCTCCCGTGACGGCGAATCGGGCCTGAGTAAACTTGACGAGGTTAAAACCCCGCTTACCTTGAACACCCAAGCCTTGGGCGGCCGTGTGAAGTTTGCCGTCACCCCCACCTACCTTAACGGTGGCGCCTTAACGTCCGGCTTTAGCCGCTTTGGGGCCGGAGCTATTTCTGATGGAGCCAGCAGTTTAAGCAGCTCCCTCGATGACCTTGATGACGTACTCGATAGCATCCAAGACACCGCTTATGACTATCAGTCAGCGGAGCAAGAATACGAAGATGCATACGCCATTTATGAGGCGTCGCTGACCGATTCTGACACCACCGCCATAGAGCAGGCTCAGTATTTGGCCAATGCCAATGAGGCAGAATTGGCGGCAGAAGAGGCGCAAACCACCTTTGAAGAAGCCGCTTCCCAAGACTTACTCAAAGCGATTGGCCTCGATACCAGCACCTTAACCTCTTCGCAGCAAACCCAGTTGGACAACTACCTGACCAAATACTTTGGCAGCAGTGACTTGTCGTTAGACAGCAGTAGCTTGTCGGCTTTCCAAACCAGCATGAGCACGCTGCAATCCGAAGTGGCCACCTTAAAAAGCCGCTTAAACAGCATTGCCGCACTCTCGAAAAACCCACCCGCCCAGCATGACGCCGGTGTCGGTTTGTCGCTGGCTTATAACTGGGAAAACCTCGGCTTTGATATTGGTACCACCCCCCTTGGCTTTGAGAGGGTTAACCTGATTGGCGGTATCGACTGGCAGCCGCAGCTTGACGATAACCTGCAACTGCAATTGAACCTGGCCCGCCGCCCGGTTACCGACAGCGTGCTGTCCTATGCCGGTACCACTGACCCTGTCACCGGGGAAACCTGGGGCGCCGTTACCAAAAACGGCCTGAAAGCTGGCCTTGCCTACGACGACGGTGATGTTGGCCTTTACGGCAGTTTAGGGGGTTACCTCTACACCGGTACCCGTGTTGCCAACAACACCTCGTTGAACCTGTCGGTGGGCGGCTATTTACGCCCCATCAACGAGAAAAACCGCCAGCTGCAGGCCGGTGTGAATGTGACTTTTGAAGGCTATGACAAAAACATGAGTAACTTCAGCCTTGGCCACGGCGGTTACTTCAGCCCGCAAGACTACGTAGCCGTTGCCTTCCCGGTCAGCTACAGCGAGAAGCACGATAATTTTAATTACACGCTGAAAGTGGCACCGGGGTTCCAAAGCTACACCGAAAATGCCGTGGACTACTTCCCGGATGACGACAACCTGCAATCGTTGCTGGAACTGATGACGGCTTTGGGCATAACCGACGCGTCAGCTTACCCGGCCAACAGCAAAAGCGGCTTTGGCCTGAGCTTTGATGCCGAAGGGCAATACCATTTCTCCCCGTCGGTCACGCTGGGTGGTAAGCTGGCCTTTGATAACTTTGGTGACTATAACGAGTCCACTGTTCTGCTCTATCTGCATTACTTGATGGGAGTAAAGAATGACTGACCCTTTGTCAGCCAACGACAACTATTTTGCTACTCGACATTGTCACCCGCAGTGGCGCCTGGTTCTAAGCGCCCTGTTCGATAAGCTGTTGCAATCGGTACCACAGGCAGAAGCACGCCTGTTTTTACATCAGGTGGGAGCAAACCTGGCGCTGGACTTGCCGCTGGGGGCGCAAGACACCCTCGACACCTTACAGGCGGCCATTAATAAACGCTGGGCTGAGCTCGACTGGGGTTTTGTTACCTTAACCTCTACCGAGCAATACCTTGAGATCCGTCATCACCATTGCCCGGTGCCCTATCATCAGGGCCGGGTTAGCGATGCAGCCAAGCAAAGCTTGGCCATGATGCTAGAAGGGGTTTATAGCAGTTGGCTAATGGCGCAAGGCGGCGAGCCCGACGTACAAGCGCAATGTGTTAGCCAGAACGACGATGTGGTATTGCATTACGGAAAGCAAAATCAAGATGCTTAAAACCTTGGGTCTTTGGCTGGCCATGGCCGTGGTCAGCGCCCCGGCGCTGGCCGACAGCGACTGGGCGCTCTACAAGCAGCTATACATAACCGATAACGGCCGGGTGCAAGATACCGGCAATCACAACATTAGCCATTCGGAAGGCCAGGGTTACGGCATGTTGCTGGCAGCCCACTACAACGACCAAACCACCTTCGACAACCTTTGGCGCTGGGCCAGAAGTAATCTCGGCCGCCACGACATGGCGCTTTTTGCCTGGCGCTATAACCCCGGCGAAACGCCCCATGTTGCCGACCAAAACGACGCCGCCGATGGCGACTTGCTCATTGCTTGGGCGCTGTATAAAGGTGGCCAACGTTTTGGCAACAGCAATTACCTTAATGCTTCCAAACGTATCCGCCACGCGGTGCTGGACCACCTGGTACACAGCTACGGCGGTTATACCGTGCTATTACCGGGCCTTAAGGGCTTTACCGGTAATGGCTATATCGACATTAACCTTTCGTACTGGGTGATGCCGGCTATCAACGACTTTGCAACTGCCGACAGTGACCCGCGCTGGCAGCAACTATTGGCAAGCGGCGAAAAACTGTTGGCAGACAGCCAGTTTGGTGACGCACAGCTACCCACCGATTGGATAAGGCTAACCGAGGGCGGCCAACTGTCACCGTCCCCCAACTGGCCAAGCCGTTTTGGCTTTGACGCAGTGCGGGTACCGCTTTACTTCTATTGGGCCGGGTTAAAAAACAGCGCAGCGCTAAAACCCATTCTGAGCTTTTGGAAACTGGCAGGCAGCAAGGCCCCAGCCTGGTTTGATGTCAAAACCGGTGAACAGGCGCCGTACCCAGCCTCTCAAGGCCTAAAAGCGGTGATCGCCCTTAACGAGCAACAACACCCAACACTGCCGCCGCTTTCCAGCAAAGGCGATTACTACAGCGCCTCGTTATTGCTGCTGAGCAAAATCGCTGAATTTGCTACCCCTTAACAGCCAGGATTTGGGCGCGTAGCCAACACAGGCCCGGCTCTTGAGCAAAACGCGGGTGCCAGGCCTGTACCAAGGTAAATTGCAGGCTCTGCTGGGCAATGGGATAGCAGAAAAGGCCATGCTGGCGGGCATAGAGTTCAGCCACCGCCGTGGGTAAGGCAACGCACAGCGCCGTGGCTGCCAGCACTCCAGGCAGCGCCTGAAAGTCCGGTACTTGCAGGCGTACCCGCCGCTCAATACCTTGTGCTTTTAACCAATTATCCAGCAGCAACTGACTGTGACCCCAGTCCGAGGGGTAAATGTACTCCAGCGCCGCCAACTGCTTGGCGGTTAGCGGTGTTGCTAGCACTTGGCCTGACAATAAACTCACCGATTCAGTGACCAGCCGCTGCTGCTGCAAAGCGCTCGAAAGCTGCGCCGGCTCGGTAAAACCAATCACCAGATCCAGTTCGCCTTGCTCCAGCTCGCGCTGATAATCCGAGTCGCCCAGCACCCGTAACCTCAGGCTTACCCCCGGCGATTGTGCCAGCAGTCTTGGCATCAGTTTCGGCAGCAGCACCATGTCGAAATAGCTGCCCACCGCCAGGGTAAAGCGGCGCTGGCTACTGGCCGCATCAAAGGCACGGTTTTCATTTATTGCCGCCTCAATGGTGGCCAGCGCCTCGGCAAAGGCTGGAGCCAGGGCGGCAGCGCGCGGTGTGGGTGCCATACCGCTTGGGCCAGCAACAAATAAAGGGTCATTCAGTTGGCTGCGGCAACGTGCCAGCGCGTGCGACACCGTCGATTGCGACAGGTGCAGTTTTTTCGCTGCCTGAGACACCGAACGGCACTGCATTAAGGCATCGAAGACTTTTAATAAGTTGAGATCCAACTGCATATCGATATTGGCCATACATGAATGCTAACAATTCATTTTAACCATAACCGCTCTCACCACTACAATGCCGCCCGACAGCAGTAAGGGCGCTATTGTGTTTAAAAATATGCTTTTTTTGGCCGGCATTGGCCTGATTTGGGGTTCGCAATTTATCTTCCAGCAACAGGCAGTGGCGGCGCTGCCAGCGGTTTGGGTGGGCACCGGCCGGGCCGTGGTGGGCGCTATTACCCTTTGGGTGTTATGCCAGCTTTGCGGCCTAAAACCACAACAGCGCCAATGGTGGCGCTACCATGTGATTGGCCTGTTAGAAGCCACCATTCCCTTTGTTGCCGTGGCCTGGGGCCAGCAATATCTTGATACGGCGGTGGCCGCTATCTTGATGGGCACCATTCCCTTTTTCGCTATCGTCTTAAGCCCTTTGCTGATAAAAGGCAGTAAGGTCACCCTGGCCGGTTTACTGTCGGTGCTGCTGGGTGTATAGGCTCTTGAATAGTGATCAGTAAGAGATTAAAGCGAGAATAAATGAAATTTGGCGAAAATTCGCGGGACGAAATTCAGGCGTGATGCGGGTTTGTGGGGAGTTTAGCGAGGGGCGGCCATTGATGGCTGCCCTTTTTTGATCGGGCGGGGAGTTTGATCAATGCCACGCTGGTGGCTGCGTTTTACGCTTGTGTTTTGAGCACTGACTGAGGGGGTTAAGACTGGCTTCAAACAGGTTTTAAAAAAGGGCGATAAACGCCCTTATAACCTCTAGGTTAGGATACTTAATCACCGACATCTTTGGCGATATGCACCACTTGGCCTATCACCTGAAAGTTGTGCTGCTCATCTTTGGGCACCACTATTTCAGGGTAAACAGTGTTATCTGATAGCAACACCCACTTGTCGAGGCGCTGTTGGAAGCGCTTCACCATCAGAGAGTCATCTTGCCTAAACACGTACATGTGGCCGTCTTTTGGCGTTTTCCTGGCCGTGTTTATAACCAGGCTATCGTTGTTGCTGATCGTTGGGTACATGCTGTCGCCTTTGGCCCAAACAATAACCAAGTCCTTTTCTGCAAAACCTCTGAAAGACAGCCATTTACGCCTGAACGCTAAATGCCGAACAGGAGGCTGATCGTCGCCGTTGAAGCTGCCATGTCCAGCTGATACCTGGACCCGGTAACCAGGGATAAGCGAGAACTCTGTCATGAAGTCGGTGCTGGGTTCGTAGCTCGCAACCGTGTCTCTTACTTCAGATGCCTTTTTTAAGGCATCCCTAGCCTGTGATGGCAACAACGCTATGTGATACTCCGTTGCTCTGGAGCCAGCACGCTTGCGCTTCATGGCCGTGTCGCCTGCTACGAGCTGGTCCAGCTCTTCCCGTGCACGCCTATCCGTTGTTGGCATACCAGGCAACCCAGCTACCTCAGCAGCCGTTACCCATTCCAGATCATGCTTAGGTTTGCTCTTTGGGTGTCTGTTTTCGTCACCAAGAGCAAGCCAATCCAACGACACCCCGCCACCCTCAGCCAAAGCAATAAGGCTGTCCAGCGTCGGCTTACTAACGCCAGACATGTAGTTATGCAGCTTGCTGTAGGACATGCCAATGTCACGTGCAAACTGCCGCCCACCTCCGGCCTCATTAACCAGCGTTCTCAGTCTGGTGATGAATAGCTCAGTTCCTTTTTCGCTATCAACAATAGGAACTCCGTTCCTTTTCTCATTACCCTGTTCCTTTTTTTCGTCATTCATTGCTGTATGGCCTCTAGCGACTGGTCCTTTCCTTGGAAACCAATTTCATTAAAAGGAACAAAAAGGTATTGACCTGTTCCTTTTGATGATCAAAACTCGTTCCTAAGTTTGATAATCCAAACGAGTTATTAAGATGCATAACAAACAAGAATCGCAGAATTTTCCCAAAATGGGAACTCCCATCAAGGATATGCACCGTGCTGACATAATTGCTGCACTGAAAAAACGTGGAACATCACTCAGTGCACTCTCACGCGACAACGGGTTGTCTTCAGGAACTTTAGCTAATGCCATGGCTCGCCCATGGCCAAAAGGCGAACGGATTATCGCTGACGCTATAGGGCTGGAAGTTAGCGAGATTTGGCCAAGTAGATACCAAGAACTTCAAGGAGAGAGCGCATGACACAAGGTTGTGAATGGCTCTCTGCCGCTGAACTAACTGGATTAGCTGACTTGCCTGGTACCGAGCGAGGCATGCGCAAATCCCTCGACCGCTTGGCCGAGGCCTGCCCGGAGAAAAAGCGCAAACGTAACGGCACCAAGGCCTTTGAGTATCACTACTCACTGCTGCCGGAACATGCCCGTGCAGCACTGCTAAAGCGGCTTGGCCTGGTGCAACTTGGCAACCAAACCTTTGCCGCTCCTAAAACCAAAGCTCAGCGCTATAGCCCCGAGGCACTGTGGTCGAATTGGGAACGGGCCGGAGACAAGGCCCAGGCCAAAGCCGCCGAGCGCCTGGAGCTGGTTAACGCGGTAGCGATGATGGTGCAGTCAGGTACCAAGCTGATGGACGCTTACCAGTTTGTGGCTGACAACTTCAACGCCGCTTTACCGACGCTGCGCCGCTATTGGGCGATGGTTAAAGATATTGACCAAGCCGACTGGGCACCGGCACTGCTGCCAAAAAACAAACTGGTAGCGCAGAACATTAAAGACCAACGCCGTGCCGATGTGAGCCCCGAGGCGTGGGACTACCTAAAAGCCGATTACCTGCGCCTGGAGCAGCCCACCTTTAGTGCCTGTTACCTACGCACCTGCGCCGCTGCCAATAAGCACGGCTGGCAAGTGCCCAGCGAAGACAGCTTGCGCCGCCGCCTTGACGCCGAAGTGCCGCACGAACACCAGGTGCTGCTGCGCCAGGGTGAGCACGCCTTAATGCAGCTTTACCCGCCCCAGCAGCGCAGCGTGCTGGATGTTTCTGCCATGGAATGGATCAACGGCGACGGCTACCAACACAACGTGTTTGTGAAGTGGTACAACGGCGAAGTGATCCGCCCTAAAACGTGGTTTTGGCAGGACATTCGCACCCGCAAAATCATTGGTTGGCGCACGGATATCAGCGAGAACACCGACATGATCCGCCTGGCGCTGCTGGACGTGATCGATAACTACGGTATTCCCAGCCACATCACCATCGATAACACCCGCGCTGCCGCCAACAAGTGGCTGACGGGCGGTGTGCCTAACCGGTACCGGTTCAAAGTCAAAGCTGATGATCCGCTCGGGCTTATCCCAATGCTGGGCATCAAGCTGCACTGGACGTCCGTTTTCTTTGGCAAGGGTCATGGCCAGGCCAAGCCTATCGAACGCGCCTTTGGTGTGGGCGGCATGGAAGAAATGGTGGACCTGCACCCGCTGCTGCAAGGCGCCTATACCGGCGCCAATCCCATGGCCAAGCCTGATAATTATGGTGAACGGGCGGCCACGGTAGCCGAGTTTGAGCGGGCTCTGGCTGAAGGCGTGGCGATGTTTAACGCCCGCGCTAACCGCAAAACCGAAGCCTGCCGGGGCGTACTGAGTTTTGATGCAGCCTTTGCTGAAAGTTACGCCGATTCCACGGTGCGCAAAGCCAGCAGCGAGCAACGCCGCCTGTTGCTACTCAGCGCCGAGGCGGTGCGCGTGAGCAAGTACGGCACCATTACCTTGGATGCGGGCGGCAAGATAGCCCAGCGCCAGAACCGCTACCACCACGAAAGCCTGCTGGCCATGGTTGGCCAAAAGGTAGTGGTGCGGTTTGACCCCGACGCGCTGCACAGCAGCGTGCACCTCTACACCCTTAATGGTCTTTACCTGTGTGAAGCCTCGTGCCTTGAAAAAGTCGCGTTTGGCAGCCGCAGCGAGGGCCGCGAGCACGACCGCAAGCGCAAGCAATTTGTCCGGGCGAACAAGGACGCCGCCAGCGCCCACCAGGCAATGTCAGCAATGGAAGCTGCCCAACTGTTACCCGAGCCAGAACACCCCACCACGCCAGCCCCTGCGGCCAGCGAGCTTGTGCACCTGCGCGAAGGTAACACCCTAATCAAAACCGCCACCCGCGTTAAAGCCGCCTCAGATGCCGTAACTGACATTGATACCGAGACTGCCTTTAACCGGGGCGTTGCCCAACTGATGGCGCAACGCAACAAAAATCGTCTTTAAGGGAGAGCACACCATGAACGTTGTTGAACTGAAAACGAAAGCCGCCAACACCATCGAGCAGGTAAAAACACTGATTGAAGCGGGTGATACCAATGGATCTGCGGTTGCCCGCGCCATTGGCGTGAGCCCCGCGGCCATAAGCCAAGTGCTTAAAGGGAACTACAAAGGCGATACAGACCGCATCGTTAAGGCGCTGGCCAAATGGCTTGAACTGCGTAATACCCGCACCAGCACGTTGCCCGCTGCTCCTCGGTTCGTGGAAACCCAAACTGCGAGCAACATTTTTGGTGCGTTGGGTTATGCCCACGCCGCCGAAACCATCAGCGTGGTGTATGGCGCGTCAGGGGTAGGTAAAACCACTGCCGCCCGTGAGTATGCCAAGCAGCACAGCAACGTGTGGCTGATCACAGCCTCACCCAGCTGCGCCACCACAACTGAAATCCTCTTCGAGTTGGCACTGGAGCTGCGCATGGACGATGCACCTCGGCGTAAGGGCCAGCTTAGCCGCGCCGTTAAACACCGCCTGCAAGGCACCGGTGGCATGGTGGTGGTGGACGAGGCCGACCACCTTGAATACGCCGCGCTGGAAGAGCTGCGCATCCTCCAGGAGCAAACCGGCATCGGCATGGTGCTGATGGGCAACAACCGGGTTTACACCCAGCTAACCGGTGGCCGCCGCAGCGAGGATTTTGCCCGGCTGTTCTCCCGCATTGCCAAAAAGATGGGCGTGCACAAAGCCAAGCAAACCGACGTCAACGCAATAGCAGCAGCCTGGGGGCTCACCGATAAGGCCGAGCAAGCGCTGCTTCAGCAGATCGCCGAGCGCCCCGGCGCCCTGCGCATCCTGAACCAAACCCTGCGCCTGGCCGCGATGCTGGCCGGTGGTAGCGACCAACCCCTGGGCGAGCAGCACATCCGCGCCGCGTTCAAAGACCTCGAAGGCAACGAGTAAGGAGCCTGACATGCAACCCAAAACCATAACCCCGCAAAACCAGGCGATTTGTGCACAGAGCCTAGCCCTGTCCAAAGCCTTGCAACGCCTTGCCAACCAAGGTGTGCAGATCATAACGGCAGCAATGGGCAACACCCGTCCAGTGATCACCGTGGCTAAGCCAGGTAAGAAGTTGACCGGCGAGGCCGTCAGCGTGAGAAGCAGCGCCAACGGGCGGCGCACTAACCAAATGGTGGCTCGTTACGCCGGGTGCATCGTGTGTTGGCAGGAGGAACGGGGATGAGCGTAAAGCTGGAAATGATCATCACGCGCAACGTAACCGCCAGTGGATCACACATCAACGTGGTGAAAAACAAGCTCACCCAGGGTGATGCCATGGAAGAGGCCTTTCATATGGAGCTGAGCTTGGAACTACGCGAGGCCGTTAAGCGAGCCACTGCCGTTGTCCAGCAAGCCGTTACCCAAACAGAACAGGAATTACAGGAGAAGCACCATGTCCACTAACACCCAAACCGGCTACCGCAAAAACGCCCTGGGCCACCTGGTACCCGAAGACCAGATCAAACCTATTGATGTGATCCGTGACGACCTGGTGATGCGCCTAGTGCAGCAGGCCCAGGCCGAGCAGCAGCGTCTTGCCGCCTTTAAGGCTGGCGCCATGGGTGAGATCGCCTCATTCGTTGAGCTGTCTGCCGAGCAGTACAACGTCAACTGGGGCGGCCGTAAGGGCAATGTCAGCCTCACCAGTTACGACGGTGAATACCAAGTGCAGCTGGCACAGGGCGAGCACCGCAAGTTTGACGAGCGCATTCAAGCCGCCAAAAGCCTGATTGACCAGTGCATCAGCGAGTGGTCAGAAGGCGCAAGCTCCGAGCTGCGGGCGCTGATTGACCACGCCTTTAGGGTCAACAAGGAAGGGCACATCGACGTTAATCAAGTGCTTTCCCTTCGCAAGCTTTCCATCGAACACCCCAAGTGGCTGGCCGCCATGGACGCCATTGCTGACTCCATCAACGTGGTGGGCACCAGCAGCTACCTGCGTCTGTACCAGCGGGATGAGCAAGGCCGGTACAAACAGCTTTCACTCGACATCGCCAAGCTCTAAGGAGAGACGCCATGACCCAAGAGATCCTTCAACTCGACCCCCGCATGAGTGCTGCCGACCTTGTGCGCGAGTGTATGCGAACCATCGGCCAGCAGGGCCGAGACGACATCACCCTGGATGTGCAGCTGGGCGGCATGACCCTGCGCCTTGATGTGCGACTGACCGAGCTGAACGGCGAGAAAGTCTCTTAAGCGAAACGCCCCTCCGGGGGCGTCTGCCGGGCGTGGTGGTCCGGTACTGATGAGCAACCGAGGAGAACCCATGAACGAACAAATGCACGGTTTGGTGACGGGCAGTGTCCAGCACATCACCAAGACCCTCAATACCCTGACCAAAGTCAGCCCGATGGATGCGGCGGTTAAAGCCACTGCGGCACTGCATTGCCTGCAAGGGCAGCCAGGCCAAGAGCAACGCCGCTTGGCGTTACTGAGTGCTGGCAAAGCCGCGCTGGAGGCAATGGCTAAATGAGGTATGTCGCAGCAGCCATGACCATGACCGCCAACGTGGTAGCCAAAAAAGGCCAGCCGGTGGTGGTGGAGTTGGGCGAGTGCGAAAGCCTAAGCGAAGCCGTAGCCAAAGGTGCCGAGCTACTGGGCGCCGTGGTGTTCGCTGATGTGCTGCTGCAACACGACCGTACAGGAACGAAGAACACTGTAATTAATAAGCGCTGGCTAGTGATGCCAGCAGGGAGAGTGGAATGAGCATTTCACAAAACAGAGCCATTGCTGAGCAGATGTTGGCTACCGGGAAATTTTATGGCTCTAAAGATTTGAAGACAGAATTTGGCGTTAGTGTCGAACGTGCCGCAACCATCCTGGGCGCCATTCGTCGCTGTAAATGTTACGCCGTTGAGGTTGTAGGTACCCCCAGGCACTACTTGGTTAAAGTGCTGGAGATAAAAGGCCCAACACTAACCTATGGCCACGCCGACCCAGAGTTAACACCGTTGCAAGCAGCCCGGTGGCAGTACGTAAACACTCAGGTTTTTGGGAGGGCCCATGGATAAGGCCATCACCAAAGAAAAATGGGCTGAGATCCAGGAGAACCTGGCCGGGTATTTTGCCGCTGTCGAGTTTAAGAACGGCGATACCAAAATCACGATCCGCCGAACTAATGTTGCAGAGGGCCGCACGGCGTTGGCGGTGTATGTGGATGGTTATATTCGGGGGGCATGGACCTTTCCCAATGGCAAAGAGTTCCGCGACGATATACCGCTGTATTGGCGAAAGCGCACCAGCGCTGCATTTTCACCAAAGAGAAAAGCCAACATTATCAAAAGGCTTGGGAAACGCCTGGCCCAAAAGACCTTTGGCGATTTAGATAAGGTGCTGGTCCATTACGATCCCCTGTTCAATACCGCTAAAACACTGGTTAGCCAGTACAAGAAAATCGACGGCTTAGAGTTGGTGTCTTGTGGCTTTGGGGGTACTGATGGCCACTAAACAGCAAATCCAACTGATACACATCGCCAAGTCGAAATTGGGCCTTGATGACGAGCTGTACCGACAGGTGCTGGCCAACCTTTGCGCCGGTAAAACCTCTAGCAAGCAACTGACCATTGAACAGGCTGATGCGGTGCTGGAGCACTTTAAAGAGAAAGGCTTTAAACCCACTGTTAAACCAGCTGTAAATGGCCGTCGAATGAGCCCTAAAGCGGGGAGTGGCAAGGTGGCTGAGGCCGATAAAATCCGGGCTATCTGGATCACCATGAGCCAGCAAGGTTTTGTGCGTGACAGCTCAGAAACAGCGCTCGACAAATTTGTGGCCAAGGTGACGGGTGTTGCGCATGTGGGGTGGCTAAAAACCAACAGCGCCGCCCAGGCGCTGGAAGCGCTAAAGAAATGGCACGCCCGCAAAATGGAGCAAGCACTGGCCCCGCATTGGGGGGAGTTTGCTCAAAGCCGCCTTTATATCACCTTGGATGATTACCGGCGACTTGGTCACCCTGTTCACGGCGGGCGATGGTATGAGGCCTTGTGCGCCCTGTACCGCAAGCACCAGGAGGCGAAATGAAGCTGAGCCGCTGCCCGGTGTGCAAGTCAAACTTGCACCTTGACGCCATGGTGAGCGATGAAGCCACCCGCGAGCTGCTGGCCTTTGTGGTCAAACTGCCGCAACGGCTGGGCCAGGCGCTGGTGCAATACATTGCCCTGTTTCGCCCAGAAAAAAGCGACCTCTCAAACAGCCGCGCCCTGCGGCTAATGCAAGAGGCCATGGCGTTAACCTGCAATGAAACCCAGCTGCGCGACGCGCTGGAGAGCACAGTGGCCAGCCTCTTTAAAAAACGCAGCGAGCACGGCTGGCAGCCGCTGACTAACCACCAGTATTTAAAAAAGGTGCTGGATACCATGCCATCTGCGCCCGCCGCTGTAGCGCCTGAGATCAAGCATAAAAGCTTGGAGATACGCAGCAGCCACTCACTGAGTAAAGAACAGAACGACGCACTCTTTAACGAGCAAATGGCACGATTTGGAGGCAAACATGGCTGAGCAACAACTGGACATGATGGGCACCGACTTGGACCAAATTCTGACGCACCTGGACCAGCTAAGCGACAGTGAGGTAAAGAAGCTATGGCCACAAACGCTGGTGAATCTGGTTGAAATTTTTGAAGGCGCTTTTAAGCGCCAAGGACTTGCCGAAGCCTCTGCCCGTTCCTTGGCTAAGGTGGCTGTTGTTAGCCAGGCCCATTATATGGGTGGGCGGCAATTCTACTTACCTAAAGACGACCGCTTAAAAACGGCCCTTCGTAACATTGATATTTGGAATAAATTCAACGGGCGGAATATAGACCAATTGATAAACGAATATGGTCTAACCCGCCCGCAGTTAGCCAGCATCATTAAAGAACAGCGAGCATTACAGACCGCAAAAGTACAGATGCAACTGTTGTAGAAGTGTTGGTTATTGTTGGGTAAATTGGCGATGTTCAAGGATGAGGAAAAGGGCAAAAAATGAAAAAGAACTTGTTGATGGCCACCACCGTGTTGTTGGCAGGTTGTGCCGCAGCACCCCATAACTACCAGCCGGTAAAACAGCCTTTTAGCTTCCCAGCCGTGGGTAGCGTGGAGACAGTACAGGTTGGCCAGGCGATGCTAAAGCAAGGCGTTGCTGCCAAAAGTGAGGCCATCCACCTCGACAGCGAACAGGTAGCAGGCCGTTATACCTTGTTGGCTGGCAGCTACCCTAAAATTGGCGAAGACGACCAGAACGACTATTACTCAGCAATGACCGTTGATGGTCGTTACATCACCTTTGGCATGTTTGATCTGGCAGCCCCAACGGCATCATTCCGCATCGATAAGCAGACCGGCAAGGTCTGTATTTACCGACCTGAAGATACGGTGCCTTGTGGCAAAGTGAATTACACAAAAGAAGTAGTAAACGCACCCAACTCAGGGGGAGTTGAACAGTCGTTGATTTACGAAGGCAAGGCCAATAATCACCTAAAAATGACATATCGAGAAATAGGGAAATCAGGCAGAAGTCTTGTTAGTAATGCTATTTATGACTTGTCAGACAGCAAGGTCATTGGGTACAAAGGCGCAGAAATCGAAGTGATTGAAGCAACAAATACCAGTATAAAGTACCGACTAATTAGCCAGTTTTGATCATCAAAAATTAAGTAACCTCTTACATCCCACGCCATATACCCCATTAAACAAACTGGGCTCTCACACACAGAGCCCAGTTTGTTTATGTCATCCAAAACTTTCACGCTTCGCCGCCGCTATTTTGAGCATGGCACCTTTGGTGAGCTGGTCGACAACAGCGGCAACCGCCTTGCGGTTACTGTTGAATGCCCCTGGCTGAACAATAAGCCAGGCAAAAGCTGCATCCCCGAGGGAGCCTACACCCTGGCCCCTCATAACAGCCCCAGTAAAGGCCTTTGCCTGGCTATCTCTGGCCCCTCGCTTGGGGTCACGGTAAACGGCCCCAGTTTGCGTACCCACTGCCTTATCCACGTTGCCAACAAGGCCAGCGAACTTGAGGGCTGCATTGCTCCGGGTGAGCGCTTTGGCGTGGTGAGTAATGAATGGGCGGTGCTCAACAGCCGCAACACCTTGGACAAGGTGATGGCCGCCGTTGGCTTGGAAGCCACCCTGGTTGTGCGGGGGCAATGATGGGCGCCAACTGGCAGTGGTCATTTGCCAAGGGGCGGAGCGACCGACTGGCAGCCGAGCTGCGCCACTACCACACCGGGGAGCCTATCGGGCACCCCGGTTTGCATAGCCATGACGGCACCATGCAAAACCAATATTGCGAAGGCTGGGCCAGCCCCTCTCCCGTTGATATCTACCAGCACATTTACACACCGACCCACCCAAGGAAAAACAGCCATGAACGTCAAACTGATCATCGACCTGCTGCTCGCAGCCGGTAAAAACATTGTTGCCGCCCTTATCACCAAAAAAATGGTGCTGTGGGCATTAGAACGCTATGCCGCCAGTACCAAAACCAAGGTCGATGACTTTGCTGTGCAGCTGGTTGAAGGTGGCCTAGAGGCCGACACCGCCAAGATCCAGACTGCCGTGCAGGGACTAAGTAACGCCTGGCTGGAAGAAAAGGATGCAACGCATGCCTGATCTGTTTGACCGGGCTAGCGAGCTTGAAGAGCAGCAGCGCCAACGGGCGCTGTCTGCGCATGCCACCATGCACCAGCCCGCCCAGGACAAAGACGCCCAAGGCCGGGTGTGGTGCATTGACTGTGGCGAGCAAGTGTCACCTAAGCGGCTGGTGCTGTTGCCGAATGCGCCGCGCTGTGTGGATTGCCAGAAAATCGCCGAGCTAAGGAGCCGCCATGGCATGGCTTAACCCGGAGTGGTTACCCCTTTACATCGCAGTTGCCAGCCTGTTGGTAAGCGGCATTTTGGCCATGCTGCAACTGACCTTTGCTAAACGGCAGGAGCTGAACGATCTGGCACGAATGGTCGATGGCCTAGAACGGCGCATTGAAGACATGCCCAGCCAGCGCGACTTGCACGAGCTGAGCATTAAAATTGCCGACCTTAATGGCCAGATACAGGGCATTGCCCCGGCACTTAAACGCATGGAGCGCATCGGCGATCTGTTATTGGAAAACGAGTTAAAAGGGGGTGACCGCAAATGATGGCCCAACTACTGCTGGAGCATCAGCGACTGGTGATTTTGCGCCTGTTGCATGAGGCAAGTGGCATGGATTTGAACGAGTCCATCTTGCAAGACGGCCTTGACGCTTACGGCCTGAACATCAGCCGCGACAACCTGCGGGTACAGCTGGCCTGGTTGGAAGAACAAGGCCAGCTGAGCTTGGCGCCAGTAGGCCGTTCGCAAGTAGCCAGGCTCACTGTGCGCGGCGAAGACACCGCCATGGGACGTGCCCGCGTGCCGGGCATTAAGCGCCCCAGCGCCGGAGACTAACCCATGAGCGACAAAACCACCCGAGGGCGGCGCTCTAAAGTAGACCTACTGCCGGAGGATATCCGCCGCGAACTGGACGGCATGCTGCGCGACGGCCGCTTGAGCCAAGTAGAGATACTGGAGGCGGTTAACGAGCTTATCGAGCAGTCAAAGCTGCCAGAAGACATGCAGCTCAGTCGCCCTGGCCTTAACCGCTACGCCAGCAAAATGGAGGCGGTGGGCAAAAGCTTGCGGGAAATGCGCGAGATCACCCAGGTATGGACAGCAGAGCTTGGCAACAAGCCCACCGGCGAGGTGACCAAGCTCATTCTTGAAATGGCCCGTAGCCAACTGTTTAAGGCGCTTTTAAACGAGTCTGAAGGGGGCGAGGTTGCCGACGTGGGCATGATTAAAGACGCCATGCTGGCCGTCCAGCGCCTCGAATCTGCCGCCATGCAAAGCCACAAGCGCGAGAAAGAGATCCGCCAGGCCTACGCCGAAGAAGCCGCCGCCGCCGTCAGTGAAGAATTGCGGGGCGAAGACGGTATGAGCGAGCAGCTCGAAGACCGTATCCGCCAAATTCTGCTGGGGAAAGCGTGATGAAACTCGACCTGCTGCTGGCCCTGGTCTCGCAACTGGTGCTGATCCTGGTGCTGTTGGCGGTGACCATCAAGGCCCAGGCTTGGCTGTTGGTGGGCTTGGCGCTGTGGCTGCTGGTATCAGTGCTGCAACTTGGGTGGCGGATCTACGCAACCGAAAAGGGAAAAGAAGATGGCCACCAATAAGCTACATCTCACTGCCACCAGCCAGCCACGCAAAATTAACCTGGCCGAAGAGCTGGAGCTGGCTGGGGTGGAGGTGCCAGAGGACATGGCCGCCGCCCAACCGGCCAACGAGCCGGTTTTTTTACCCTACCAGCAGCGCTGGTTCGAGGACGAATCCCAGGTGATGATCGCCGAGAAGTCACGCCGCACCGGCCTGACTTGGGCCGAGGCGGGGCGCAATGTGATCAACGCCGCCAAGCCGCGCCGCCGGGGCGGCTGCAATACGTTTTACGTTGGCAGCAAAAAAGAGATGGCACTGGAATACATCGCCGCTGCCGCGCTCTTTGCCAAGGCATTCAACAGCCTGGCCGAAGCCGATGTGTACGAGCAAACTTTTTGGGACAGTGCCAAGAAAGAAGAGATCCTGACGTACATGATCCGCTTTCCCAAAACGGGGCGGAAAATTCAGGCGCTCAGCTCTCGCCCGTCAAACCTTCGCGGCCTGCAAGGGGATGTGGTTATCGATGAGGCCGCATTCCATGAAAGCCTCGAAGAACTACTAAAAGCCGCCCTGGCTCTCACCATGTGGGGTAACAAGGTACGGCTTATCAGCACCCACAATGGCGTTGATAACCCCTTTAACACCTACATCAACGACGCCCGCGAAGGCCGCAAAGACTACAGCGTACACCGCATCACCTTGGACGATGCCATCAAGGATGGGCTCTATAAGCGCATCTGCTACGTCACCGGCCAAGAGTGGACCCTGTCGGGCGAGGTGAAATGGCGGGAAAACCTTTACAAGAACGCTCCCAACAGCGAGTGCGCCGACGAAGAGTACGGTTGTGTGCCCCGCAAGTCGGGCGGTAGTTACATCAGCCGGGTGCTGATAGAAGCCGCCATGGTTGCTGACCATTCCGTGCCAGTGCTGCGCTTTGAGGCCCCCGATGACTTCATGGGCTGGACGCCAACCATGCGTGAGGCCTCGGTGAAAGACTGGTGCGAGCAGCTCTTGGAACCGCTGCTGGCCGCGCTCAACCCAGAGCACCGCCACAGCTTTGGCGAGGACTTTGCCCGGCGTGGCGACTTAACCGTATTTGTGCCGCTTGCCATTAAACCAGACCTTCGCAAGCGGGTGCCCTTTGCCGTTGAGCTGCGCAACGTAACCTACGAGCAGCAGCGCCAGGTGATGTTCTACATCTGCGACCGCCTGCCGCGCCTAATGGGCTTGGCTTTCGATGCCACCGGCAACGGCGGTTATCTCGCCGAGCAAGCGGCGCTCAAATACGGCATTGAAATGGTCGACCAGGTAAACCTTAGCCAAGCCTGGTACCACGAATGGATGCCCAAGCTTAAAGGCGAGTTTGAAGCCTTCAACCTGGAGCTACCGCGCCACCAGTCGGTGCTTGATGACGTGCAGCACATCAAGCTGGTAAACGGCATTCCCGGCATCGACAAGGGCCGTAAAGACGATGTGCAAGCCAAGGGCAAAGGTAAGCGCCATGGCGATTTTGCCGTGGGCCTTTGTATGGCCGTGCGCGCCTCTTACATGGACGGGGGCACCATCGAATTTACCGCACTACCCGCATCAGCCAGCCGGTGGGATGAAACCAGCCCACAGGCCAGTGATGACTACGTATCAATCAAAGGGGGCTGGTAATGTCCATCGACAAAATCAAGGCCCGCCTGGGCCGCAATAGCCAGGCACTGACAACCCAGCAGACCGACACCGCCCAGGTTGGCTTTGTGCGCCGTGAGTGGGTAGAGCACCCCACCAGTGGCCTGACCCCTGCGCGGTTGGCCGAGATCATGCGTGATGCTGAAATAGGCCGCCTGACAGACCAGCTAGACCTGGCCGACGATATCGAGGAAAAAGACGCCCATGTGATGGCGGAGCTGGCCAAGCGCAAGAACGCGCTGCTGGGTAAAAACTGGCTGATTAAGACCCCACCCAATGCTAGCGATGCAGAGCAGCGCGATGCCGACATGGTGAACGAGGTACTGAACTCGCTACCCGAGTTTGAAGACCTCGTGCTCGATATGGGCGATGCGATCCTGCGCGGCATGAACAACAGCCAGATCACCTGGGCTCGCGATGGCCAGCTGTATTACCCGGCCAAACTAGAGACCATTCCGGCGCGGCGCTTTACCGTTGACGAAGACAATCCCAACACCGTGCTGCTACGCCTTGATGGTGGCCTGTCTGCCCCGCTGTGGAAGTGGGGCTGGGTGCAACATAGCCACAAAGCCAAGAGCGGCTACATCGCCCGCGCCGGGCTTATCCGGGTGCTTGCCTGGCCGTTCCTGTTTAAGAACTACAGCGTGCGGGACTTGGCCGAATTCCTGGAGATTTACGGCCTGCCGCTGCGCCTGGGTAAATACCCCACTGGCGCTAGCGACACTGAAAAATCAACCCTGCTGCGGGCCATTATGAGCATTGGCCACAATGCCGGTGGCATCATCCCCAAGGGTATGGATATCGAGTTCCAGGAAGCGGCCAAGGGCGCCAGCGACCCCTACATGGCGATGATGGACTGGGCCGAACGTAGCCAGTCCAAGGCGATTTTGGGCGGCACGCTAACCAGCCAGGCGGATGGCAAGTCCAGCACCAACGCCCTGGGTAACGTGCACAACGAAGTGCGCGAAGAGCTGGTGGCGGCTGACCTTCGCCAAATTGCCAGCACCTTAACTCGCGACCTGGTGTTGCCGCTGCTTGAGCTGAACGGTAAGGGCGACTACCACAACCCACGCCGCCGCCTGCGCCTGGAGTTTGACACCCAGCAACCGGAGGACATGACCGCCTTTGCCGCAGCCTTACCGCCTCTTGTGCAGATGGGCACGAAGATCCCGGCCAACTGGGTTAACGACAAATTGAAAATCCCGGTCCCCAAAGACGGCGAGGCAGTATTGGGGATGGTGCAAACCAGCCTGCCTGGGCAAGAGGCTGCACCAGCAGGCAAGGCCGACTCAGTGCAACAAACAGCCCTGAATGGGGCGCAAATCACCAGTTTGAGCGAAATCATCCAGCAGGTGCAAAGCGGCACACTCGACACCCAACGGGCCAAGGCGCTTATCAAGGCCGGGTTCCCCGCCATTGATGACGCCGCCATCAACAACCTGTTGGGCCTGAATGCGGCAGTGCTGAGCTTTGCCGCCCTCAAAGCCCAGCCAAAGCCGCAAGACCAACTGGCCGGACTGACGGCAACACTGGCCAACAGCGCGGGGCGGCAACTGGACGATGACGTGGCCGCTATAGCCGCATTGGTCGACAAGGCCGAAAGCTGGGATGACGTAGAGCGGGCGCTCATAGAGGCATACAAAGACCAAGGAGCGGCGGCCCTTGCTGGCATCATGCAGCAGGCGATGGCTGCGGCGCAGCTTGCCGGGCGCTACGACGTGGAGCTGGGCAACTGATGGCAGAGTACGGCGGTGTCCAGTTCCAGCAGGCCATTGACTGGTTCAAAGGCAAGCTCAATATGCCCACGGCGGCGTGGGATGACATATGGGGCGCCATGCACACCCGCGCCTTTGTTGTAGCCGGTGCGCAAAAAGCCGATCTGTTAACCGACCTGCGCCGCGCCATGACCAGCGCAATTGAAGATGGCACCACGTTAAACACCTTTAAAAGCCAGTTTAAAGACATCGTGGCCAAACACGGTTGGGAGCATACCGGCAACGCCGACTGGCGGGCGCGGATCATCTACGACACCAACCTGCGCCAAAGCTACAACGCTGGCCGCTGGCAGCAGCTGCAAAGCTTCGACTATTGGGAGTACCGCCACGGCAACAGCGAGAGCCCGCGCCCTGACCACCTCGCCTGGAATGGCAAGCTGTTGCCTAAAACCAGCGCGTGGTGGCGGACCCACTTCCCACAAAATGGCTGGGGCTGTACCTGCTTCGTGCGCGGCTATACCAGCGCCCAGGTAAAACGCCGGGGCTTAACGGTGGCCGATGAGCCGGCACTAGAAACCTGGGACTACACCAACAAGAAAACCGGTGAGGTGATCAAGGTGCCCAAGGGTATCGATGCCGGTTTTGACTACTCGCCCGGCGAAGCCACCTTTGGGCGCCAACTTTCGGATGATGCCATGGCCCAGTGGCAGGCTGCCAAGGGGGATGCCTGGCAGAGCCTTACTCCTGGGAACTGGCAAACTGCCGGGCGCCCCGAGAGGCTACCTGTGACCACGACAGACACCGCATTGGCTGAACGGGTGCAAAGCAAAGCCGAGCTGCTGTCGCTGACGAAAAATGTATTGGGCGGCGCGGAGCGGGTATTCGACAAAGCACCGGTACCGGTGTACGTGAACGCTGAAACCTTGGCCGAGCATATCGATATTGCCCGCGCCCCAATGCTGCCCCTACTGCCGGAACTTATCGAGACCCCTGCCGAGGTCTGGGCCGCGTTTGAGCAACACAAAGGCACCGGCCAGGTACAACTGCGCTGGCGTTTTATCAGCATGGTCAAAGCCGGGAAATACCAGGGGCAGCTACTGGTGGCGCAGGTGGCCAGGGGAATGCTCGAAGCGTGGACCTTTATTCCGGTTAAGCAGCTTAACTACATCAACAAGCAGCGCCAGGGGATCTTGGTACACGGTGGGGAATAGGATCTCGCAGCAGCGCCAGCACTGCGGACAACAGTTAGCGGGTATAGAGCTGGGCCTCACCCGTAACCACTTTAGTTCTTGAGGTAACAGTATGGCAGATTAAAAGTGCGTTTTACCAGAGGCGATAACGTTTCCATCTAGGTCATATTTCTTCCAACCTTGGGTGGTACGTTGCGGAGGGTAAATGCTCATATGGTGGTATGAATGGTATCGAGCGACAACCTCTCCGCTTGGGGTAACTTCATCATAGTAATCGTCGTCGTTATCCATGCCTTTTTTTTGTGTTCTTTTGGTATCGCTTATAACCAGTGAGTTGCCTTCACCAATTTGCAGTTCTTCTGGATATGACATTTCGGACTCCTGCCGTGTAATGGAGATAAAGTTATAACAAAGAATTGAGGTTATTAAATGGCCGGTACTCATATCACCATCAGCCCGCAAGGGTTTGAGCAAGCAACCAATCTTTTTCATGAGCTAGCCAAGCGCGGCAATAACCTGGAACCGGCAATGGCTGCTATCGGCGAGTACCTGGTGGGCAGCAACCAGGACCGTATCGCGGCCGGAGTCGATGACGAAGGCAAAGCCTTTACGCCGCTGAGCAAGGTCACCAAAGAGCGCAAGGCCAAGAACAAAGACAAGGTGCTCATTGAGAATGGCTACCTCTTTAACCTGGTCTACCAGGCAACGGCAGATGCCATGCAAATGGGTACCGATAGAGTGCAAGGCGCGATGCTCTATTACGGCGGCACACGGGACAAGTACCCCAGCCTGTGGGGTGACATTCCGGCAAGGCACTTTATCGGCATCAGCTCCGACGACAGGGACGAGGTGATGGCGATTATCAATGACTACCTCAGCGACGCTGAGAGCGCCTAAGAGGTGCTAGTGGCTACCGAGTTATGGACGAAAGGGCTTTAAACGCACACAGGGCGATTTGAAGCGGGTTTAAATCGGGTGTGTTGGTGGCTTGGCGTTGACATGAACCACTATATCTCTCAATATTTCGCGCGGAATTTAAACAAGGATGCCCCGGTGACGAATCCCTCTTCTTACAAGTTTGATATTGTCTACGACGCTCAGAATGGCGATTTCTCTAGACATGTCATGAGTGCTAAACAGCTTGGTGAAGCTATAACGGCAATGTCTGGCCTGATTGAAGATGCCAGCGAATTGTTGAACCCACATGAAGAGGCTCCTGTAGTTCGTGTGACCGCACCGGCTAAAGAAGGGTCATTTGCTGTTAGCTTTGAGTTGGCTTGGATGACGGCTGGACATGCTATTGAGATTTTGCGCTACCTTGGGATCGGTGGTGTAGCATCCACTATCGTCGGTGGGTCACTTTGGGAGGTCAGCCGTAGACTTGGCGACAAGAACATTATCAATGTGGAAACCACGAAAGATAGCGACCAAGCGACTATCCAAGTTGATGGTGCAGATATCATGTGCGAAGAAAATGTCGCTCTGCTGGCAACCAACCCGAAAATTCGAGCACATATTGCCAAGTTGGTATCTGCTCCGTTGCAGGAAAAGAACGCTCCGGTATTCAAAATTGTTAGTGAACAGAACACGCTGGTGGAACTAAAAGACCAACAAGTGACAGAACTGGTTCCCATGCCTCCCAGAACCAAGCTCGCCGACGATGTTTCAGTTGAATCGGTCAATGTTCGTTTTCCCCAGGTTAACTTCAACGGGCCTAAGGGCTGGAAGATGGAGCTGCACGGTAAGGAGCATACTGTCACTATGGATGATGAAGCCTTCCTAGAGCAGGTGAAAGCCAACGAAAAGAGCTTCAGCAAGGAAGACCTCTTTGAGGTGGATCTAGAAATTACCGAAGCGCACTACGCGCAGGCGAAGATAGCCAAAAAGACATCCTATGCTATCAAAAAGGTGACTCGGCACAGGACCAGTAACGACCGCAAGATCATCTGAATGGAGGTCTAGGTGGAAAATCAATGGATAGAAGGGATGCTGTGGATTGGCGTGCTGTTGTTGTTGCCAAGACTACTGACTGTGGTTCGTGTAGCTGCCAAGCAAATCATTTACCGCATATGGCCGGTTAGAGATGTGCGAATAGAGCATCGAGAAAACGGGCAGCTTATTGGTTCGGTAGACATCAAGTTGGATAGCAAAGACCCCCTTGTCAGGCAATTGGCAACATTGCGTAAGGATGCAAGGGGGCGCCGACATGTCTGAACAAAAGCAGAGTAAAGGCTCGACTGCCGCATCCATTGGCGGAGTTGGTGGCATCGGTGTGATTTTAACGGCCATTTTAAATGGCATGGTAAAAGATGAGCAGTCGAAACTTGTTTTAGGAGCTGCCGTTCCTTTTGCTGCTGCCTTTTTGAATCATCTGTTAGCCATATTTATTGCATATTTTGGTGGTCTGACACCGGAACAAATTACCACTGCTGCACGCTTCAACAGAGATAAGAGAAGGCTCAAAAAAGCACTGCAGGATCCACTGCTTTCTGAAGAAGCAAAAAGGCAGGCCCAACAAGATTACGACCAAACAGTGTTAAATGAGGCCAATCTTGGCAAAACACTGCAGCCAGTTAAGCCAGCGCCAGGACAACCACGGCCATAAAATAAAGCGTCACTACTGTATTTTAAGCAACCCCTTACATCCCACCCCTAAACCCTCGGGCCATCATGGCCCATGAAAAAACGCCCCTTTACAGCCGCTGTTGCGGCGCTCAGTAAACAGTCCAGCAATGTGGTGCTGGGCCTGGCGGCTTGCACCCTCTCCCAGCAAGGCAATGCCAGCGTTCAGTTGCTACCGGATGGGCCGTTCAAGGCTAAGGATGGCCGCCCTAATGATGTGCCTGGCGGCCAGTGGCTGCTTGATGCTGCCGCCTGGCAAATGCTGAAGGCTGATGCCGCCGAGCGTACCAACGATTACCACTTCGACTACGAACACCAAACCCTGCGTACTGCCGACAACGGCCAGCCAGCCCCAGCTGCGGGCTGGATAAAACCGGCTGCGCTTCGCTATGAGCCGGGCCAGGGCCTATTTGCCGACAACGTGCAGTGGACCCCAAAAGCCGAGCAGATGATTGGCGACGGCGAGTACCGCTACATCAGTGCCGTATTTGCCTACGACAAAGCCACCGGCAGGCCGCAGCAGCTGTTGCATGTGGCACTCACCAACAATCCTGCCGTTGACGGCATGAAGGCCATTGCCGCGCTCACCGCCCAAACTCCCACCCTGCAACCACCACCAGGAGACAGTGCCATGAATGAGGCCCTGAAAAAGCTACTGGCGGCGCTTGGTATCAGCATTGATGGCGTTGACCTCAATGATGCCGAAGCCGCCCAGGGGCTTGTTGATAAGGCCCTGAGTGCCATTAAAGGCATGACGGACCAAAGCGCCAGCGACAAGCAAGCCGTTGCTGACCTTACCGCCAAGCTGGAAAGCGGCATCGACCATTCCCAGTACGTGCCCGTTGGCGTGTACCAGGAGCTGCTGGCCAAGCTCAAAGACACCGCCACCCATGCCGGTACCGCCGCCCTGACCGCTGCCATCGAGCAAGCCGAAAAGGAAGGCCGCATCTATGGCGCCAAAGACCGCGCTTGGCTGGAAGGTGTCGGTAAGAACCAGGGCCTGGCGGCACTGACCGCCCAGCTTGATGGCCGCCCGGCTATCGCCGCGCTCACCGCAACCCAAACCACTGCCAAGCCCCAGCATGATGATAAAGGCCTGGCTGCACTCACTGCCGAAGACAAAGAGGTGGCCAAGTTGCTTGGCATCACCGAGGAAGACTTCGCCAAGCAAAAAGGGGCTAAGTAATGATCGTCACTCCTGCCGCTCTTACCGCACTGATGACCGGCTTTCGGGCCGACTTTGAGGCGGGTAAAACCCTGGCTGAAAGCCAGTATTTGCAAATTGCCACCGAGGTGCCCAGCACCAGTAAATCAACCACCTATGGCTGGCTGGGTAAATTCCCTGCCTTTCGTGAGTGGGTCGGTGATCGGGTTATCAATGATATGGCTGCGTCAAGCTACGCCATCGAGAACAAGCCGTTTGAATCGACCGTTGGTGTTGACCGCGACGACATCGAAGACGACAACATCGGCGTTTATAAGCCGCTGATGCAGGAAATGGGCCGGGCCTCTAAGGTCTTCCCTGACGAACTGGTATTTCCGCTGCTTGATGCTGGTGTCAACACCGCCTGTTACGACGGCCAGAACTTCTTTGACGCCGACCACCCGGTATACCCCAACGCCGATGGCACCGGGGACGCTGTTAGCGTCAGTAACTACAACGACAACGGCGGTACGCCGGGTGCTTTGTGGTTCTTGCTCGATACCACCCGTGCGCTCAAACCCTTCATCTACCAGAACCGCCGCTCCATGCAGTTCATGCAGATGAACAAGGCCGACGACGAGCAGGTGTTTACCTCCAAAACCTTCCGCTTTGGCGTCGATTGCCGTGCCAACGCCGGTTACGCATTTTGGCAGATGGCCTACGCCAGCGGCCAGGAACTGACTGCTGACAACATCTGGGCGGCGATGAGTGCGATGCGAAACTTTAAAGCCGACGGCGGCAAGCCACTCGGCATTAAACCCAACCTGCTGGTGGTGCGCGGTACCCAGCAACAAGCGGCGGAGGAAGCCCTTAAGGCCAACCTCACCGGCGGCGGCTCCAACACCTTGAACGGCAAGCTCAAGATCGTTGTTGCTGACTGGCTCTAATCCGCACTGCAACACACAGGGTGCCGCCCGGCACCCTGTGAACCAAACAACGGAGTAACCATGCTATGTCCAAAACGACTCTTTACGCCGCGCTGGTGGTTGCCAGTATCGCTCACGATGGCTATCGCCGCGCTGGCCTGGGCTTTAAAAAGGGCGATAACACCTTTACCGATCTGCCACTCACCGATGCGCAATTGGCCGCCATCGAAGCCGACCCGCGCCTGTCTATCAAAAAGACTGAGGCAAAACCTACCGATGCAAAAGCGGGCGGGTCCGTGGACGCTTCGGATGTGGGCGACCCTGTAACCTTCAGCAACGAAGACGGCTTTATCGCCGGAGTCGTTGACCACAACGGCAAGCAGATCGCGCTGGCCGATATGACTGCAAAAGACCTCAAAGCCATCGCCAAAGACCTGGACGTTGAAGGCTATTCCAAGCTGGGCAAAGACGCCTTGGTTGATGCCATTCAGGCGGTAAAGGTCCAGGCCACTGACGGGACTGAGGCCTAACCATGTACGCGGCCCTGGCAGACATGCAGGCCCGGTTCGGTGAGGTCGAGTTAATCGACCTCACCGACCGCACCGGTACCGGTGCCATTGATCAGACGGTGCTTGATAACGCCCTGGATGACGCCGCCGCCACCATCGACGGCTACCTGGGTGCTCGCTATCCGCTACCGCTGGCAACCGTTCCGGCGGTGCTGACCCGTGTGGCCTGCGATCTGGCCCGTTACTACTTGTACGACGAACGCGCCACCGAGGCGGTGACCAAGCGCCATGACGATGCCCTGAAGATGCTGCGCTCAATTGGTGACGGCACCGTCACGCTCGGTTTGCCCGACGCGCAAACCCCCGAGGGCAGCAACACCAGCACCATCGAGAGCGCGGGCAGCGTATGGGGCCGGGCCAACAGCAAGGGGTTTGTCTGATGGCACTGGCGCAACGGGTGATTGACCGGCTCAAAAGCAGTTTTGACGACGTAGAGGGCTTGCTGGCCCTGGCGGAATATCAAGACCGCAATTTGGCCAAGCCCAAAATCTTTGTCATCGAGCTGAGCGAGCAGCCTGGCCAGGTTGTTGATGGCACCGGCCTTTGGCGCCAGAACGTAACCGTGACCATTGGCGTATTGCTGGTGGTACCGGCTCGCAATAAAGCCAGACCCGATATCAGCGACGAGCGCCAATTGATACGCCAGGCGCTCTTTGGCTGGTCAGCCAGTAGCGACTTTGAGCCCATGGCAATGGCCGGTGGCCAGTTGCAACCCTCCCGGCCCGGCATCGCTGCATGGCTGGACAAATTCACAGCTGAGTACACAGAGGACGCCCACCATGCGTAAGACACGAAAAAAGGTGCTGCTGTTTGCCGCCGAAACCGCCTACGGCGTCGACGCTATCGACGCAGGCGAAACCGCCACCGCCCTGCTGGGGCGCAATGTCACCATCACCCCCATGGCCGGTGACAACACCTCACTGGACTACGACGACGGCACCTTGGGCAATAGCCCGGAAGTGGCCACCGAGATTTATGGCACCGTTGAGGTTGAGGTTGACTGGGCCGGTTCCGGTGCTGCCGGTACCGCCACCAAATATGCCCCATTGTTGTTGTCCTGCCTGCGTGGCCAAAACATCACGGCTGATACCAGCGTGGCTCATGCCATTGATGACACCAGTGAAGCCAGTCAAACCCTGTATTTTCATTACGACGGCGTGCTGCATGCACTACTGGGTGCCCGTGGCACTTTTAAACTCAATGCCACGGCCAAACAGTTCCCGACCTTGACCTTTACCTTCACCGGCTTGTTTGTGAAACCCACGGTGGCGGTGATGCCTGCCGCCGATTTTGAGGGATGGGAGACGCCGCTAAAAGTCGGGGTGGAGTATTCGGCGTGCACTTTAGGCGGGCAGGCCGTCAAGCTCATCAGCTTGGACTACGACCAAGCCAACACCGTCAACCATGCCGAGTATGTAGGGTTTGAAGAGGTGCAAATCACCGACTTTGCACCCACCAGCAAAATCGTCTTGGAAGCGGCAAGCTTGGGTGAATTTGACCCCTTTACCGCCGCCAAAGACGGTACCGAAATGGCCTTTGAATTTACCCACGGCGTGGCCGGTAACCAGGTGAGCTGGGCGTCTAGCCGCGTGCAATTGGGCCGCCCCACCTATGGCGACCAAGACGGCACGCTGACCTATGAAATCCCGCTGATCCCCATTAGCAACGTCGACACACTGACCAACGCTTAAGGAGCCCTGATGTTCACCTTCGTTAAAACTCGCATTGTAAAAAACTGGCCTGCGGTGGCCCGCGTTGCCACCGACGACGGCGAGGTTATTGAGGCGGCATTCGCCCTCGACCTTGAGCTGGTCAAGGAAGAGCAGTACAGGAGCCTGGTGCAAGGCGGTGATGCGGCTGTTGTGACTGGCCTGGTGAAAGGCTTCTCCGGCATCAAAGACGAGAGCGGCAAAGAGTTGGCGTTTAACGCCAAGAACATGGCCGCTCTGGCTACCGACCCCGCTTTTGTGCGAGCGGTGCTGCGTGCCTACAACGGTGCCATTAACGGCGAGGCGGCCCGAAAAAACTCATAGACGCGATAGAAGCGGCGCTTAATGAAGCGCCGCAGCTGTCGCGCAAAGAACAGTTGGAATTGGAGCGAGAAGCCGCCGCTTTTGGTGTGCCCCTCGAAGAGGAGGAAAACCCTGACATTGAAGTTTGGGACGAGCACAGGGACGCGCTCACCTGGTGGTTTGAGATAAAGGATCTGCTGCGCTGGACACCCAGCCCAATAGGCGCTTACTGCGAGGGTTTGGACGTGCCAGCTGTCGAGTGCGACGCCCGTATGCGCGGCAGAGCCATCAACCCCAATGATTACGCCAAGGTGCGGCTTATTGCCGCCACCGTTGCAACCTACTTTAACGAGCGGCTAACCAATAAATGAAAGACTTGACCCTATCGCTAAAACTCACCGCTGATGGCCGCCAACTGGTAGCCACGGTGAACAATGCCGATCAGGTCGTTGAAGCCCTGGGCGCTACTGCACAGAAGACCAATGCCCGTGCTACATCGCTGGGCGCTGGGCTTGATAAAACCGCAAGTGGCGCCCGCAATGCGGCCACCGGCGTAGGTAATTTAGATGACCGGGCAGAGGCCGCAGGAAGCGAGCTTGGCAAACTTACCCGTGTTGCTGCTGGGCTGTGGGCCGCCTTTGAAGGGGCCAAGGGCTTGGGAGACATCGTTAGTGAAGTTGCAGACTTTCAGGATATTCGCACCCGCCTTGAGAGCCTAAGCGGCAGTGCGGCGGCCTATGCCGACAACCAGCAATACCTTATTGAACTGAGCCGCGAGCAGCACAAAGAGCTGACCCCGCTGGCCGACAGCTACGCTCGTTTGCTGACCTTGCAGCAAGCGGGGCTGGTTACCCAAACCCAAGCCCGCGCCCTGACTGAAGGCATCAGCAATGCCCAATCGGCGCTTGGTGCCAGCACCGAGCAAGTGGGCCAAGCCATGTACGGTTTGAGCCAGGCCTTGGCCAGCCCGATCGTCCGCGCCGAAGATCTTAATCAGGTAGTTGAACCTCTGCCGGGGCTGCTCAACCAGCTCGATAAAGCGGCAGGCTTGCCTGCGGGTGGCTTTCGTAAGCTGATGCTGGCAGGGCAAGTGACCAGCGAGTTTTTCCGCGACACCTTAATCAAGGCGTTAGGGACGTTCGACGGCGCCGCCGCTGCCACCGGCAACAACATCAACGCCTTGTACCGCGATATCAGCAACGCCTACACCCAGGCCGCTGTGGCCTTTGAAAACCCTATCAACGACACCCTAACGCCGGTGCTGCATACGATTGCCGATGCGCTGTTGTATGTCAGTGATAACGCCGAAGAGGTGTCTAACGTCATCGAAACGGTGCTGGCTGTTGCGCTGGCGCGTGGTGCAGTTGCGGCAGTTGCGGCAACAGTCAGGCTTGTAGAAAAGGCCGTGGCAAGCCGCGCTGCTGCGGTTGCTGCACTGGCCGAAGCCAAAGCCGAAATGACCTTGGCACAAGGTTATGCCGCCGCTTCGGCAGCAGGCCTTGCCCGCGCCGGTGCAGAAGAACGTTTAGCCGCAGCCCGCGCTAACCTGGCCGCCGCCACCGCCCGTGCCAATGTGGCCACTGCGGCCATGACTACCGCACGTACCCTGGGCACCCGCGCTCTTGCGTTAGTGGGCGGTTGGCCGGGGCTCATTTTAGGCGCAGTGGCTGCTTGGGCTACTTTTGACACCAGTGCCAAAACTGCCGCCGTCAGCGTAGACCGAGTAGACGATAAGGTGCGCCAGCTCAAAGAGGCGATGAGTGGCCTCGGTGCCATTGATATCGGTACTGCAACCCGGCCACTTCAGTCAGAAATGGATGGTTATTTGGCACAAATCGCCAGAGCGAATGATGCCATTAATCAACTGCGCCAGCGACAGACTCAACTGGCCAGCACGCCCTCGTCAGGCCCAGCTAGTGACATGGCGCAGGTGGGGCAAATCGGTGCCATTGACCGACAAATCTCAGCGCTTGAGCAAAAACGTGACGAGTTTGCGGCCAAGGTTAACGAGATCCAGCAAGCTCTGAATAAAACCTTTCAAAGCGGACTGAAAGGCATCCAATGGCAAACTCTGTCCGATGGGCCGCAATACAGTACCGAAGCGGCTACCAAGGCCCAGCAGCTCATCACAAAGTTGCAGCAGCAAGTTGCGCTTTATGGTGACGTTAGCAATGTGGCCAAGTTGCGCTACGAAATGGAGAACGGCGAGCTTAAGAACCTGGACCCGGCTTTGCAAAAGCAGCTGCTCACCCAGGCCAAATTGCTTGATCAAAAGGACGCCGACAAAGCGGCCACGAAAGCCGCCGCCGATGCGCAGAAGGAGTACCAGCGCAATATCGACCAATTGCTGAATAAGCTGGACCCATACAGCCAGTCACAAAAGCAGATGGCCGAGAACGAGAAGCTGCTGAAGACCTACTTCGAACAAGCCAACGTGCCGCTGGAGAAACGCCAACAGCTGCTAACAGCGCTTCAACAACAAGGCGGGGCTTATGAGTCACTGCGCCGCCAGCTCGACCCCGCGTATGCCGAAAACCAAAACAACAGTGAAAACCTATCACTGCTAAACAACGAACTGGACAACACGCCCGCCAGCGATGTTTCAAAGCGCCAGCAAATTAATGCGTTAATTGAGGCTGAGCAGCGCCGTCACAGTGCCGCAATGACGGACATCAACCAGCAAACGGCTAGCGAATATGACTTGATGTGGTCGCAGAGTTTTGACCGCTTCGCGTCTGGCATGGGCCAGGCTGTTGGTGAGGGGATCATTTACAGCAACAGCATGGGGGATGCTGCAAAAAACGTGATCAACTCGGTTGGTTCGCAGTTGATCTCCACCCTGGTAGAAATAGGCATCAAAAAAGTTGCCTCCATCTACCTGACGCAAGCCGCCTCTGAGGCGGCCACTGCCACGCAGGTAGCAACCGGCACCGCTGCGGCAGCAACGCTTGCCACCAGTTGGGCAACAGCAGCCGCAATGACCTCTTTGGCCAGCTTCGGTGCCAACGCCGTACCAGCAACCGCTGGCATCGCCAGCACCACCGCTTTCGCAGAAGGGCTGAGCGTTGCCGGTATCTTCCACTCAGGCGGCACTGTACCCCGCGAAGGCACTTATTTGCTGGATGGCGGCGAGACCGTCTACACCCGCGCCCAGCATGCCCGGCTGATGCAATCCATTAATAACTCCAGCTCTAGCAGCAGCTCAAACGCTACCACCATCAAACAAGAAAACAATTTCAATTTCTCTGGCAACAGCAGCACGTCGGTGCAAGCGCAGGTGCGTGAAATGTTGCCGGAGATCGCCAACGTCACCACTGCCGCTGTTGTCGATAGCTACAACCAGCGCGGTGATATGTATAGGGCCATAAACGGATGAGCAGTATTTTCACGTTCCCAGAGGATATTTATCCAACCAGCTGCGACTGGCGTTTAAAGACCCGTTCAGCGGTGTTTGAAAGCCCCTTTAATGGCGGCATACAAACCCTTGAGTACCCCGGTGCTTATTGGGAGGCCAGCTTAAGCTTCGACAGCCTGAAAAAAAACAAAGCCATTGATCTCGATGTGTTGCTTTTGAAATTGGCAGGTATGGCCAATCGGGTATGGCTATGGGACCACGCCTTTGCCAGTCCACAAGGGGTGGCAGGTGGTGCCCCGGTGGTTGATGGGGGCCCTCAAACAGGAAAAAGTCTCGCGATCCGCGGTTGCGTTGCCGGTCAATTATTTCTCGCCGCCGGTGACTACTTTCAGCTAGGAACACAGTTGTTTCGGATGACTGAAAACGCCACCGCAGACAGCTCCGGGCGCGCCACCTTGGTATTTGAATCGTCAATTCGTAACGCCGCGGCTGACGGTGCCGTCATCATCACCGACAAACCCAAAGCGCTGATGATGCTTGCTGACGATGACCAAGCGCCACGCCGCTCTGGCCGCCGCCTGGTGCTTAGCTCATTCACGCTGAAATTTAGGGAGGACATCTACGGATGATCACTGATTGGCTCTCTGCCGAAATGCAGGAAATGCTGCGCAACAAATACATCACGGCCATCTTAATGGCGCGACTAGATTTTGTATCCGGCATCGTTGCGGTGCACTCCGGCGTTGGCGACGTGACCTTTGACGGCGCCGTTTACAAAGGTATTGGTGTGCTGGGACAAGTCAGCCAGGTAAAACAGTCTAATGCGGTAAAGCCCTATACCTTACGCCTTACCCTTTCTGGCATTCCTCAAGAACTGGCCCAAACCGCGATCACTGAAAAGTACCAAGGCCGGGATGGGCGCTTATACATCGGCGCCATGGACTCGTTTGCTCAAGTGACAGCAACCCAGCTGTTGTTTCGTGGACGCATGGACGTGATGCCCATCAACCTGGGCAACCCCAGCACCATAGCGCTCGACATTAACAGCCGCAGCACAGATTGGAAGCGTGCCAAAAATGGCCGCTATACCGATGCCGACCAGCAAGCCAAATACCCGGGAGACAAGTTCTTTGAATATGTCGCGCAGATGGCAGAAAAACCAATTTATTGGGGCGTGCCCGGTAAAGCGGTTGCATCGGGTTCCGGTGCTACCAGCTCAACTAACTACCGGTTGAAGCAGCGATGAAAGCGCTCGCTGAGTTTATCGAACCACGCCGTAAAACCCCTTTTACCTGGGGGCAGCAAGACTGTTGTTTGTTGGCGGCAGATTGGGTGAAAAACCAAACGGGGACGGATTTTGCCGCTGTTTTTCGTGGGCGTTATAGCACGCGAATTGGGGCCGCCCGCGTGCTTAAAAACGAAGGGTTCGACAGTGTTGAAGCGGCAGTCACCTCCGCATTGGGTCAACCCGTTGGTCGCTTGCAACTGCACCGTGGTGATTTGGCACTGGTGCAGCAATATAACGGGCCCGCGCTAGGCATTGTTGGCGGCGATCTGGTGTGGGCGCCCGGTAACTACGGCTTGGTTACCGTCAAACTATCTACCGCATTGAAAGGATGGAGGATGCCATGCCACCCGTAATTGTTGGCGTTGCTGCCTATTATGCAGCCGCAGGTGTTGTTACGACAGCAGCGGCTATCGCCATCGGCATTGGTGCCGCCGCACTTACCTATGCCGCCACGCCTGACGTGTCCGGCATGAGCTATTCCAACGCGGCGAGTAGCCAGCAGCAAATGATCCGTAGCCCCAACGAACCAAGGCGCTATGTTTATGGGCGGGCGATGGTGTCGGGGCCGATGGTTTTTGCCAGTGAATCGGGCTCCGACAATAAATACCTGCACTTGGTGGTACCCGTTGCAACGCACCGCTGTGATGCAATAGAGGCCGTTTACTTTGATGATGAGGTGGCCTGGAGTAGTGATGGCGGTATGGCCAGTGACTACGCAAGCAAGGCCCGGGTCAAAGTGCATTTGGGGGACCAAACCGCCGCCGACGCAGATTTGGTTGCCGAATGTAGTGAATGGACCAGCGATCATGTCGGGTACTCGGTGGCGTACTTTTACGTGCGCTTAGAGTTCGATACAACGGTGTTCCCAAATGGTGTGCCCAACATCAAGGCGCTGGTGCGCGGCAAGCCTATTTATGACCCGCGTTTGGATACCACTGTAGGGGGAAGTGGCAGTCATCGCTGGGATGATGAAAGCACCTGGCAATGGACAAATAACTGGGGGCTTTGTGTGCTGGACTTTACCCGGTTTAGCTCTGGTGTTGGTGCCACCCAAGATGAGATTGACCTCGACAGTTTTGCGTCAGCAGCGAACGATTCCGACCAAACAGTTGCAGCTGATGACGATACCACGGAGCCACGCTTTACCTGCAACGGTACCTGGCAAGCTGACCAGACCCCCAGCACGATACTGGAACAGATGCTCACCGCTGCCCTTGGTACCCATGTGTACGTGTATGGCCAATACCGGCTGTATGCTGGTGTCTACCAGGGGCCGCCGGTTATTACACTCACCGAGGACGATGCCGCCGGGCAAATTACCGTGCGCCCGTACACCCCGCGCAGTGAACTATGCAATGCCGTCAGCGGCACCTTTATTGACCCTGGCCAGGCTTATCAATCAACAGACTTTCCGCCCGTTGAGTCAGCAGAACTGCAAGCCGAGGATAACGGCGAGTACATCAGTGATGACCTTGATTTACCCTTTACTAACTCAGTGTGGACGGCGCAGCGCCTGGCCAAGCTCTACCTGCTGCTTAAACGCAGTGGGTTACAAATAACATTTCCAATAAAAATGATCGGCTTGAGTGTCAGCGTAGGCCGCATTGTTACCATCGATTTGCCCAGCCTAAACCTGTCTGGTGTTTTCAGAGTGGATGATTGGTCTTTTGAAATGGGCAAGCCTGTGCAGTTGGTGCTGAGCTACCACACAGCAGAACTTTTCGAGAATGCGGACACGGGCGGAACCCCCTTGGTACCGGCAAACCCGGTAAATTATCCTGATGCCAGCGTGGTTCCCGCACCCAGTGGCGTAGCATTTACTGCCTATGAAGCAGACGATAGCTTGCTAGGGCAACTGACGTGGAACGCCCCTGGCGGCTCTAGCTCATACCGTTACCGTGTGGAGATCAGTAGTGGGGATTTTCTGGCATATCAGGCTAACCCCAGCGGCACTGTATTACCGCTGCCCCGCTTAGATGCAGGTACCTACAGTGTTCAGGTGTGGGCCATAAACTTATTTGGCAATAAATCTAATAACCCCGCAGAAATAGAGCTGGCCGTCGATACTGCCCCTGCGGTGACCGGCATTGAAACCATTGCCAGTTTATTTGAGCTGGCGATATACCCACGAACGGCAGTTGCTACTGCAACCAGCACCGTGTTTGAAATTATGGGGGGCTCTACCGATGACCGTGCCCAAGCCACAGCGCTAGGAACAGGTAAAACGGTTGTATGGCCAGGGCTTCGCTCTAATACAACGTATTACTTGTGGGCACGCACTGTTAACGACTACGGGATCAGTGCGTGGTATGGCCCTGTTGCAGCTGCTACATCAGCAGACTCAGCCGCGCTGGCCGAATCACTCGAAGGCCAAATTGGTAAGACGCAGCTGGCCCAAGAGCTATTGGCTGAGGTTGAGAAGATCCCGTTACTTGAAGGCCAAATTGGTGAGTTGGTTGGTGCGCCGGATTGGGATCCTGAGGCTGCTTACACTACAGGTGAGTATGTGAAGGAAGACGGCGTGCTTTATCAAGCCACGCAAGATGTACCGGAAGGCACAGCCGTGACTAACACCACCTATTGGAAAAATTTAGGTGCGTACGAGTCGGTCACTGAGCAGTTACAAGCGATTGCTGTACAGCTTAGCGATGTCAGCAACACCGTTGATACTGTAGAAGGCCAGATGACAGCAACGGCCAGCCGTACCGATACCCTGGTATCAATGTCGAGAGACAGCAGTGATGAAGGACGCCTAAGTGACGTACTGGCGGCCTGGAGCGCCAAAAGTGCTATTCGCAACGAACAGGTCACCCGAACAACAGAAAAAGAGGCCTTTGCTCAGCAGGTCAGCCAAGTACAAGCGGAAATGGCTGATAACAGTGCAGTGGTACAAGAAACCAGTGAGGCAACTGCCAGCCTAGAAAGTGGCCTAAATGCCATGTGGAAAGTGAGTCTGGGGGTTACCAGTGACGGGGTGTATTACGGTGGTGGTTTCGGTGCCGGAATAGAAAACACTGGCGCAGGATTCCAGAGCTATTTTGCGGTGCTGGCCAGCAATTTTTATGTGCTTAATCAGGTAAGTGGGACAACGACACTCAAGGCACCTTTTGTTGTTAAAGATGGCACAACGTTCATCAATAGCGCAGTTATTGATCAGGCTGACATTATCAACCTAATCATCACCGGTGTTTTGAAATCAGGAAATTATGTGGCGGGGCAACAAGGCATCAAAATTGACTTTGTAAACAGCACTATGGATATAAACGGTAGTAAGCCTGGTGTAGGTAGAGTCAACATTAGTGTTTCTGACGATGACCTGGTTGGTATGCAGGTATTCGATGCTAATGGTGTGCGCCGCGCCCGATTTGGTATCTGGAGTTGATATGGCTATTGGCATGCAGGCCTGGGACGCCAATGGAAATCTCATATTCGATCTGACATCTAGGGTGGGCAGGATCTTAGGGACGGTTAGTAATGCCGCATCATCAGGCACTATTACTAACGCCCAGTTTTCAACTGGAACGCCTTTTTGCATCCCTATATGCAATTACAGCAGCGGCTGGTCGGCGAATAATTTGGGGTCTACAACTGCAATGCCGCTGGTTAGCTTTTCAAACAACACTATGAGTTGGCAGCAATCTGAGGCATATACATCAGATCCCGAAAGTGGCATTTCAGTCACGCTGCTGTATGGGGTCTACTAATGGCAGCCGGCATGCAACTATGGCTTCAGGGCTCATCTAGTGTTTTTCAAATCGACGGCAGCAATCAAAACATCCAATTCAAAAGAAAAGTTACCTTAACATTGGCAGAAACTACCATGACCAGCGGCCAATGGTCTGGAACGGTTTATTTAGGTAGCACATCTATCAGTGACTCTGAGATCTATGCCGTTCAGTCGCCTGTGTTTGTGTGTGTAACAGCAAGGCGTAATGGAGCCATTGAGTTCCAAGCCGCAGAACAGGGCACTGTCACCGTTTATATTTTCGGCCCTGGAAGCCAAGAGTCTGATTTTGGGTGCCAAGTGTTTGATGATGATGGCAGCTTGGTGTACGACGCAATAGCCAAGCCGATGATAGTAAAAGGTGTTTTTAGCGGCACTGGCAGTTTTTCTTCAACGGGCACCATTGCGGTGATGCCAGCACAGATCCACACCAGGCTAACCAGGGCATCGAATTTGGAGAGTCCCGGTTCAGGAAAAGTCTGGCTACAAATTGCAGCGTGGAACTCTGATTCAATAAAAAACACATCAAATAGCGACTTTACGGTTAGCTTCGAAACAATCGGGGGCTTTGCCTACGGCCCAACAGAAACACCGATAGCGTACTGGGATAAGGTCGTAGATAACGGTTTAACATCCCTTAACCTTGCAGTTGACGTCGCCAACCTTTAAATCACGCGCAACATTTTTGCCTTATTGTGCTAACTTTTTGCTCATTGCGACTGGCATGGATTTGCCACATTAAGAAAAGGAGAGGAAGTGATGAAAGGTATCTGTTTAGCTGTGACGTTAATTGCCCTTGGTGGCTGCGCACAAATGGTGGACTACGGCAGGGTAACCGAGCATAACGAAACCTTTGCCGTTGCTGAGGTTAAGAGTTGCAGTGCAATTACAGGTTCATGCTATGTCATGGCAAAATATGCCTCTGGCAAAGAGGTACTGACCGCAGTGAAGAATGACGACGTTGCTGTTGGCGACGTCCTTGAGCGTAGCTGCAAAACCTATGAAAAGATGCCAGGAGAATATTGTGACAGGTACTGGCATAAAGCATCTAACTAGAATTAGCACCCTCAAGAAAACCGGCATTAAGCCGGTTTTTTAGTAAATGACTTACTTTCCAACACGTATCTTTGGCCCTGGAAAATAGCTAAAAGCTATTTGATTGGAGCACATGATGAGTTGGTATGTCGCAGGTACTGTAAGTGTGACAGAAGGCAATAACCTAGTGTCTGGCACCGGTACCGACTTTGTTAACAACGTTCGGGCGGGTGATTCCTTCCAGGGCCCAGACGGGCGGCAATATCAAATTACAAACGTTATATCTGCGCTCCAGATATCAATACTGCCTGCATATCAGAGCGAATCCCTAAGCGACCAAAGTTATGCAATCATCCCAAGCTTTGCTTGGGCTAAAGAAGCTGTAGACAAGCTTTCTCACGTAGTCGATCAGTTCGGAACACTAGCAGCTAACACCAATAACGAATGGGTTTCTGCATCGACCCCCGCCGCCGCCCTAGAAGCCCTGGGTGCATTCGTAAATTTGGTCACCGCCGCAGACGATGAATCCGCAAGGACCGTGCTGGGGTTGGGTGCAGCAGCTACGCTTGGCGTTGCCACAGCCACACAATCAGCGTCCGGGTCGGCCACTAATGTTCTAAACACGCCAGCTGGTCTTAAAGCCGCCCTAGATCAGTTTGGGTTGTTTGGCACTCCTTACGAAATAAATCCTTCCGGCGGAGCTACGCAATCTGATATTGATTCGCTGCCGTATGGGATCGTTAAATTCTCTAGTGGTATACCCGCAAATTCAGGGAGTCTGGCATACTCATATGTTGGATTGAAAATCAGGACTTCTAGTGAGGGCTCTTATCGGCTTTTCTGTTACACGACGGCTGGTTCAAGTAGATATACCGCTATGTATGACACCGCCGCGGGTAGCTGGGTACTGTATTGGCACAATAGCAATACCACTGTTGATTCCTCCGGTTTCATTAAAAAAGCTTCACCTATTGTGAACCTCTATGCTGACCGCGTGGTAGCGAATAACTATACCGAGTCTAAAGATGTGCAACTGGTCATCAATGGCACCGGCGACTATACGCTCACTAACACAACGGGTTTCGCCGATGACGGCTGGTATATAGAGACATTTGAGGACGCGAACGGAAATAAAAAGGTATTTGTCGAATACTCCCAAACTCACAAAGCCGACGGCAGTTTTGATATCAATATCAAAACATACACTCCGGACTACAGCACCGGCCCCGCAACCGCTGGTGACCCAATAGATATCACTGAGGGCCGTTTCATTGCTATCCGTCTGAATGAAATACCCATAGCCGAAAGTTGAGAACCAGCCCCATCTAATATTTGGCTTGTAATTTGATCACTTTTGGCATTGATCGTTTTTTTCGCGGGTGGTGATCAATATTCGCGCCGGGCTACACTGGGGTTTGTGGGGCTGCTGATTTTATTCTCGCCGCAACTTGGCCAGGGTCTTACCAGCACGCTTTGGGGCGCCATAGCCATCATCCTTGCCTGCGGCTGCTTTGCCGTTGCCCTGTTGCTATTGAAAAAGCTCGATAACGAAGCGCCGCTTATCGTGGCCCGTAATGTACTGACTGCCGCCAGCAGCCAGCTACTGATATTGGCGCAAATTTTCGCGCCTATCAGCCATTTGCAAGCCGATGCCAGCAGCTTATGGGCGGTGCTGTATCTGGGGGTGGTGTGCGCCGGGGTGGTGTATCTGCTGTATATGCTGCTGATTCAAAAAGCCGGGCCGGTGTTTGCGTCGCTGTCTAACTACTTGGTGCCACTGGTGGGGGTTATTTTAGCCGGCACCCTAAACCACGAAACCTTGGGCGGCCATACCTGGCTGGCACTGGCCATTATCTTGGCGGCGGTGGCGGTGAACCAACTTGGTGCACAAAAAAAGGCCGCTTAGCGGCCTTTTTAGCGTACAAGGCTAGTCTCTTGAAAGCGCGCCGGAGGATTTTCGAAATGCCACTTTGGCACAGATCACCGCCGCTATCATCACCCCAAGATTGGTGAACATAAAATACGGGTCGTGGGCGTAACCGGTTAGTGCCGCCACCAGTTGCGAGCCTTGCGACAAGGTGACAACCGCCATAACGGCAACCATCAGTCGGCTTTTCGGCTGGCGCATTCGAAACAGCACCAGTGCCACCAGCATCAGCGCTGAGGTAAACAATACCGGAGCAGGCGTTTGGCCCACTAACATTCGCCCCAGCAGCAACAGTGCATCCAAGGCGGCTAAAAGATAAAAGGCACGGGCAATGTTCGCTGTCATATCGAATTTCCCCTTAAGGTCCCTGTTGTTTTAATCGCTATTCTGGCCAAAGGCGAGCGCCAGTTTTGTAAAGTGTTAGCTGTATCAAGGCTTAACAGTGTTCTCTTAACTAAAACGACCTTTCATCGCCACAACTGAACTGCAACTCACAACCGCTTACCTCAAGACATTGCTGCCTATTAACACTTTGCTTTAAAGTGCCCGGATTCACATAGGAGCTTTATCTTGTCACCCCATCTGTTGCTGGCGTTTTTAGCCACCTTCTTTTTTGTGTCCATTACCCCTGGCATGTGCATGACGCTGTCGATGACCTTGGGGATGACCATTGGTGTGCGCCGCACCCTGTGGATGATGGCAGGTGAGCTATTAGGGGTGGCTTTGGTCGCGGTGGCGGCGGTTATTGGCGTGGCAACGGTGATGCTGAATTACCCGCTGGCCTTTACCCTGGTGAAGTACCTCGGTGGCGCTTACCTCATCTACCTCGGCATTCAGATGTGGCGGGCCAAGGGCAAACTGGCGATGAAACTGGATGCCAGCGAAACCCAGGCGTCCAGGCAACAGCTTGCCATGCAAGGGCTGGTCACCGCCATCGCCAACCCTAAAGGCTGGGCCTTTATGGTGTCTCTGCTGCCCCCTTTTATCGATGCCAGCAAACCCATGGCTGGGCAGTTATCCATGCTGGTGGGCATTATTATGTGCACCGAGTTTAGCTGCCTGCTGCTGTATGCCAGTGGCGGCAAAAGCCTTGGCCGCTTTTTAGGAAGCGGCAATAACCTGAGGCTTCTGAACCGTATTGCCGGCAGTTTGATGATGGGGGTCGGTATCTGGCTGGCGGTGAGCTAAAAAAGGCCGCTTATGCGGCCTTTTTTAGCTTAAGCATCCATATGCTCAGACGGTGCTTGCGGTTGCTGCCGCATGGCTGCTTCCGGCAAATCATTAATGCAGTAGTTAATGTAATAGACGGTAAACAAAAAGGTGTAAAAGCCGTTCATCTTCAAGGTGACATTGTGTTCTCTTTGGGCATATGCCTGAAGCGCGGCTTTGGTTTTAAAGGCCCAAACAACATAAAGCACCGCCGAGGCAATACTCAGCACCATGGCGATCACCGCCAGCACCAGTTTGGCGTATGGATCTAACGCATCATCGCTATTTGCAAAAGAGCCGCTTAACCCGGCGCAAACCGCCATCCAAATAAGGTGAACATCGCTGACAATTACCGCGCCGGTGATACGTTCAATGTTTTTGTTGTGGCGGTAAATCCACATCAACGGAAACAGGCCAGCGGTAGCAAGGGTCAGTAAAACAAGGTTCAGCGTGCCGGTGTGGGTGGTGTTACGCAGTTCAGAGACATCAGACATCAAAAGCCATCCTTGAGCAAAAATCAGTAAAAAGGTGTTCAGAGATAAAGCGACGCCTTCGCCACCATGATGAAATCATTGGTAATGATGCACCCACGTCATCCCTGACCAGCGGGATCCTATGAGTTTTAACACGAGATAACAACACCTTCACCTAGGGCGAAACGCCAGCAGCAACGCTACGCTTCAACTGAGGTTCACACTGGCAGGAGGCCGGTATGTTGCGGTTATTCAAAACCACGATAGTGGCAGGGGTGGTGTTTCTTTTTCCGTTTGTGATTGGTTTGTGGCTTATCGCCAGCCTGTTACAACTGTTAACTCACATTGCAACACCACTCATCAAGCTTTGGCAGCTAGGGCCCTTAACTGCCGACTTACTGGTGCTGGTAATGCTACTGGCTATTTGCCTGCTGGCGGGGCTGGTTGCCCGCAGCCAAGCGATGGTTCGGTTAGCAAAAAGGCTGGAAAATTGGCTGAGTGAGCGGGTGCCTGTCTATGCCTTTTTAAAAACCCGCGCCACCAATACCTTCACCCCAACACATACCGAAGGCTTAAAGGTGGTGGCAGCGCGCTTTGACGACTGCTGGCAATTGGCCTTTGAAATGGAAAGAACCGGCACTGGCATGGTGCTGCTGTTTTTACCCGGCGCCCCGGATCCCTGGTCGGGCAACTGCTGTTTAATGGCCCCAGACCGGGTAACGCCTTTGGCCATTAACGCCCGTGATGTGTTGCTGATGAGCGGGCGCTTAGGGGCCGGAATGGGCCAATGGCTGGCCGCAGCGGCCGAGGGTAAAGCGCCTTAAAAATGATCGGCCGCACCCAGGCGTTGCAAGCAGGCCACTAACTGCGCCTCGCTGATGTTAATGTACTCCACCACCCGGCCATAAAGCATGGCAGTGGGCACATTGCGCCCGCCCCTTTCCTTTTGGGTTTCGCTGAGCACATAAAGCACAATGCGCTCGAGCCGGGTTAAACCGTCACGCACATCCGGCAAGGGGTCGAACTGATCCTCTAACATTTTTGGCTCCGGCGGGTTGCGAATAACCCATCTTAACGGCGTATACCGCCCACTTCACGGCCCGCGACCCAAAGTTGCTGCAAGGGCCGCACACCAAACTGATAGCAAAGCTCGGCTGGGTCATCGATGGCCCACAGTGCCAGGTCGGCTTGCTTGCCCACTTTAATGGAGCCAATTTGGTCGGCCATGCCTAACGCTTTTGCACCGTTCAGGGTGGCCGCCAGCAACGCTTCTTTCGGCGTTAACCGAAATAACGTGCAGCTCATGTTGAGCATCAGCAGCATGGAAGCCAAAGGTGACGTGCCGGGGTTAATGTCGGTGGCCACCGCCATTGGCACCTGGTACTGGCGCAGCAGTGCGATAGGCGGCAGCTGGGTTTCACGCAGAAAATAAAAGGCGCCGGGCAGCAGCACTGCCACAGTACCGCTGTCTTTGATGGCCTTAACCCCGGCCTCATCAAGGTGCTCCAGGTGGTCCACCGACAAAGCCTGAAAGCGGGCGGCAAGCGCCGAGCCGCCAAGATTAGACAGCTGCTCGGCATGCAGTTTTACCGGCAGGCCATGGGCCTTGGCGGCCTCGAACACACGCTGGGTTTGCGAAACCGAAAACCCGACCCCTTCACAGAAGGCATCAACAGCATCGGCTAGCTGCTCACGGGCAATCGCCGGTAGCATTTCGCTACAGACTGTCTCGATGTAAGCGTCGGCATCGTCTTTAAATTCGGCCGGTAAGGCGTGAGCCCCTAAAAAAGTGGTGCGAATACGCTGCGGCATCTGGTGGCCTAGCACCCGAGCAATACGCAAGCATTTACGCTCGCTTTCCAGCTCCAGGCCATAGCCGGATTTTATTTCTACCGTGGTCACGCCCTCGTCCAGCAAGGCGCGCAATCTGGCACGAGCGCTGTGATAAAGGCTTTCTTCGCTGGCGTCGCGGGTAGCGCGCACCGTGCTCATGATGCCGCCACCGGCCTTGGCGATGTCTTGGTAGCTGGCCCCTTCCAGGCGCGCTGCAAACTCTTTGGCCCTACTACCGCCATAGATAAGGTGAGTGTGGCAATCTACAAAGCCCGGCAGCAGCCAGCCACCGCCGCCGTCAATCACCGGCAGCAGGGTGTCTAGTGCCGGTAAGTCGCGCTTTTGGCCCATCCAGACAATACGCTCACCCTTCACCGCCAGCGCCGCGTCACGCAGCTCGCCAGCGTCATCCATGGTGGCAATATTGACGTTCACTACCAGCCAATCCCAGTCTGTCGACATAGCGCCCTCACTTGTATATACAAGATGACTGTGCCACATTGGGCGCAATCGCAACAAGCCCTTTAAGCCATGAGCAAATTTCTTTCCATTCGTCGCTGGCTGCTCGACAGCATCGACAATGGTCAGCTGAATTCAGGGGATGCTGTTCCTTCTGAAAACCAACTGGCAGAAAAGTTTACTGTATCGCGGATGACAGCCCGGCGCGCCTTAACCGAGTTAGTGGCGGCGGGGGTGCTGGAGCGGCGCCAGGGCCAGGGCACTTTTGTTGCCGAACTGAAAGCCCAGAGCGCGCTTTTAAATATTCGTAATATTGCCATTGAAGTGGCCGAGCGTGGCCACCTTTACCAAGCCCAGGTGCTGGAGCTTAAAGCCCTGCCTTGCCCGGCCGATGTTGCCAAAGTATTGGGGCTGGCCATAGGCACCGAAGTGGCACTGTCGCGCATTTTACACTTGGAAGACGGCGCCCCTATTCAGCTTGAGGCGCGTTATGTAAACCAAGGGCTGATTCCTGACTATTTAAGCCAAGATTTTAACCGCCATACCCCCCACGAATACCTCAGTGCCGTGGCCCCCATTACCGAAGCCCACCACTGGGTTGAAGCCGTGGCCGCCACCTTGAATGAAGCGGCGCTGCTCGATGTGGCAGAACATAGCCCGCTACTGAAACTGACCCGTTTAACCGCCTCGCGCCATGGCGCCGTTAGCCTGGCACGCCTTTATCACCCCAGCCATTACCGACTGGGCGGACAATTACCGACTTTGGGGAACACCGATGCAAACCACAGGTAACCGACTCGATAATAGCCGCGATATTCGCGCCCCTCACGGCAGCCAGTTAAGCTGCAAAAGCTGGCTCAGCGAAGCCGCCATGCGCATGTTGATGAATAACCTCGACCCGGCCGTGGCCGAGCATCCCCAGGCGTTGGTGGTTTACGGTGGTATTGGCCGCGCCGCCCGTAACTGGGAGTGCTTTGACAAAATCATTGCCACCTTAAAGCGCTTGGAAGACGACGAAACCTTGCTGGTGCAGTCGGGCAAACCGGTGGGGGTTTTTAAAACCCACAGCGACGCGCCGCGGGTGCTCATTGCCAATTCCAATTTGGTGCCGCACTGGGCCACCTGGGAGCACTTTAACGAGCTCGATAAAAAAGGCCTGATGATGTACGGCCAAATGACTGCCGGCTCCTGGATTTACATCGGCTCCCAGGGCATCGTCCAGGGCACCTACGAAACCTTTGTGGCGGTAGCCAAGCAACATTTTGCCGGTAAGGCCCAAGGCCGCTGGATCTTAACCGGTGGTCTTGGCGGCATGGGCGGCGCCCAGCCGTTAGCCGCCACCATGGCCGGCTTTAGCATGCTGGCGGTGGAATGCGACGAGAGCCGCATCGACTTTCGCCTGCGCACCCGTTATGTGGACAAAAAGGCCACCAGCCTGGATGAAGCCCTAGGCATGATTGAAGATGCCAACGCCATGGGCCGCGCGGTGTCGGTGGGCCTCTTGGGTAACGCCGCTGACGTTTTTGCAGAGCTCGTCAAACGCGGCATCACCCCGGATGTGGTTACCGACCAAACTTCAGCCCACGACCCGTTAAATGGCTACCTGCCACAGGGCTGGACCCTGGCTGAGGCCCGCGAGATGCGCGCCAAGGACGAAAAAGCCGTAGTTAACGCCGCCAAAGCCTCGATGGCAGTGCAGGTAACGGCGATGCTGGCCCTGCAAAAAGCGGGGGCGGCCACCCTTGATTACGGCAATAACATTCGCCAGATGGCCTTTGAAGAAGGGGTGCAAAACGCCTTTGATTTCCCCGGCTTTGTACCGGCCTATATTCGCCCCTTGTTCTGTGAAGGCATTGGCCCTTTCCGCTGGGTGGCGCTCAGTGGTGACCCAGAAGACATTTACAAGACCGACGCCAAAGTCAAAGAACTTATCCCCAACGACCCACACCTGCACAACTGGCTGGACATGGCTCGTGAGCGCATTGCCTTTCAGGGCCTGCCGGCGCGTATTTGCTGGGTTGGCCTTAAAGACCGGGCGCGGCTAGCCAAAGCCTTTAACGACATGGTGAAAAGTGGCGAATTAAAAGCCCCCATCGTTATTGGCCGTGACCACCTCGACAGCGGCTCGGTGGCCAGCCCCAACCGTGAAACCGAAGCCATGGAAGACGGCTCTGACGCGGTATCTGACTGGCCTCTTTTAAACGCGCTGTTGAACACCGCCGGCGGTGCCACTTGGGTTTCCTTGCACCACGGCGGCGGCGTTGGCATGGGCTTTAGCCAGCACGCCGGGGTGGTGATCGTTGCCGACGGCACCGATGCCGCGGCGAAGCGTATTGGCCGGGTGCTGTGGAACGACCCGGCCACCGGCGTTATGCGCCACAGCGATGCCGGCTACGATATTGCTCAACACTGTGCCCGTGAACAGGGCCTGGATTTACCCATGCTGGAGACCAAATAGATGTTTAACCTGGTACTCAACCCCGGTGCGCTTTCCCTTTCTGACCTGCGCCGGGTGGCATTTGAACCGGTCACTGTCACCCTGGCCGATAGCGCTTGGCCAGCCATTGAAAAAAGCGCTGCCCAAGTGCAAAAAGTGGTGGAAGAAGACCGGGTGGTATATGGCATTAACACCGGCTTTGGCCTGTTAGCCAATACCCGTATCGCCCGCCATGAGCTGGAAGAACTGCAGCGGCGCATTGTGCTGTCCCACGCCGCCGGTATTGGCGAACTCATGGGCGAAAACACGGTGCGGCTGTTGATGGTGTTAAAGCTCAACGCCCTGTCCCGTGGTTATTCCGGCATCCGCCGGGTGGTTTTAGAAGGCTTGATGGCGCTGATTAACGCCGAGGTGTACCCCTGCATTCCGCAAAAAGGCTCAGTGGGCGCCTCTGGCGATTTGGCGCCACTTGCGCACATGGTCTGCCCACTGATTGGCGAAGGCTTTGTGCTGCACAAAGGCCAAAAGCTCAGCGCCGCCGAAGGCCTGGCAATAGCCGGTATTAAGCCAGTTACCCTTGCCGCGAAAGAAGGTCTAGCGCTCCTTAACGGCACCCAAGCCAGCACCGCCTTTGCCCTGCAAGGGCTCTTTGCCGCCGAAGATTTGTTTGTGGCCGGTAGCGTGGTGGGCAGCACCAGTGTGGAAGCGGCCCTGGGGTCACGCCGCCCCTTTGACGCGCGCATTCATAAAGTGCGCGGCCAGCAAGGCCAAATCGATAGCGCCGCGCTGTACCGCCATATTCTCACCGACACTTCCGAAGTTGGCGCCTCACACGCCAACTGCGACAAGGTGCAAGACCCATACAGCCTGCGCTGCCAGCCACAGGTAATGGGCGCTTGTCTCACGCAAATTCGCCAGGCCGCCGAGGTGCTTTTGTGCGAAGCCAACGGCGTTACCGATAACCCGCTGGTGTTCGCGGAAGATGACGACATCATCAGTGGTGGTAACTTCCACGCCGAACCGGTGGCCATGGCCGCCGACAACCTGGCGCTGGCCATTAGCGAAATTGGTGCCTTGTCCGAACGGCGCATGGCGCTGTTAATCGACAAAAACCTCTCCGGCCTGCCGGCGTTTTTGGTTAATAACGGCGGCGTGAACTCGGGCTTTATGATTGCCCAGGTCACCGCTGCCGCCTTAGCGTCAGAGAACAAATCTCTGGCCCACCCGGCCAGCGTTGATTCCCTGCCCACCAGTGCCAACCAGGAAGACCATGTGTCGATGGCCACCTTTGCTGGCCGCCGCCTCAAAGACATGGCCGCCAACAGCCGTGGCGTGCTGGCGGTGGAATACCTGGCCGCTTGCCAGGGCCTTGATTTTAGGGCGCCGCTAAAAGCCGCCCCTATCGTTGAAAGTGCCAAGGCCATTTTGCGCGGCCAGGTCAGCTTCTACGACCAAGACCGTTACATGGCCGCCGACATGGAAGCCGCCAATGCCATTTTAGAAAGCGGCGCCTTAAATGCGTTTGTACCCAAAACGCTGCTACCATCGCTGTAATTACCGCCAATCACACTAAAGGCCCCGGACAGGGGCCTTTTTTATTGCCCCTCACTCCCGCCGCAATTTAAAGTAAGCCACAGAAATTAAAAGGAATAACAATAATGACATTCGCCTTTGGGAAAGGAGCACTGGCCACGGTGCTTGCTGTTTGGCTCACCGGCTGCGCCACTCACCTCCAGCCAGCACAGTTGACAAAAGTGCAGTCGGTTGGCGTGATTGATGATTTCCCTGCCGTGCCTAATTACGCGGTGGTTGGCACCACCATCTTTAACAACGATTTTGACGACATTAACGCGCCGCACTTTAAAAAACTCCTAGAGCAAACCGCCATGCGCGCTTTAACTGCAAAAGGCTATCAGCCAGAGATCATCAGCCAAGACCAGCAACAGCAATTTGATTTAGTGCTGAAGTTAGAACCGGCCGCCATTCCCGACATGCTTTGGACCTGGGGTTACGGCGTTTACCAACGTTCGGAATTTACCGTGCCAAAGACCGCCGTTACCTATATGGCGATAAAAGTGCTGCCCTATATCCATGGCAAGCTGTTGTGTTCCGATTGCTACTACCAGCAGCAACTGCCATTACTGCTAAAAAAGCTACCCGCCAATTGGCAGGCACTTTCCAGCCAACAACAAGCCGTCATTGGCGATACCCTTGAAAGCACCATTGAATACACTGTCAGCGGTGCCTTTAAGGACATGGGCCTTACCCCCGCCACCTTCCACTAAAAAGGCCCAATGGGCCTTTTTTGGTTACCTGTTAGGCGTTGAAATAACCCCCCTTTCGCCTAAAGCCCAATAGCCTTGCGCCGATAAACATTTTATTAACAATAGGCGCCACGGCAGGCTGTCGTCTACCTTTATCGGCACCACTCAGGGCAGAGATAACCAGAATCTAATACAGCACTTAAGGGGGTAGTACTGTGAAATTCAATACGATTCAGGCCCGTTATACGCTTTGGCTCATCGGTTTTATGCTAATGATTTGCCTGCTAACGGTGCTTGGCATTCGTTACTTTGTGTTTCCAAAACTGGAAGCGTTACAAAAGGACAATGTCAGCCTGCAAATGCAGGAGATCTCCCAAGATATTCATCTGGAGCTGGCGCGTATTGAAGCCCAGTCCCGCGCCATTACCCAGACGGCGGCCGAGCTTTCCAGCGACGACATCGACCGCCTGCTACCGGCCCTGATGGACCAATACGGCAACAAAGCCGTGTTTGGCGGCGGTATTTGGCCTTTGCCCGGTAAACGCCAGGCTGGCCGTGACCGTTTCAGCAGCTTTTATGTGCGCGGCCAAAATGGCCAGTTTGAGAAAAGCGAATACTGGAACAGCCCCGACACCCAGGCCAATTACTACCAGGAAGGTTGGTACACCACCGCCCTTAACATGCCCAAAGGCCAATGCAAGTGGTGGCCCGCCTATGCCGATGCCGGCTTTGAGGCGCGCACCAACTGCGCCATGGCCATTTACAAAAATGGCGAAGCCTATGGCGTCTCCACTATCGACTTAACCCTGGGTTTTTTTAATAAGCTGGTGGCCAATCTTGAAAAGAAAATCAATGGCGAAGTATTGATTGTTGAAGCGGGTGGCAAGGTGGTGTCTAACAGCACCCGTATCAGCGGTGACATAGTGCTGAAAAACCTCAATGCATTGCCAAAGTCTGCTTACGTCGACGCCGTTAGCAAGCTCATGGCCAACGTCGATAGCGGCCAGCCTCTGGAAGCCACCTACGACAACAACGGCGAAAGCTACACGCTGCTATTGCATAAGGTTAAAGGCACGCCCTGGTTTGTGGCGGCAGGCCTGCCCACAGCGCTGTTAACCTCTTCTGGCAACGCCATTCTTAACGCCCTGGCCGGAGTGCAAATTCCGTTGGTGGTCATCCTTATTGCCATGATGATGGTTGCCCTTCGCCAGCTTATTCGCCGCCTGACCGTACTGCGCCAAAACCTCGACAGGCTGTCGTCGGGTGATGCTGACCTCACTCAACGGGTGCGCATTGTGCGTAACGACGAGCTGGGTGCCATTGGCGACTCGGTCAACCGCTTTATTGGTGCCCTGCAAGAGATGGTGAAAGAGGTTATGGAAACCTCTGGCCATATTCGCGATGGCGTAACCGAATTGCAGCGCCAGGCCGAACAAACCAACGGCGCCCTGGCACGCCACTCGTCTGAAACCGACCAGGCCGTTACCGCCATCAACGAGATGAGCTCCACCGCCGAAACTGTGGCCCGCAACGCTGCCGAAACCGCCAGTTTTGCCCAAGAAGTCAACGGCAATACCCAGCAAACCCGCGGCATTGTTGAGGCGGCTTCCAACAGTGTGTTGGAACTGTCTGACCATGTCGGTAGCGCTACCGACAAAGTGCAGGCGATGAAGCAAGACGCCGAGAAAATCACCTCGGTGCTGGGGGTTATCCGTGAGATCGCAGAGCAAACCAACCTGCTGGCCCTAAACGCCGCCATTGAAGCCGCCAGGGCTGGCGACCAAGGCCGCGGCTTTGCGGTGGTGGCTGACGAGGTTCGCACCTTAGCCGGGCGCACCCAAAACAGCACCGTCGAGATTGGCGACATGCTGTCAAGGATGCAGCAAGGGGTGGATTCGGTGGTTAGCGCTATGGAGCAAACCCAAACCAGCAGCCAATACACCGGCGAGCGCACCGCCGAAGTGCACACCGGTTTGGATGGTGTGGCCAATGCGGTTACCCGCATTAGCGACCTCAGCACCCAAATAGCCACCGCCGCTGAAGAGCAAAGCTCGGTCAGCGAGGAAATCAATCAGAACATGGTGGCCATTAAAGACTTGGTCGATTCACTGGTGGCCAGCGGCCAGGCCGCAGGCGCCTCGACCGAAGCACTGGCCGACTCCAACAAGCGCCTAAATGACTTAATGAGCCGCTTTAAGGTGTAAGCTTTTTTTTCAAAAGGCCCTGCGGGGCCTTTTTTATTTTCTACAGTAAAAATAACGGGTTAAATTAAATTCTTATCGCTACTCACAGGATTTCGTGATGCCGTTTATCAAACGCTTTGTGCTGCCAGCGCTGTGCCTTATCGCCGCCCTTAGCTGCTACAGTGCCAGCTACCCGGCCGGTGGCACACTACTGCTGCTGATGGGGGCAGGCTTTGAAGCGCTATTTTGGATGGGGTTTTTAAAGAAAAATCGCGCCGCCAAGGCTTAATATCTTGTTACCAACGTACCTTCAGCCCCGTTGGTAAAACCTTACTCCCGCTTCTATGGTTTGGGCACGGGAGGGAGCCATGACCATCTTAAGCCGCGTGTTAGCCATCATCGCCTTTTGCCTGATTAGCCAGGTACAAGCCGCCACCATCAAGCGCCTCGACGGCAGCACTATCAGCAGCCAGCAGCTCACCAAAGGCGTTAACAAGTTGCTGGCTATCGGCCAGGTAACGGGCCTTAGCGTCACCGTCTTTAACGATGCCAAGCCGGTTTACAGCCAGGCCTTTGGCTATGCCAATGTTCAAGCCCAAACGCCCTTAACACTGGATACCGAGATCTACGGTGCATCCATTAGTAAGGCGGTATTTGCCACCTTGGTGATGCAACTGGTGGATAAAGGCGTTATTGATTTAGACACTCCGCTATATCAGTACCTCGACAAACCGCTGTGGCAAATCAAAGGGGACAAGCGCGCCTGGCACCGGGATTTATCTAGCCTCAAGGGCCAACCCGAGGCCAAGCTTATCACCGCCCGTATGTGCCTGAGCCACACCACTGGCCTTGGTAACTGGCGCTGGTTTGAGCCGGACCACAAGCTGCATTTTCACGCCAAGCCCGGCAGCCATTACCGCTACTCCGGCGAGGGCATGACGCTTTTGCAAACGGTGCTGGAGCAAAAAACCGGCAAAACCCTGGAAGAGTTGGCCCAAGAATACGTGTTCACTCCTTTTGGCATGGCGAGTTCCAGCTACCAGTGGCAACCGCGCTTTGAGGGCCACTACGCCACCGGTTACAACGGCGAGGGCCGCCCCTACCCGAAAGACAAAGACAACGCCCCGCGTAGTGCCAGTACCCTGGAAACCACGCCCAACGAGCTCACCCACTTTGTCAGCGCAGTGCTGCAAGGCGCAGGGCTAACCCCAGCCTCCTACAACGCCATGTTTAGCCCGCAAATTCGCATCCGCGCCCCCACCCAGTTCGGCCCCGGTATCGATGAAGTTACAGGCGCCTACGACGATATTGCTCTTAGCTATGGCCTGGGTTGGGGACTCATTAAAACCCCCTTCGGCTGGGGCGCTTTTAAAGAAGGCCGGGGCGACGGCTGCGTGCACTACTTGATTGTTTTTCCAAAGCAAAAAATGGCGGTATTGCTGCTAAGCAACAGTGAAAACGCTGAAAAAATTATTGATGCCCTGCTGCGCCTGAGTATCGCTGACAGCTACACCCCGGTTGCCTGGGAACGCTATGCCGACGGCAGTCACTTGCTGGACTAAATTCCCGCCGATAAAAAAGCAGTACCCTGCGCTGCTTTTTTTGCTTTATTGCCAGCGGCTTAGCCGGTAGTTTGGTAATCAGCTGACAAGGAGTGTTTGGCGCTGTCTTGGCAACGTAGGTGAAAGTCCTGAGGGCGGTAGCGTGGGTGCTGGTTGGCCAATTTGCCATTAGTACGTTGCGGATTGTTAAGGAGCTTAGCTTCGTTATTGTTCCTTTAGTTGCCGGTTTGCGCACCGGTAGGCGCTTTTGTTTGCCGGGTTTCGGCCCGGCGGCCGTCCCACTTTTGTTTTGGCAAAAGTCAGCGGGGCTGCCCAACCAAAACCATCGCCCATGTTTACTCAGACCATCCTTGGTCTTCGCCCTAACGGGTGATCGTCGCTAGCGCCAATATTCAAATTTGCTCCTGGCAAATTTGTCGCGTTGTCTTTGCTTCTGGTCGTTCTCGGGTCACCAGTTCATACGCGTGTCCCGACGCGTACTCACCTGCTTCGACATCCCTGTCTCAGCTGCCCCTTCACTCTCGACAGCAAAGCGCTGCACTTAACGGGCTTAAAAGGAATCATCGTCAGGATCTAAGTACAAAATGTAGACCTCTGATGGCCATTGGATTTTTTGAAGGGGAACTAAGCCTCCGAGGTGCTCATTACATACAGCCCACAGCGCGCTTTTTATGGTGTAACCAGTTATAAGTGGTTAAAAAGGCGCGGAATATCACTTGTCCGATGTGATGATAACTACTATATAGCTCGCATAAAAACGAGACCGCTCGCTTTCGCCGACTGAAAGGATATGTAAAAGTAGATAATCAAGATGAATATCAGTTTGTTAGTGTAATAAATGACAACTGATCTGATGAGTAAAAACGAGTTCGCTAATAAAACTGTTAAATGTCATGAAGAATATAGAGCAAGCATTTGAAAAATCACTGAACAAGCTCGAATCAAAAGGATTCGATGGTATTCGCGAACCAGAACGCGTATTGGCAACAATATGGTCTGTAGAAGCAGAGGTGAATAACGGTGGCTTTGATCAGTTGTTCTATAACACTGCTGTGTGATATCGCTTTTTACGCAGCAAAGGCTCTCGATTCGATTGGGGCTCACAGGATGGCAGGTATCGCTCAGAAAGCACTGGATCTGTTTGGTGAGGGCGGCCCACCCAGAGATCGCGATGAGAGAGTTAAGGCGCTAGAGAGTATTTCCGAAAAGCATGAAGAGTACCTAAATAAACTCGATTATGAGTTCACAGAGTACCCAGATAACATTCAAGAGTTACTGTTTACTTATGTGCAATCCAATTTCTAGCCAACAACATTTAACAAGGCCAAGCTGCATCGCCCCTTCGGGGCTGGACCTCACTATACTCGGCCGCTGTTGGCGGCGTTATATTTCAGGGGGCATCCTTGGGTTTAGCACAAAATATTCGACTTGAAGACAAAGTCTCTTGTGATCAAGCATCACTGTTTCTAGACAACCTTTGCACAGGTCTTCAATTTAAAAAAAGCGATAACAAATGGATTGTCCACTCAATGCACGGAGAGCAAATGTCATTTGAAATTGTCGTTATAGATGAAGGTTTTTATACTCACCGTTCAGGAGACTACTTCTTGTTTCTCGGTTTTTTTATAGAACAGCTAACCGGAGAGTTTGGTTGCATCTCAATCGAGGATGTATAGGCAATGCAATATAATAAACAAATCGTATCGCCCGCCAGGGCGGGCTGAGACACAAACAGGTAGGCGGCTTCGCCATTATCACCTGCCTGTTTACGCCCCATATTTAGGCGTTATGCGGCAAAGATGGTTAGAGAGAGATGCTCAATCCGATAAAAGATGAAACTTAAGATCATCCTATACCGATGAGTTGGCGGCCAATGATAAGTGAAGTGGTCCGTTCGTTTACTCGTGATAACTTTGAATTACAATCAAAAATTGAAGGCATCACGGAAGTACCCGCAAAAATTGCAAATCAAAATCGTGACTACGTAAATGACTATGGTGAAACCTTAATTTAGTTAACCGATGAGTCTTTGGTTACTTCCTGTGCTCAATGGATGTGCGGCCACTGAGATGTGTTGATTGAACTCTGTACTGAGGGAGAGGGTGTAAGCGATTTAGTTTTAACTGGTAAGGTGGCTGAAGTTGAGCAGGGTTATCAATTTACGATCGGGCTAATTTATGTACCATAAAGACTTGATGAATGGGTCCAACGCATAACAAAAATATGCAATAGGACGTGGACCTCACCCGGTTTATCGGACACGCATCAATAACTGACAAAGAGGTCATTGATGCCCGCTTACAAGACCGGAAAACGTACCCAGCAGTACAGCCTTGAGTTCAAGAAGAAGGCCGTGCAGTGGAGCCATGAGCCACACCGCAGCGTCAAGGAAGTGGCCGAGGCGCTGGACATTCACCCCTTCATGTTGTCTCGTTGGCGCAAAGAATCCCGTGAAGGTAAGTACGGCATGGCCAGCAAGACCCCGAAGCCCGAAGGCAAGCTCAAAGAGCAGGATGAAGTGAAACAGCTCAAGAAGCGCATTGCCGAGCTGGAGATGGAGAACGACATCCTAAAAAAGTGGCAACGTTTCCAGGCGGAGGAACAACGCAGCGGTATCGCTTCATCCAACGCCAGCAAGGGCAAATCCCGGTAAAAGCGCTGTGTGCCAGGCTGAAGGTCTCGCGCAGTGGCTACTACGACTGGCTCAAGCGCCAACCAAGCCAACGTCAGCAACAAGACGACGCTTTGCTAACGGCTATCCGCCGCCTATTTGAGAAGGCAAAGCAACGCTATGGCAGCCCGAAAATCCATCGTGCCTTGCGCTTGGAGGGTATTCGGGTTGGCGCTAAACGGGTGGCAAGGCTGATGCGTGAAGCGGGGCTAAAAGCCCGTGTGGAGCGGGTTTACCGGCGGATGAACAAGCGCCGTGCAGAACTGAAAGTGCTGCCGAACCATCGCCTGGCTATCCCCAAAGCGAGCGGCCCAAACCAGCAGTGGTCCAGTGATGTTACCTACATCCGCTTTGGCCGCCGCCATGTGTTTTTAGCGGTTATCGTGGACCTGTGGTCACGGAAAATCATCGGCTGGGCGCTGCATGAAAAGCTCAACGCCGAACTGAGCACGGTCGCGCTTTATAAAGCCATCAAGCAGCGTAAGCCCAAGCCAGGATTGATACTGCACACCGACAGGGGCATTGAATTCCGGGCGAAAGTGATGCAGAAATGGCTCAATCGATATGGTATTCGCCATAGCATGAACCGCCCAGGGCAATGCACGGATAATGCAGAAGTGGAGTCGTTCTTTAAGACGCTCAAAGCCGAACTGATACACGACAATCACTTCGGTACGGTGGCGTCACTGCGCCAACAGGTAGGCCATTACATCCAGCATTTTTACAACAAGGTGCGGCTACACAGTAGCCTCGATTACGTATCACCGATACAGTACGAGCAAGCCGCTTAATAACAACTGCGTGTCCGTTTTATCGGGTGAACATCAACGGGTGGATGATTATTCCAGAGGATGTTCAAGAGATCTTAGTTGGACACTATTATGATGTTGAGTGCGGTCCCTGTGAGACGAACGAAGAAGATACTTCCTGCTCTGACGTGCCCATTGGATTTGTGCGCCTAGCTTGTGCATCGGCCAGCCCAAAACCAGTTCACTTTTGGGCTGCATGCGTGCACGCGGACTCAGTTCTGGACCTGAGCAAAGCCAAGCTCAAAATGGTTGGTTCTAACACGGCTGAAGAAATGTTACAGATCGCACGCTCTGACCTCGACAGAGTAAAAAAACAAATGCCACTACCGAAAGAAAAGGAAGTAGAGAAAGCCTTTGAGGTGGAAGGCGCATGCCCAGGTTGCGCGGGGGCAGTGCTTTTGCTCCAAACTACAAAAGGCGCAGCGTATGTGCATTGGCATCGAGAGTCCTAACTAGCGTAAAACAACATAAGACACCCACTTCTATATTTCAATAAAATCAAATGGTAACGAAGCCACCTGCTTTTGGGGCCCCTTTAAGTGGAGCGCTGAGGGGTAAGGAACGAGTGAGCACGAGGCACGGATGCGAGGCGGCCCCGCTTACTTTCCTGGCCACGCAAGAAAGTAACTTTTGCCCTCATTCCCCTGCGAATAAACTCACTTTAGACACCGACAGCTACCGCGCCTGACAATAATACCGCACCGATTTTATTGGGACGCATCACATGGCTTTTAAGGAGAAACATTTGCCCAAGGTTATATCGGTAAGTCGAAGCCAGGAACATCACTTTTCAAAGTCGCCCGTTGACACCATACGCCTTATCGCTGGAGAGGGTATTGAAGGGGATGCACACCGGGGTACAACGGTTAAGCATCGCTCAAGAGTGAAAGTAGACCCCAGTCAGCCAAATTTGCGGCAGGTGCATTTAATACAGGCAGAGCTTTTTGAGGAATTACAAGACCAAGGCTTCGCCGTAGCACCTGCGGCATTAGGTGAAAACATGACTACCGCCGGTATTAACCTGCTGGCGTTGCCGAAAGGTGCGGTTTTAACCTTCCCCATTGGCGCCGCCATTGAAATAACCGGTCTGCGTAACCCCTGCCCACAAATCGAAAACTACCAAAAAGGCTTGCTGGCTGCGGTGTTGGGTAAAGACGATAGCGGAAATGTGCTTCGCAAAGCCGGTGTTATGGCCATTGTGAAGGCGGGGGGTAACGTCAACAAAGGCGATGACATAACCCTGCTAATGCCCAAGCCGCCTTTTGAAAAGCTCGAACGCGTTTAAACGCCACTATCGCTAACCGGGCAATACGAAGATGCATGATAGTTGCCAACCTATCGGCAGTTTTGGCGGCTTGGCCGAGGGGCAACACCTACAGCACGGCTTTAAAAAGCGGGCTGTCCTGGGTACTCAGTGGCGACTTGCAAGCGATGCCTACCTTAAGAAAATGACCAAAGCCGGGTTACGCTGGCAGCGCCCTGCCGGCGATACAATCAAGACTATTGGCGGCAATCGCTATGGCAACAGGCAAACCTGTATCGCTTTAGAAGCGTAATTATCAAAGAGTGGAGCGATGAGTTTAAACAGCGATATAGCGGCATTAAACCTGCTTTTAAAAACACATGGCGAAAAGCACTGGCGACTTCCCACCGCGCACAGCAGTGCCAGTGCGGCCAAGGTATTAAGGATGTTTGGTGGCATGGGTAGCATTGGCGATCTCGTGCTTTGCCAAAGTAACGGCCACCGCATTGACAAGCATGAAGAACGGGCTGTTAACAGCCGTTTTCGGGCGCTGCTGTCGTCAATATATAGGCAGTGCTCGCTTTACGATAAAACCCCATAAGGCAGCAGCTGGCTTTACCAAGCACCGCTTAGGTTTTATCGGTATCGGTGTCGCAGTAATCAGGCCGATAACTGGCGGCATAACTGACCAGCAAGGCGCCAATAAGTGTGTCGGTTTTGTCTAAGCCTTTAATCAGCCAAATGTGGTCTTCGGCCCGCATCGAGCCGCCGTAAGCACCGAGGTGCAGTTCCGCAAAGGCATGGCCATCCTGGCTGATACTCACAACCACAGGCCAGTTCGATGGGCCATAGGCCAGATGATACTGATGGCCACCGACGGTGAAATGGTATGGGTCCGAAGAGGTACTTTGCAGGCCCTGAACGTCGATTCGCGCAGCAAATTTATTGGCCTCAACAAAGGTCACTGAGCCGTGGTGGCCATCGCACCGTTGCTGGTAAAGAAAACGCGCATCACCGCCTTGAGCGTCTGTCAGCTGTAGCGCAACGCTTTGGTGCCTGGCGTTTAACAGCATATTATCCAAAAAATTAAAGTGGCCGCTGCTATCAACATCGACCCGATAAGGGCCAAAGCTGAGGTGGCGCCCCGGCATCCAGCCTTGCCTGCCGGATAATACATAATAGGTACTGCGGCTTTGCCAAGGCGGCGGCGTGTCGGTGGGCATCGCCGTGCAGCCCACCAGGGCGAGCGCAGCGACGGTAGTGATTCCTTTCAGCACATGTATTCCCTCTATTACAAAACACGGGCAGCGGTTTGCCGCCGGTAACTCAAGACGACAAAGCGGCCAATTAATAGCATAAATAAAGTGCCACTAAGCGTTTACTGCCTTTGGCGATATTTAAAAGCTTCGATAGGGCTTTCATTAAGACTACTAATATTGTCCCTCAAGCAGGAATAAAAATAATATGCATTATTGACTGCTCACACTTTCATTATCAGCTTACAGGTGAAAGTCAGTCCTTCAATAACGACCGCCATCTCCCAAATAACTATTTTCTTTTCTGATAGTTACGCAGCATCTGTAAAAAAATTGAATTTAACGATATCAGGAAATAATTTTTCGTAGCAAGATACACGTTAGAAAAAATTACTTCCGGTAATGATTAATTGGCATTTCACAGTTAATTTAAGATATATAATTATATCTTAAATTAACTAATGAAAATCATTGACGTTATTTTTGCTTCCATTCAACAAATAAAAATTTACCATCCGACTTTCATAAAACATACAATGATGACGATCCGACCTACTGTCTAACAGGTAAAATAATTATTAAAAAACCCCACTAGGAATAATATCTCAATTGAGATACTACATTATAAATAAATACCATGGAATCCGGGATGTAAACTTAATAAGCACGCTTACAGCTTACTGTTGAAATCTACAGCACCGTTGAATCCCTCATTTAAATATCCCAGCAGGTTTTCAATAACCCGTCTATCATATTTGAACTACTAACAGAAAACAGAACTGTAACTTTACAAATTAAAAAGCAGATTATTTTAAATTTTAACCAAAGGAATTTTAATTTACAAACAACATTTCTATATATACTAAATCAACTAAAGATAGCTAGTTTTATAAATTTAATCAGAGGAAGATAAAATGAGTAAAATAGTGAACGTATCTAAATATATAAAGAAATTTGGATTGAGATGGACAACATCGATGATAATAAATCGAATCCTTCGAAAACTTGGGATTTTATCAGATATAGGGTTAATAAAAGAAGAAATTTTCTTAGATTCGTTATCAACGTTAAAAGGAGAGGTTGCCTTAGGACCCTTCAAAGGAATGAAGATATCTGAAAAAAGTTGGTGGGGAAAAGACGACATTTTAAATAAACTTCTCGGTCAATATGAAATTCATATTCTTGAAAAAATTATCGAACTCAGTCGAAAATATGATCATTTTATAGATATTGGTGCGGCAGATGGCTACTACCCAGTGGGGCTTTTGGTGTCTAAGCACTTTAAAGAATGCAGCTGTTTTGAAATATCAGAAAAAGGAAGATCAGTAATATACGAAAATGGAAAAATAAATAAAATTTCAGACAAACTAGAAATTCATAAAGAAGCGAACGCACAGTCAATTAGAGAAATTTTAAATAGAAAAGGTCCCAGCTTAATTCTCTGCGATATAGAAGGTGCAGAGTTCTCACTTTTTGACGAGGCCCTACTCTCATCAATTAGTAACTCGGAGATAATTATTGAACTTCATGATTGGTTGTTTAATGATGAAGATAGACCGATAGATAATTTAATTTTAAGAGCCAAGAAGTTTTTTACCGTTGAATACTTAATAAGAAAGTCACCAGAAATATATTACTGTGAATATTTCAATGATTGGTCTGATAATAAGCGAATGCTTGCCTTCAGTGAAACTAGACCCAAAAAGATGGACTGGATTCTGCTAACTCCTAAATAAGAAATTCCTCTATTAGATTAAGGTGGTATCTAAGTTTCCCAGCCGCCCTGGCGGCTGTCCTTTCTCTATATGTAATTTCATTATTGCTACACGCTAGACGTTGTGACATAAATCACATTCAAGTGTGACCTCTAAACGCATATTGGCAGTGATGCCCGCTCTATCATAACCGGCTTATGTGTCACTCCCCTGACAAGCAGTGCACTATTAGTGCCAGCAACAACTTGTGACCTTATCCGCATTACAAAAACTCGTTACACAGTTACGCGCATTTGCAACAGTCATGAATAAAAAAACGTGTTACAAGAATAAAAAACTAGCGTCGCACGACAGCCAGGCCCCTCCAGCAAGGATCCCCCATGAATATTGGAATTTATGTTTACGAGCAGGCCGAAGTGCTCGATTTTTCCGGGCCCTTCGAAGTATTTAGTACCGCCAAGCGGGTTGGCGCCAAAGATTGGAATGTGTTTCTGATTGGTCAAAGTACCGAATTGGTTAATGCCAGGGGCGGCTATTGGGTTAAGCCGCATTACGCCATTACTGACCACCCCAAATTAGACGCGCTAGTGGTGGCTGGCGGCGTACACAGTGCCGAGGTAAAAAAGCCAGAGGTGATTGACTGGATCCGCCAGGTAGATAAAACCGCCTTGAAGGTTACCTCGGTTTGTACCGGCGCTTTTCTGCTGGCCGAAGCCGGGCTACTGGATGGCCATTCTGTTACCACCCACAGTGAAGACATTCCGCATTTACGGGCCGATTACCCCGCTTTGGACGTGGTGCTGGATAAACGCTGGGTGGCCAGTGGTAAATACATCACTTCTGGCGGCATTTCCGCCGGTATCGACATGAGCCTTTATCTAGTTTCCATGCTGCAGGGCCAGGAACTGGCAGAAGCCACGGCCCACCAGATGGAATACCGCTGGTATTACTAACCTGCTGCAATAACGCTAAAGCTAGCCACTAAATTGATATAGATGATTCATATTGTTTAACGTCTTAGCGAGATAAAATAACGCCAGGAAGCAACACGTGATCAGCCGTTAAAGACTGCTCACAAGCATTAACACGGAGTAAAAGCTTAATGCGTTATCTTTTATTGGCACTCTTCTTTGGTTCAAGCCTGGCCTACGCCCAAGCCCCCTTCAAACCTTACCATCTCCAAACGGTGTTTGATGGTTGGGTAAAAGAAAGTGAACAAAGCCACGAGCTTGACCCTAACGCCTTGAAAAAGGCCGAGGCAAAACGCCAAGCCTTGGTAAAAGGCAGCACCGATGCCAGCGCCGTATACAACTATGGCCGCGCCCTGCACTTGGCGTTGCAGCCGGGTTTAACCCTCCCTAACCGCAGCTACAACGACTTAACCAATGGCACCAAACATTTAGCCATGCGTGCTGAAGCCGCTTATCGCTACGCCATCCAAGCCGACCCAGACTTTGGCCGCGCCAACATCATGATGGGCATGCTGTATAACCAGACCAATCGCCATGTCACCGCCATTCCTTATTTGGAAAAAGGGCTGCAACTGCCGCAGGGCTCTAACGATTGGATGATTGCCGCCAGCGAGTTTTTAAAAGCGGGCATTTACACCCAGCGCTATGGCCAGCCTGAATACGACAAGGTGTTTGCTGCCTTTAAAAGCGAAGTGGCGAAATCGCCGCAAGGCTATTACCAGTCAATGCTGAAGCTGTACGGCAAATTTTATAAATAAGCCGCAGCTGCAAAGAAAAAAGCCAACCCAAAGGTTGGCTTTTTTTATGGCTTAATGGCGGTTAAGGCTTGGGGATCAGGCCCTTTGCCACCATGGCATCTAAGTGGTCGAGCAAGCATTGGTCAGAATGTAACGTCATGGCGTCAAAGCCTGCCTGGCGCGCTTTGGTGACATCAAATACCGCATCGGTTTGTACATGAAAGATAAAGTCACCAAAGCCACCTGGGCCTAATCGGCTTATCACCGGCTCTTTAAGATGCTGCTCGGCGGCCAGCTTTTCCCATGGTTCACGGCAGGCTTTGTCTAACCGTAAATCCAGGGAAATAGGCTGCGGTTCGCCGGCATCAACCCCAAACCAGGCAGCCAGTTTCGGCCACACATGCTTCCAGCGGAATTGGTCACCATTGGTGATATTAAAAGCGCCGTCTTGCTGCTGTTCGGCAGCCCATTGCACCGCTTGGCCCAACAATTTAGCGTCGCAAATATTCACCAACACCTCATAGGCGGCGGCAGGCCCCGGAAACTGCATGGCATGGCCCATGGCTTTACACAAGCTGCCATAAACCCCAATCAGGTTGCCAAGATTCATGGCCGACCCCAGCGAATGGCCAATCACAATATCCGGGCGCAGCGCGGTCCAGGCCACGCCGCGCTCAGGCAAGCTGCGGGCATAATCTTCTTGGGTGAAATACAGGTTTGGCGGGAAATGACGGCTATCGTCCTCCCGAGCCGGGGTTTTATACACCCCTAAGTGCGCGCCATAGACTTTGCCGCCCTGCAAGAAAATCAGTCGTTCTAAAGGCGCGCCAATATCCAGCAAGGTTTCAATCAGGTTTTCCAGCATCTGGCCATTTTCGGTGGCCTCGGTCAGCGGATCCGGGCTGGGCTTTAAGGCCGCATAAAAGACATGGCTGATGTCTTTTAGCGCCGCAGCCTGGTCTTGCAAGCTGGCCTTATTCAGTAAATCCGCACTGATGTGCTGGCCCTTGCCGGGGCCGGTATTCGAGCGCGACAGGGTGGTAACCTGATGGCCCGCCGCTTCCAACACTTCGGTGGCGCCAAGGCCGGTAACACCGCTAGCGCCAGCTATCAAAAAATGCATAGCAACCTCCTATCAGGCAATGCGGCCGCCGCCATCAACATTGACCACAGTACCGGTAATAAAGCCATTTTCCATCAAGCCGATCGCGGCGTGAGCCAAGTCATCAACATGGCCAACCCGGCCAACCGGCAGGCTTGCCGCAACCGAGTCAAATAACGCTTGGCGGTCAGCGTCTGACAAAAAGTCCCAGCTGCCAGCGTCCACCACACCGGGGGAAATAACGTTGAAACGTTTGGGCTTCATTTCAATGGCAAGGTTAGCGGCCAGGCTTTCCAGGGCCATGTTAAGCGCGCCCACAATGGAAGAGCCTTCGCCTTGGCGATAAGCGGCAAGGCCAGAGAAAAACAGCACACTGCCGTTGGCATTTAAATACTGGTTAGCGCCGCGAGCGATATTGAGCGGCGCAAAGAATTTTGAGCCAAGCATTTTTTCGATGTCGTCATCGCTCAGCTCCACGAAGGGTTTAAAGGTTAGGTCGGCCGCGGTGGTAACAATGTGGTCATAGGGGGCTTTATCGGCCAAAGCAGCGTCCACCGCTTGTGAATCCACCGCATCCAGCGGGTAAATGCCCAATACCGCGTCGCCCAGCTCACTGGCAGTACGCTTGAGCTTTTCTTCACTGCGGCCAGAAAGGGCAACCTTCGCACCTTTGGCTACCGCCATTTTGGCGATAGCGGCGCCCATGCCGGAACCGGCCCCCAGAATAAAGAGTTTCTTACCTTCTAAGGCTTCGCAGCCCCGCTGAAAATGGCTGACTGGCGTTGCATTGGCCATAACAAATCTCCGTCTTTTGACTAGGTTATGGCCATCTTATGCTTACGATTTAAATGAATAAATGTGCCAAAATTGAATGCTTTATTTATTATTTTATTAATAATAAGCACCAATTACCGAGGGGAAGCGCTGAATGGACCGACTGAACTTAATGCGCGTTTTTGTCGACATTGTTGAGCAAGGCAGCATGGCGGCAGTGGCCCGCAGCCGCAGCTGCGCCCCGGCGGCCATTACCCAGGCCTTAAGGCAATTAGAGCAACTGGCCGGCAGCCAGCTGCTGGTACGTACCACCCGGCGTATGAACCTCACCCCAGAAGGTGAACGCTTTTTAGCAGATTGCCGCCGTATCTTGGACGACGTTGACGACAGCTTTGAACGGGTCGCCGATAGCGGGCCACTGCGCGGTACACTTCGGCTGACCGCCACTAACGATTTTGGCCGCCACCAACTGCCACCATTAATTGACGCCTTTATCGAAAAGCACCCACAACTGCGCTTCGAGTTAGTGCTTAGCGACGGCGTAACCGACCTGGTGGAAGGCCACTTCGATTTGGCCATTCGCATTGGCCCCCTTGCCGACTCGCGGTTTCGAAGCCGTCGTTTACTCACCGACCAACGCTTGGTGTGCGCCGCCCCCAGCTATTGGCAACGCCATGGCTTACCCCGGCATCCCAACCAACTTGCCGAGCACAATTGCTTGGTACTAGACCGGCCGGGCCGGCCACAATCGCACTGGTATTTTTCCAGCAAGGAAGGCGACTTTTCAGTCAAGGTACAAGGCAACCGCACCGCCAGTGACGGCGGCGTGTTGCGCCACTGGGCAACCAAGGGAGTAGGGGTAGTGCTTAAATCCTATGTGGATGTGAAGGCCGACCTTGATGCCGGCAGGTTACAAGCCGTGTTGCAGGACTTTACCCGCCACGACGTTAACATTTATGTGGTGCATCCCGGGCAAAGCCTGGTGCCAAGAAGGGTGCAGGCCTTTTTGGATTTTCTACACCAAGCCTTTGAAAACGAACCGCTGTTATAAGCCCGCGGCCAAGGCTACACTGGCCTTTTGTTATTTTGGCTCTTACCACATGCGACTCAAACCATACCAAGTTTGGCTGGCCGCCTTGGCACTGCTGCCAGCACTGGCCATGGCCGACAACATCAGCGTTGACGTCTTCGCCATTCCTTCCCAGCCGATCATCGACCAAGTTAAAACCACCAGTAACCTGCTGAAAGCAAACGGCATGACCAGCTTTTATGCCAAGGGCCGGCCGGTGCATGTCACCTTGTATTTAACCCGCTACCCCGCAGGCAGCGAAGCAGCCATTAAAGCCGCCGTTGCCAAACTGGTGGCAAAGCAGCACAGCTTTGCGGTGCAAATAAGTGGTTTTAGCGTAACCAAAAGCCGCTGGGCCTTTCTTGATGTTGCCAATTCAGCGCCGCTGCAACGCTTGGCCGACGAAACCACCATGGCGCTCTCGCCCATGCGTAGCCCCAAGCCACCGCTACCAGGCTGGGTAAAAGCCTACCCGGAAAAATTAGCCGCCTTTGAGCGCTATGGCAGCCCCAATGTCTTTCAAAACTTCGAGCCACATTTGAGTTTACTGGCGGCAGAAAAAAGCCCAGCGCTAGCCACCGTTGCTCAAGCGCTAGCCGCCAAACCGCCAACAGCGCAAGGCAAAATCATCGGCATTGGCATTGGCCTTACCGACCAGTACGGCCAACAGAAAAAAGTGCTGGGCGAGTACTTTTTTGCTCGCTAGCCCGCCGCCTGCAGCTGGCGCCGGTATTGCCCAGGTGTCACCGCAAAGCGAGCCTTAAAAATATCAATAAAGGTGCTGATGCTTTGGTAACCCAACTCCAGCGCCACCGCTGTTACCGACTGGCCGTGGCCCAACAGCTCGGCCGCCTTCAACATGCGCAGCTGAATAAGCCAGCTTTTAAAGGCACTGCCGCAGCTTTGTTGCCAGCGCCGCTGTAAGGTTTTGGGGCTGATGTGCAGTGCCTTGGCCGCCTGCTCCACCGTCACCGGTAACTCGGCCTTGGCCACCAGTGCGGCCGCCATCTCTTGTAAGCGCTTGTCTGTCGGCAGCTCTAATACAAAGGGCTGCGCCAGCGCCTCGTCTATTTCATTGATAAGCAGCGGCACCAGATGTTGATGCAATGGGTGGCCGGCGGCAAATTCAGCACTTTTTTTCATTAATGAGCGCAGCAGCTCGCCACTTTGAAACACCTTGATAGCCCCGGGTAATTGCGCGGCCATCGCTGTTGGAAAGTAACCACTGTAACCACGGCAGGCACCGAAGGATCGCACCCCATGCGGCATGTTACCGGGCAACCACACAGCACTGCCTTTGGGCAGCAACCAATGCTGGTGCAAGGTATCGATACGGGCCATGGCCGACAAATTCACCAGCAACTGGCCGTTAGCATGTTGATGCAGGGCTGTTTGCCGAAAATCTTCATCGATATAGCGGCATTCAAATTGCGCTGTTAGCACGGTGGCCTTGTCCTTTTATCGGCATTTATTCACTTTATACCGGAAGATATCGACCTGCAGTAGGCGCTACCGTAGTGCTATTGACCTAACGGAGCACCCTAATGACACATTTAGAATACGTCACCAACCTGATGGCAGACCTTGGCAACCCTGAGCGGCCCATCAGCACGCTTGCCGACTACTTCTGCGCGGACTACGTACAAAAAGTGGACGGTAAAACATTGAATTTAGATGACTTTCTAAACCATGCCAGCGCCCTTCGCAGCCAACTGCAAAGCGCCAAAGTGCGCTTTATCGAACACCTTGAGC